>CAZFWT010000127.1:0-1633 GCA_964522635.1 uncultured Halobacteria archaeon | reverse complement strand
AACTCGGTGAGCGCGCCAAGCGGTCTTCATGCCGTCTCTGGGGAGCGACTCACAGGAGCGCCCACATGAAGAGCGTTACGCATCGCGCGAGCTCGTTTGCCGTCCCGAGGACGTCGCCACTGACCGCACCGAATTTCAGCCTCGCTATCTGCGCAACGACGACGGCTACCACGATGCCCGTTAGCACCGCGACGCACCAAACAGAGGTGATGAAGATAATCGCTATAATGACGGAAGAGATGAGCGCTGCGAGATACTTCTGCGGTGTGAGTGCACGCACAAAGAGCGCGCCGAGTCCCTCAACGGTCACGAAGCCACGGCCTCGCCCGAGCGCCATGCACGTGAGCATGCTCAGCTTCGCTGCGACCTCTGCAACCACGAAGACCCCTGCAAGTGCGTAATATGCTGCAAGTGGGTAGTCAAAACAGGTCGCTGAGATTCGTGCTCCGATCGCCTCAATCGCGAAGATGCTTACGAGGAGCACAGCGAGCGTGGCAAAGAGCCCCCCGATCCCAAGCTGGTTATCCTTCATTGCTCGCCGCTTATCCTCCGCGGTGCCCGGCGTCATGAGCCCGTCAAAGAAATCCGCCAGGCCATCAAGATGCAGTAAGCCAGTGAGCAGGTAAAGCGCGAGTAGCGTGAGTACCGCTGCAAGCTCGGTTTTCGCAGCCAAGGCTCCAAAGGCGATGAAGGCAACGCCGGCAACCACAAGCCCGATCAAGGCGGCGACAAAGGGGAAGAGATAACTCTGCTCGATGACGGTATCTATCCGTACCGCCTTCCTTATTGGTATCTGCGTGAGGAAACTGAGGAGGTCGAGCATGGCACGTCTATCCCTTCTTTCTCCCTACCGGCATGATATAGAGCGGTTTCCCCTGCTCCTGCTCCTGCATGCCCACGATCTGCTGTACCTCAGCGTCGTCGAACGCGCCGATGGTCACTGTGCCCAGGTTGAGGGACTCGGCCTGCAGATACACGTTCTGCGCGGCATGCCCTGCTTCCATATAGACGTATCTGATCCCTCGCTCGCGGTATTTCACGGTCGTGCGATTGAAGACACCAAAGATTACCAGATCGATCGCCGCGTCACTGATAACGTCCTGGCTCAGCGCGGCATCAGCAAGCTCCGCACGAACGTCGCTGTCTCTTGTCTTCTCCAATTCGTGGGTTGCGGGACGATACCGGTACACGCCCGCGTCCAGGCCCGTGACGGTGCCGACAACGACGTAGAGCTCGAGCGGGTAGAGCGCGCCCGCCGAGGGCGCAGTTCGCCCGCCCCAGGGCTCTGTTATCCCTTGTGCCGCCCAGAGGAGCTGCGAGAGCTCATCAATCGTTAGAGCCTCGCCCGAATACGCCCGTACCGATCTTCTCTGCGCCAATGCCGCCTCAACAGAGGTGTTACTCGCGTATCGCGGTTCGGGCAGTTTCAGCCGATCTCCGAGCTCCATATTCTCCGCCTCGTTCAGTTCTCTCGCGTCATTCGTTCCGGGCTCGTGGTCCGGTGGCGATAAGACCGCGAGTATTAGCGCGATGAGCACGACCACTGCAACAATCACGCCCGCAAGCACCATTTTCGGTGGCATGATTACGTATCTGAGTATGTATGTATGTACGTACTTACGTACGATAGTTC
>CAZFWT010000126.1:0-1892 GCA_964522635.1 uncultured Halobacteria archaeon | reverse complement strand
GGTAAACCCGACCAGCACCACGAAGCCCACGAACGGATGTACCTGCGATGTGCCCGCTAATCCGTACCGGATCCCTTCCACACCGTAGGTCAACGGATCGAGCAGGGTCAGTGACCGTAACCACGAAGGCAGGCTATCGATCGGGAAGAGCGCTCCGGAGAGCCCGAATATCGGGAAGATTACGAAGTTCATGATGAGCTGGAAGCCGTGCATATCCTCCATCTTCGATGCGATCGCGATGCCGAATGCGGTAAACGAGAGCCCGATGAGCACCATAAATGCCGCCGCAATCAGAAGCCCCAGCGCACTGGTGACGTTCAGACCCATGAACAGCGACAGAACGAGTATGATCAATCCCTGGATACACGCGGTTGTCGCACCGCCCATGGTCTGACCCAGCATGATCTCCAATCGTGAGACCGGCGCCACCAGCGTCTCTTTCAGGAAGCCAAACTGCTTGTCCCAGATGATCTGGATACCGGAAAAGACCGAGGTAAAGAGCACACTCATGGCCACGATACCGGGCACGATGAAGCCCGTGTAGTCCTCTCCCGCTCCGCCTGGAATCCGCACCACCGAATTGAGCCCGAAGCCAAGCACGAGCAGGAAGAAGAGCGGCATACCCAAACTGCCGATTATCCTGCTCTTCGACCGTAAATACCGTTTCATGTTCCGTAACCAGATCGTGTACACAATATCCATGGTATCTTGCTCATCTATCTCCGGTGCAAGCGATGCATCAGTCGCATCTGGTCCTTGCTGCTCGCTTCCTCTTCCCGCATCGTCCTGCCCGTATAGTGGAGAAAGACGTCTTCGAGCGTTGGCTTACGGATCGAAAGCGACTCTATATCGATGCCATTCGTCGCGGAAAGACGTGCAAGCTCAGCAACGTGCCGCTCCGCATTCTGCAAATTGATGGTAACATAGCCGTCATGCGACTCTACATGGATGACCCAGGATAACGCTTTGAGCTGCTCATACAGCCGATCCCGTTCCGAGGCTTTTATGGTGATAACGTCGCCGCCAAGCTCTTCTTTCAGCTTCTCCGGCGTATCCAAGGCAATGATCTTGCCTTTATCGATTATCGCCACACGATCGCAGAGCCGGTCTGCTTCGTCCATATAATGGGTCGTGAGAATGATCGTAATGCCTTTCTCCTTATTCATTTGCTCGATATACGCCCAGAGATGGTTCCTGGTCTGCGGATCCAGGCCAAGCGTCGGCTCATCCAGGAACAGCACGTTCGGCTCGTGCAGTAACCCCCGGGCTATCTCCAGCCGCCGTCGCATCCCGCCCGAAAAGGTCTTCACGAGATTATCCTTCTTCTCGTCCAATTCAACGAGCCGCAGCAGTTCAGCGATCTTCTGCTGCCGCACATCACGCGGAATGCGATACAAACGTGCGTGAAAGTCCATGTTCTCATACGCCGTCAGCTCCTCATCCAGGCTCTGATCCTGAAAGACGACACCGATCGATTTCCGTACGTCGTCCTCGTGTTTTGTTATCTCAAAGCCATTCACCCGCGCAGAACCGGACGTTGGCCGCAACAATGTGGCGAGCATCGAAATGGCCGTCGTCTTGCCCGCGCCGTTGGGCCCGAGCAAGCCGAAGATCTCGCCGCTGGTTATCGTGAACGAAACGCTGTCTACCGCGGTAAACCCGTCAAACTTCTTCGTCAGATTTTCTACTTCTATTGCGAACATCTTCTTTTATCACCGCAGACTTTTTAAATCGGCAAGGCAGTGCTCGAGAATCGCGACGGTCTGATCCTTATTGTCTGGAGCTATGTCATCGACCGCCTCGCGTATCTCGAAGAGCAGTCCTCTCAGTGTTACATGCTCTGCGCCAAAGATCTCGATCATCAGATTTTTAAACTGCAGATGTTTCTCGCG
>CAZFWT010000125.1:0-1939 GCA_964522635.1 uncultured Halobacteria archaeon | reverse complement strand
AAAGAAAGGGAAAATAAGATAAGCAGATGAATTTGGTAGGTATATACTAAGGAAGGATGAAGGTAGCGTTCGGCGGCACGTTCGATCCGTTGCACGACGGACATAAGAAGCTCTTGAAACGCGTATACGAGCTGAGCGAAGGGGGGGGTGAGATCGTGATCGGTGTGACCTCGGATGCAATGGCGCGCGCCTGCAGGGATCGTGAAGTTCGTCCGTTCGAGGCGCGCGCGGCGGATCTCCAGCGGTACATGCATGAGAAATACGGCGTACAGGCACGCGTGGTGCAATTACACGACCGCTATGGCCCTACGCTGGACGAGGATTTCGATTACATCGTGATCTCGCCCGAGACCTATCCCATTGCAGTGAAGATTAACGAGCTGCGGAAGGCACGTGGCAAGAAGCCGATAGCGATCGTAATGGTCGAGCACGTGAATGCCGCGGATGGCGGGCTCATCTCGTCCACGCGGATAAAGGCGGGCGAGATCGATACGCACGGGACGCCGCTGCACGTGTAGGGGTGTGGTAAAATGAGACAAAAGAAGTATCTCAAAGGAATGCTGATACTGGCGCTCATTGCCCTGCTCGCAGTTTCCGGTTGCGTTCAAACGTTCAACTCAGACGCTGAATGGCCTGCAATGAGAAAGGGTATGATCATGGTGCCTGTATGTCCAATCCACCTAACGGGACTCTGTATCCCGTAATCGGTGAATGCAACGCCAGCGTCTGCCAAAATATGGGCGCGGGATATACCTGCGTGTGCGTATGCTCTAACGCATCTGATTGCGAGACAGCCGCTATAAGAAGATAAAACGGAAACGAGGCGAGAAGATCGCGATCATCGCGGCTGCACGAAAGCTCCTTCAGGCGATCTACTACATGCTGAAGCATAAAGAGCCGTTTCGCATCGAAGGGTAGCGCTGCAGACTCTGGGAACAAACATGCGGCGGCGACCGCGGGAGTTTGATTAGAGCGCAGAGCTACCCAAGGACGGAGTTTGCCATAGTGCGGCCGAAGACCGCGAATAGGTGTATGTCTTGTCCTGAGGAGATGCGACGGTGGAACGAAAAGGTTAAATACGCGGGAGGCATAACGGAACACAAAGGCGGACTTAACATAGGTGTAGTTTGGTTAATCGTCACTTCAGCGGGCATTTTCTACCCTTACCTCGTCGCTTCGGTCGACCGAGCGATCACGAAGCTACCGCAGCGCGAACTGTCGCACGATATTCACCTGCTCCTCGAGCTGGAGCGCGCCGCGTATCAGCCCTTTGACGTGCTTTATGGCATACTCGACGGGGACGCCCCTAGCCACAAGGTACGCTGCGGCGACCATGCCACTTCGCCCAATGCCGCCGACGCAATGGATCAGTGCGGCATGGCCGTCCCCCGTTTCGGTAAGTAGCCATGCGACGAGTTTTTGGAACTCCGGGAGGCGCGGTATCCCGAAATCAGGTATTGGGAGGTGGTTCACCTTCACGCCCAGCAGCTGCAACTGCGCGGGATCGTACTTCAGCTCCCAGTCCTCCACGAGCACCGCGACTGCGTTGAAGGTGCTTGCAAGATCTTTAAGCTCACGGGTACTTGGCATCGGCGAGACAGCAAGATGCTCGTCGATCCAGGTGGTCATTGCTCCTCTCTCTCCCGGTCTCTCCACTCTTTACTCAGCCTTTTACTCAGCCTTTTCCCTACATAAAGGCGATGCCAGCCAGCCGGCAAGCCAGCACTCAAGGGGTGTCCAGCGATTCCGTAACTTCACGGGCTGACCGAAATGTATGAGACGCGTCTATTCTATTATCCTGCAGGGTGGAGGAAAGCGATGTCCCCGCGTGTGGCGATTTGCTATCGAGCTGAACTCAAGGATTATGATTTCGGCGCGGGCCATCCATTTCGCGGACGCCGATTCCCGCAGTTCTATCAGTTCATGAGCGATTTAAATG
>CAZFWT010000124.1:0-1969 GCA_964522635.1 uncultured Halobacteria archaeon | reverse complement strand
ATCGCCTTCTTCACCGCCTCTTCCGAATTGTAGCGCTGCTGCCAGCCGAGGGCAACGAGCTTCGAGGCATCAAGCAGCATAACAGGGACATCACCCTTCCAGCCGCGTTTGCCACCGGTGTAGGTAAATTCCGGAGCGAGGTTCATGGCTTCGGCAACGAGCTCCGCGATCCTCGTGACGCTCGTCATGCTGTCCGTCCCGATATTGATGATGTGCACCCGCTCCTCGCCGGCCGCCGCGTGGAGCCCGACGCGCATGGCCTCGATACAATCGGAGATGTAAATATACGATTTCGTCTGGGCGCCGTCGCCCAGGATCTCTAACTCCACCGGATTGGCGCGCAGTTTCTGGACGAAATCATAGATGACACCGTGACCTGAGCGCTGGCCGATAACATTCGCGAACCGGTAAATCCACGCCTGCATCTCAAAGGTATGGCAGTAGGAGGCGATGAACGCTTCGCACGCGAGTTTCGAGGCGCCGTATAACGAGATGGGAATGGTGGGATATTCCTCGGGCGTCGGTAACTGCTCAGCCTCGCCATAAACCGTCGAGGTCGAGGTAAACAGGATTCGTCGGACGCCATTCAGCCGCATCGCCTCCAGCACGTTGTAGGTCGCAATGACGTTCTGCTCGAGGTGCACGTATGTATCCTCTGCACCCAGCCGCACTTCAGGGTTCGCCGCCAGATGCCAGACTTCCTCTACGCCTTCAAACAGGTCAGCGATCTCATCATGCACCAGATCGAGCTGATGGAACTGGAAATTCGGTTTGCCCAGATGAGCCGCGATGAAGTGCTCGTCTCCCGAACTCAGGTTATCGAGAACGAGAAGCTCGTGACCCTCAGCCATCAACCGGTCAACCACGTGCGAGCCGATAAAACCCGCACCACCCGTTACCAGAATTCTCATATCACCATCACTCAGCCCTGGGGTATGACCCGAGTAGTTTGATCATGGTCACCCGCGATTCTAGATTTGCCAGCACTGCTTTTATCTCTTTCTCCTCGACGTGCCCCTCACAATCGATGTGAAACATATAATCGCCCAGGGCACGCTTGGATGGTCGGGACTCGATCTTCGTGAGGTTGATCCCGCGCTCCGCGAAAACGCCAAGGACGTCGTAGAGCGCCCCCGGGCGGTCCTTCAAGGCGAGCAGGAGCGAGGTCTTGTCATGACCGGTCGGCGCCGTCTGCATCCCTGCGGGCGCAAGTGCGACGAATCGCGTCACGCTCGCCATATCCTGCACGTTCTCCGCGAGTATGGTGAGCTGGTATTTCCGCGCAGCCTCTTCAGATGCTAACGCGGCAATCGCGTCTATCTCCTTGGCCAATTTCGCGGCTGCCGCTGTGCTGTCCACGGCTTGCACCTTCACGCCTCTGGACAACAATCGTTCCCTGATGAATCGCTTGCACTGCGCGATCGCGTGCGGGTGCGAGACGACCGTTCGGATCTGCTCAAACGTGCCACGCGCGAGCAGACAGATCTTTATAGGTACCAGAATCTCGCCGGCTATCTGGACCACTCCGGAGGCACTTTCGCTCGTGAGCACATCCAGGGTTTCGCCCACTGAGCCCTCAAGGGAATTCTCGATCGGCACCACGCCGTACGCGACCTCGCCCTGCGCGACGCTGTCCGCAACATCGAAGATAGTAGGGTAAAAAAGGAGTTCGGCGCGCTCGACAGCCGTCTTCCTCCGCGTTTTGAGCCAGAGCAATGCTGCGGTTTCTGAGAAGGTGCCCTCAGGCCCCAATAAACCCAGTTTCATTGGTGAGTCCGTTAGTTAGTTAGACCAAACTGCTTCGAGGTTTATAAAGCTACAACGGACGATCCGCAGGGGCGCGTGCGGCATTTATATACGGCTGGCGCGTATATCCCTATAGCAGATATAAGAACGGCCTTGGTAGCATAGTTGGCAATGCGCCACCTTGGTAAGGTGGAGATCGCGGGTCCAAATCCCGCCCAGGGCT
>CAZFWT010000123.1:0-2009 GCA_964522635.1 uncultured Halobacteria archaeon | reverse complement strand
CGTGGAGGTGGTGTGCCGTTCGATGGATCGCATTGCCGATGTCGTGAAGGTACGCCCCGCAGAGCACAACGAGCCGGGCATCTTCTGCAGCATATAAGCCCTCCTCAACGGAGGATGGCGTTATCTTCCTGCTCAAGATCTTGAAGATCTCAAGGGCGCTTCCTGCGACGATTCTGGAGTGCGTGGGGCCGTGATCATTATAGTGCAGCCTTCTGACCGCCATGATATTCCCCATCCGCAGGTAGGTCTGCACCTCCACATCATGCTCCAGGAAGTTGAAGAGCGCCTTGAGACGGGGTTCTTTCAGATAGCTGTAAATGAGATCTTGGGAGACCACCACACCCGTTTTCGCCATAGCACTACATATAGGTAGTATAGCGCGGGGACATAAAATGCTGAGCTTACCGGCATGCTTCCTTCTGAGTGGTCGGATCGGCACTATCTTCTTTCGCCTATCCCGGGAGCGTCACCCGTTCGCGCGACTCTCATCCTGAGCGAACTGGGAGAGGCAACACGATTCTCCAGCCCTCAGGGTCTTGTCTGCTATGCGGGCCTGGCGCCGAAGGTAGCGCAATCGGGCGATCAGGTACGATACGGCCATATCAACCGGCAGAGCAATGGCTTTCTCCGGTGGGCGTTGATTCAGAGTGCCTGGTCCGCAGTACGATCGTCCACGCCGAATCGATTCCAGCGGATCTACCAGAAGGTGAAGGCGCGAAGAGGAGCTGAGGTGGCGATCGTAGCCACCGCGTGTCATCTGGCAGAATCGGTCTAGTGGGTGTTGACCAAGCAAGAAGCTTATCGTGAAATAAAGGCAGGAAAAGCCTCTTTGTTTTCTTGATCCCTCCGAGGACCGCCAAAATGAGTGGAGGCAGCCGCTAACGACGCGTAACCATGTGCCGAGGAAGGCACGAAGAGATGGATGTCGCTTGATGTGAACGGTGAGGGTAAAGTATGAATAGGATCAGAACGCATAGCCAGGTAGGGTGAGGTGTTTTCCAGAGACGAAAACAGCGGGATTATCTTACCCATGATTTTAAGTTAGATCTTTCACGTGGAGTAGAGCTATAAGGTCTTTAGCTTTGGTCAGAATTTCTTCATCGGCAGTCACCAATCTCGCATTGGCAATCTCTGCCAGTGCCACATAACTGGCGTCGTAAACACTAATATCGAGTTCCATCGCCACATCTGCAACTCTCTGCCCGTACGCTCCAATCAAATCCCAGAGTTCTATTCCATATCTATCCAGGGACCTGACAACACTTACCAGCGCATCCCTGGAGTATACGCCACTATATCGTAATACATTAAGGACCTCGAAGGGCATAATGCAAGGACTCGCAAGTGCAATCTCCCCAGCAATATACTTATCTCTGAGCAGAAGAGCGTTCGTGCTGTAAACTTCCTTTAAGAACCACTTTGCGACCACGGACGCATCGATCACTACCGTTTCTGCCGCCATGTTTTTATCACTCGTGTACTGTCCCAGCCTTCAGGAGCTTTCTTACGGAGCCGCTCGTTCAGGAGCACCGCTTCCGCAAGGTTTCTTTCGCCTTCCGCCTTTATCTTCTGCTCCACGGTGGTCCGTATCACCTCGCTCCAGTTAATATGAGTGAGTCGCTCCATCTCCCGCTTCAACTTATCATCCACGCGCACGGTAACAAGCGGCATGTTTGTTCTACATTGTATATACATATATACTTATAAATAATTAAATCCTCGCAAACCTACTCGTCTTAGACGAAGGATCAGGTCAAAATAGATACGCTGGGCGTGGAGAATGCGGAGACACCGTTAACCCTTTTCAGAAACAGCAAAGAGATCCTCAAGCCGTTTCACATTACCCGTTTTATATTCGTTTCGGGCCTCTTCGATAGATTGGAGATACTCGTCGCTCGAGAGCGCGGCGATATCCGCGAATACGTCTTCTAGGTCGCCCTTGATAGCATCGGTGATTATAGTTATCCGCACAAGTAAGTATAATTTTTCCCTTTTAGAAAGCGCTTAAT
>CAZFWT010000122.1:0-2163 GCA_964522635.1 uncultured Halobacteria archaeon | reverse complement strand
CGCTATTCTTACGTATTACTGGTAAGAAGGAAGAAGAGGCGACTTTTTTCATACTCTTCTCACTCGGGTTCGACGAGTTCAGTGCTTCATATACTCACGGAGCACGACGGTCGCGTAGGATCCTCTCGGCAGGAAGAATTCTAATCGCACCTGCCACCGATCGGGATTGAGCTCGTCTACGCTCACCTCTGGTACGCGCAGCTCCACGGGTACCAGCAGTGGCCGTCTGGAACCTTGAGAGCTCAATTCAGGGAGTGCTTCAATCTCGAACCGCTCACGTGCAATCTGCTCGTCGCTCAGCACCGCGCGCTCCAGATCGCCCACCTCGCCCTCACCAAACTCCGTTGTGGAACCCACGAGCGGCGCGGTGACGAACGCTCTGCCGTGCCTGATTAGTCGATTGATCCCGTCTAATTTCTCCGCGGTGACTTTTTCTACGCGCTTGGGATCTGGTATGCCATGCTCGTCATGATAGCAGACAACATCGCCGACCACCGCCTCGTTGAATGGCAGGCCGAGCTCCAGACGCCGGCTGAGCATGAGATTGAAGAGGTACGCCTGGTAAGCGTGCACGAACAGTTTCTGTAAGTTCTTTGGGAGTACGGAAAAGGCCGCGCGGAACTGCGCTTCTCCTTGTTCTCCTTCTGTGTTCTTAACCAGCTCGTTCAGCATCGCGCGCTCGTAGCGCAAGAAGACCGGCATCTGTTTCAAGCACGCTTTGAGCTCGCCCTGGTTGCATAATGCTCGCGCAGCTTTCGCCTCTGCGCTCTCCTCGGGGAAGATATCGCCGATATAGGACATGACCGCGCCTTCTAGATCGTTGGAGATGAGCTGCTTGCCCACGAGGTGCGTGATCGGGCGGTTGGTGCCGAACCGCTGGACGCCGAAGTAGTTCGGGACGCCCCCGGCGGCTTTGAGCTCTGCGGTTATCGCATCGATCTTCTCCGGAATTCCGGCTTGGTCGCCGTCAACATTCCGAATAACGATGGCGAACTCGTTGCCGTACAGGTCGCCCAAAGAGACCGACCTGTTTGAGCGCCCGATCGGGCGCAGCGAGACGTCAGTGATCCGCACGTGCTCCAGCTCGGTTTCATCGGTATCCCAGAGGCTGATCTTCTGCGTGGTAACCGCGAATTTATCCTTCGTGCCTGCGAACCCGATCCGGTTCCGGCTGACGCGTAACCGGCGCGCGATCTCACGGGCGATTGTGTGGGTGTCCCAGTTAGTCTTGGTCAGCTCGGCGATCAGGTACGTTCCCTCAGTCCCTTCAGTCCGGTTCGTCACTTCGCGAACGACGAAGTCCGCGGGTTGCGCTTTGATCGTGCCGCCAATCCCCTCAGTCGTTGTCGCGTAATACCTGATCCCGATACGTCGCTCGGCTTCCGGGCTCGCTCTCAAAACCATGCTCATCTCATGAACCTGCGCACCTACCTACACCAGCTCGATGATCTCGTCCTTCACGTACTGGATGAACTCGTCCTTCGTGGCCTTGCTGAAGATCGTGACCACGCCGTTTCGGGTGACGCCGACGACGAGCCCGTGCCGCTTCGACTTCAGGACGATATACCAGATCTTCCCGTGCTTCAGGTTATCGAGGTACGCAGTGGTGGTGCCGAGTGTGGAGCCGTAGAGCGAGAGCTTCTTGATGTTGGGGAAGTCAACGTCGTCGAAGAAGATCACCTTGGTGTCCTCGAAGTTCTGCTCGTGGAATTGCTGGAACCTCGAGGGCTCGATCCGTGCCTCAACGATCTTGCCCGTGACGATGAACAGGATCTTGCTTAACTGGTTCGCGATATTGTTCGCCCGTGCCTTCTTCTCCATCACGGTCAGTACCGTGCCGTTTGCAGCAGTCACGACTTTGTGCTGCGCGCGGTCGACGAAGAAGAAGGGCGCTTCGGAGGTTGTAGGCACACGCACGCGCTCGCCATGGTGATAGACGTCGAGCAACTGATCCTGAATGAAGGTGCCGTAGAGTGAATCGCCAAGGAGGCGCAAGTCGGTGATCTCGGTGATCAGGCTTATATCCTCGTCTGGCACGCGCTCTTCAGCTTTGTAGCCTTTCAGCTTGGCTGCGATCCCCTGCAGGTCGATCGCGGCATCAACCAGAAACACTTTCCCCGCCAGGGCCATGGTCTATACTGGGGCGCACAGGTACTAATAACC
>CAZFWT010000121.1:0-2237 GCA_964522635.1 uncultured Halobacteria archaeon | reverse complement strand
TGGTTGCTGTCTTCATACGCTAGATTTAAAAACATTCCGTAAACTTTATATATCCGTTCCGATTACCTTAACGTAGGTATGACTACGAAGGGCAAGCGACTGGGAACCGTACTTCACGTGATGAACGATCAGGTGATTGTGCGGGCCGGGAAGCTCAACATCAAGCGCGTGCTCAATGCGACCGTCGTGACCGCGGATAAGCGGCAGATAGGTACGGTTTACGACGTCTTCGGGCCCGTTGGTCATCCGTACGTAAGTATAAAGGTCTTTGCTACTGTGAAGCGTGAAGAGCTGCCGCAGAAGGCTCTATTCGTTCTCTGAGCTGAGCTGAGCTGAGCTCAGCGAAGAGCGGGGCGGGTGTGGAACGGCGATGCTCGAGGAGGAAGAGAAGAAGGAGGAACGTGCGGAGGAGGCACGAAAACGATCAGAGCTTGATCGAGAGCGATTACAGCGGCTCAGCGAGCGCCAGCGCCGCAAGAAATTGAGTCGCACGATTGGCAAGCAGCGGTTACGTGCGCAGGACGAGATCGAGCGGCTCTCAGCGCTACTCGTTATTCCCGAACAGACCCGAGAAGAGAGCTTGGTGATCTACCGGGAAGCATGGGAGCACGATTTGATCCACGGCCGCTCCATTGAGAAGATACTGGCTGCGTCCATTTACATGGCCTGCCGTAAGGAAAACGTGCCGAGAACGCTCGACGAGATCGAGAACGCTACGAACGTTGGTCGGAAGGATATCATAAAGACGAGCAAATTGCTGGCCAGCCGCCTCGAGATGCGGCTTGTCCCTGCACACCCCCGCGATTACGTGAGGCGATTCTGTGCGAAGTTGAATTTGGCGAAGACGGTCGAGCAACGTGCGCTGGTGATCATAAACGAAGCAGTTGAAAAGCATATCACCAGTGGTAGAGGGCCGACAGGCATCGCAGCATCGGCGATCTATATCGCAGCGATACTCTGTGGCGACCGGAAGACGCAAAAAGACGTTGCAGAGGCCACCGGCGTTACTGAAGTGACCTTACGAGTACGCTACAAAGAGCTCGCACGTGAACTCGGCATACAGGTCGAGTAGCCGGCCGGCACCGTAACTGCGTCCCGATCGTAGCGAACGACTGCAATGCAATAAATGCCTGTAACTTTCTCTTATCCTCATGGAGCGACACAGACGAACAGCACGGGCCTTTGAGGTCATTCCTGCAGTGGACTTGAAAGGCGGTAGATGCGTCCAGCTGCGGCAGGGCAAAAAGGACGCGGTGATCTTCTCGACCACGCAAAATCCCGTGGGGGTCGCCGAGCACTGGGTGCAGCTCGGTGCGAAACGACTTCATATTATCGATCTCGATGCGGCACTACAGGAGAAGCAGACCAATTTCGAGCTGGTATCACGCATCGCGGAGACTATCGGAGCGCAGGGTCGCGCGAAGATCGAGGTGGGCGGCGGGATTCGGACGTACGAAGCTGCGGTGAGGCTCCTCGAGCTCGGATCCGGAAGGGGCGTGGATCGAATCATCTTCGGGACGGCGGCGCTGCACTCCCCGGAACTCATAAGGGATGTCGTAACGGCGTTTTCTGCCCAGCGCGTCATGGTCGCGTTCGATGTGCGCAATGGAGCCGTAGCGATCGACGGCTGGCGAGAACTAACTGCGGTGAAGGCGACGGAAGCAGCACAGCAGGCGGAAGAGCTGGGCGCAGGCAGCTTGCTCTTCACGAACATCGATGTCGAAGGTCTGATGCGCGGGATCGAGCCGAAAATCGTGGAGGCGTTCGTTCGCTCGGTGCGCGTTCCGGTCGTCATCGCAGGCGGTGTCAGCAGTGCGGCGGACGTAGCACAAATAAAAGCTGTAGGTGCCAGTGGCGCAGTACTCGGGAGCGCGTTATACAAGGGCAACGTCGATTTTGCCGCGCTCGTGCGCCAATTCCAGGATTGAGCGCTCCGGTCGGACAAACGAGCAAAAGGGTGCGCGGAGCGCCGCCGACAGGACTCGAACCTGCGACAAACCGGTTAACAGCCGGGCACTCTACCAACTGAGTTACGGCGGCAGACAGACCGTGGTCATGCTCCTGCACTACACTAGACTACCTTTCACTCTAGCTCTTTGGTAATTAAAAAGGTTTTCAGATCATGATTTGCACCCCTGAGACGTGCAGCAGAGCAGTCAGGAAAGTTCATTCAGCTGCAGCTCAAAGCGTTTCAACTTCTCCTTACCGCGGTGCAACATGAAATTCGCCTTCCTCAC
>CAZFWT010000120.1:0-2301 GCA_964522635.1 uncultured Halobacteria archaeon | reverse complement strand
TGAGCGCCAGGATCAGGATTCGAACCTGAGCGTCCCTAACGGGACAGTGACTCTCGAGGCCACCGCATTTGTCCACTCTGCCATCCTGGCCTCCTCGCTCTTCACGCCCGCTGCCGATCAGAATTACATAAAAATAACCGCGTCCTTCTTAATAAAAGCGCAGACCCACAAGCAGATTCGGTTAGAAGATGGACAGAGCGCCGAGATAAATGAGGGCGGCCAGCGTCGAGCGGATAAACGTACCGATGACCACCGCAAGCAACGTCATGAGCGACTGCATGCCGATGAGCCGGCCGACAATGGAGCCAACGCCTGCACCGGTCCATTGGAGCGGGAAGATAACGAGCAGGACGACGCCGATGAAGCCGAGTCGGCTAGCCCACTTATGCTTCTGGAGCGCGAGCTCGCCACGATCATTCACGCGCTCGACGAGCTTGCCCAGGCCCGGTATCTTCTTCGCATAATCGAAGTTCCAGACGAGAAACAGAGCTAGGATCGCATCAGTCACGATGATGAAGGCGATGAGCGGTACCGGGGGTATGCCCAGCCGCAGACCTGTGGGAACCACTGAGAGGGTTCCGATCAGCGGGACGAATGAATAGACACTGAAGACCGTCATATAGTTCCCAAAATCATCAGGAAAGACGAGCCAGAGGAAGAGACCCGTCGCACCACCGAGCGCCCAGGGGATGAGGAATTTGGCCAATTTGATCTTGTTCATGACCATAACCTCACGAATACCGCCCCGCACGTTCATCTCGATATCTTTAATCATCTCTTATATCTAATATGCTTCGGGCTCCACCCACCAAGCAGCATAATTTTAATAGTTGATGCTAGATATAAAGATGAAGGGACGTGAGAGTGCGTATTGTATACGACAACGAGGCGCAAACGGGTTTTGAAAGCGACTGGGGCTTCTCCTGTATGA
Source organism: uncultured Halobacteria archaeon (assembly GCA_964522635.1). Classification (GTDB taxonomy): domain Archaea; phylum Halobacteriota; class Syntropharchaeia; order Alkanophagales; family Methanospirareceae; genus JACGMN01. Next base: position 1,370 of record CAZFWT010000120.1, on the reverse strand, counting down.
TCGAGACAGGAGACCGGAACCTTCTCTTCGATACCGGCTCATCACGCGACATCCTGGCCTTCAATCTCCAGCAATTACACGTGCAGACCGAGGCAATCGATACGATCGTGCTCTCGCACGAGCACGGCGACCATACCGGTGGGCTCGACGCGGTGTTGCATCCCGGTGTTACGGTATTCGTGCCCAGCTCGTTCTCCCGAAGCTTCAAGCACGCAGTTGCACAGGTGGCTGAGGTGGTTGACGTCACGCTCCCCCGAGAGATTGTTCCGGGCGTGTGCACGACGGGTGAGCTCGGTGCATGGCAGAAAGAGCAGTCGCTGGTGCTCGATACGCCAAAAGGCATGGTTGTGGTCACGGGTTGTGCGCATCCTGGTTTGGAGGCGATTCTCGCGGCTGCTGCGACCTTCGGTGTGCTTTACGGCGTCATCGGCGGGTTCCACAGCTTCAACCGGCTGGAGCACTTACGCGAGTTAGACCTGATCGTGCCCTGCCACTGCACAGCACACAAGCGCGAAATTATGGAGCTGTACCCTGAGAAGACCAAACGATGCGGAGCCGGAATGGTGATGGAGCTGGGCTGAGATGAGATGAGATGAGATACCTCTACGGGCCCGTAGCCTCGTGGCGGCTCGGCAGGTCGCTGGGCGTGGATATTCTGAGCACTGCGGAGAAAACCTGCTCGTTCGAGTGCCTCTACTGCCAGCTCGGTCGGACGGTCAACAAGACGACTGAGCGGAGGGTGTTCGTACCCACGGACGCGATCGAGCGCGAGCTTCAAGCGCTTGCACCGTTCATTGAGGAGACCTCAGATGTGATCACCTTCGCGGGCATGGGCGAGCCAACCCTGGGCGCGAACCTCGGTGAGGTGGTTGACGCTATTCGCAGACATACGCGGAAGCCGATCGCGATCCTGACGAACGCCGTTTTGATCACCGATCCTGAAGTGCGTGAGGACTTGAAGAAGCTGGACATCGTCGTTGCCAAATTGGATGCGCCCGACCAGGCGATCTTCGAAGAGGTGAACAAGCCGGTGAGCGCGGAGATCAAGCTCGACGAGATCATAGCGGGGCTCAAAGAGTTCAGACGCGAGTACAGTGGCCGGCTCTGTCTGCAGCTGATGTTCGTAACGGCGAACAGAGATTCAGGCGCGGCGATGGCACGCATTGCAGCGGACATACAACCTGATGAGGTGCAGGTGAACACGCCGTTACGGCCGTGCGGCGTAGCGCCGCTCTCGGTCGAAGAGATGAAGCAGATCGAAAAGCAGTTTGCGAAGTTAAAACCAGAGATCGCGGTAGTATCGGTCTACGAGAAGATGAAGCCTGAAGTGCGGGCGATTGACAAGGAGGCCGTGATCAGGAGGAGAGGTG
>CAZFWT010000119.1:0-2494 GCA_964522635.1 uncultured Halobacteria archaeon | reverse complement strand
CAATGATGCGCGCATGCTTCATCTCGACCGCGGTCATCATGCCCACCGTCTCCTCTTTCTGGAGCTCAAGTGCAGCGGCGAGCGAGTCGAAGAACCGGGAGGCATCGCCCTCAAAGTGGTCCTCAACGGTTACGTTCACGATCGCCTTCGCTCGCGCATAGCCGCCGTTATAGCACGCGGAGCTCAGTACCCTGAAATCGCCAAGTACCGCTATATACTTTTCCGTTCTCTCGATCTCCATCTCTCCTCTCTTCTCGTCCCGTCGTTACCGTGAATAAGGTGCCGAAAGCTTTTATTACCTCTTAATTAAGTGAGTAAATCTCAGCCACCATGCAACTCCTCCGTAGACCCGTCAGCGCACTGGATGAAGCAGCGATGGCACGCGCCAGAGCGCGGCAGGATTCGCTCACCAAGCCGCTCCGGAGCTTGGGCGTTCTTGAAGATCTTTCCGTCAAGGTCGCGGGGATCACGGGCAATCCCACTCCGATGATCGTGGACAAGGTGATCATTACTATGGCGGGCGACCACGGTGTCGCGGTCGAGGGCGTAAGTGCCTATCCGCGCGAAGTTACCGCTCAGATGATCTACAATTTCCTCAATGGTGGCGCGGGCATCAACGTCCTGGCACGGCACATCGGCGCGCGCGTCGTCATCGTTGATATGGGCGTGGCCGCGGATCTCGCGCACGACCGATTGATCTCCAGGAAGATCGCCTATGGCACTGCGAATATGAGCACGGGACCGGCGATGACTCGCGAGGACGCGGTGCGCACGATCGAGGCGGGAATCGAGGTGCTTGAGCTCGAAGCGGAGAAGGGCATGGATATCGTGGGTATTGGCGATATGGGCATCGGGAACACCACTGCGAGCAGCGCGATCGCGGCGACACTCACCGGTGCGGCAGTGCGTGCGGTCACGGGCACGGGCACGGGCATCCGGAGCGACGTGTTCGACCATAAAGTGCAGGTGATCGAGGCGGCTATTCGCAATAACGAGCCGAAGAAGGACGACCCCATTGATGTGCTCGCCAAAGTCGGGGGGTTCGAGTTCGGCGGCATGGCGGGCGTCATACTGGCTGCAGCCTCACGGCGGATTCCGGTTGTCATTGACGGCTTCATATCAACCGCGGCGGCGCTCATTGCCTGCGCGCTCGAGCCTGCAGTTAAAGAATACCTGATCGCCGCGCATCTATCAGCCGAGCACGGGCATCGGGTGGTGCTCGATTACCTGGGTCTGAAGCCGTTGCTCGCTCTGGATATGCGGCTCGGCGAGGGCACCGGCGCCGCTTTGGGAATCAGCCTCGTAGAAGCGGCCTGCAAGATTCTGAACCAGATGGCGACGTTTGCTGAGGCTGGCGTTGCGGATAAAGCTGACGCCCACCCACCCACCCACTAACTAAATAGCTCGCTCGTGCACTGCGTGCGGTCTTTCACAGCGGGGGATGGATCTGCACACCCCGTACACTCTTGAGCTTACCGATCTCCTCTATGAGCTCTCCGGGAACGGACTGCTCGGTAATGATCGTGAGCTTGGGGTCGTCTACCAGGTACGGATCGTCGCTTACCGCCTGCCGTATGCTCAGACCACGCTGCGCCATCACCGTCGCAACGTCTCCGATGATCCCCACCTGCTTCGCATCCGTCGGATGGATGATGATCACACTCAGACCCAACAACGGTGCGACCTCAATGAGAAAGGCGATCGAGCGCAGATGCTCAAAGATACGCTTCAACTCCGCATCGGTAATGATGCGTTTCACGGTCAGATCCACGACGCGGCGGTCAACGCCTATCTCGTGCGCGATGTGCGAATGGGGAATCTCGATCCCGCCCGAGGCCACTTTGCCCTCGGCACTCACCCGGAAGCCGCGCTCCAGCAAGAGCTCAATCACCTTCTTCTGCGATGGCGAGCCCTCAAACTTCGCCATTACCTCTTTCCACATTACTTATCCCCTTCCCTGACTGACTGATTGACTGACTGACTCGATCCGCAGAAAAGCGGGGGGGTGGCTGCTCGCTACGCTACGGCTTGGCTGCCGAGGCCGCGAATGGTTGGAGCCAGAAGGGTTCTTACCGATACCCCCTCCGCATGAGGTCCTCGCGCACATCCTCTAATTTCCGCGTTGCCGAATCCACCTTCTCCCGGACCTCTTCCTCCACCGACCGCATACTCACGCGTACTGATCGCTCCCTCTCCTTCATGTCCCGCTCGATGTTTCGCAGGCGCTCGTCGATGCTCAGGAACAAGAGCGCGAGCATTCCCACTATGATCACCGCGGAAAGCGCAATCGCGGGATCCTTATACTTGCTCCACAATCGATACGTGAGCACGAAGGAAGAGAACACCATCACTATCGAGAATATAATGTTCCGTGGTTCCATACTCTCTCTTTTCTCCCCTTCTTCCTTCTTAACCTTGCTGGAAATTCGTAACCATAGTATTTTAGCTTTCCGTTCCTATTTAAACTATAAGCCTCCTTCCGCCGGACTATTAA
>CAZFWT010000118.1:0-2502 GCA_964522635.1 uncultured Halobacteria archaeon | reverse complement strand
CTTTCGCACCGCTCTCAAACGCTTCGCAAAGAAATCCGCTCGGTCAAAAAGGAGCTCTGCTTCCTCTACCATATCCAAATAAATATGACGGTTCTCATTCGCTTCTTCTTTCGACAGAATTAAGTAGCTGAGGTAAGGAGCATTACCAAGTACCTTGCTCACTGCTTCGTACTCGCTCTCTCGTTCCAGCTGAGCTTGCACTGTCAGGACGTCGTCTAATCGTCGGTGATAATTGGTAGATACGCGGTCCAAAATGAGGAGCAAGTCAATATCGCGCTCTTCTCCTGCCTCTCCACGCGCCACGGAACCGTAAAGCACCAGGGAAATCAGTCGGTCTCCAAAGTGCTCCTGTAAAAGCGCGAGCAACCGTTCTAGCAATCGCCGGTAAAAGGTAAAACCAAATCCCGTTCCGCCTTTTACACTCTTCTCAGCCCTCTCGGGATCTCAACCACCTCGCTCGTACGATTACAGCTACAGTAGTCCGTAGGATCTAATTCGATAAAGTCCGTGGCCTCGCTTACACGCTCATCAGGGAGCGACTTGATCCGTTCCATAAGATCTTCCACTCCTGCCATGTTACCGAGCTTGAGCTGCTTAACAGCATCTGGTGACCCACCAAAACTTTAAATCCTCACATCAGAAACGAACAAGTATGAAAACCATTATCATTCGACTGCCAGACACGCTCGTCAAGGAACTCCCGGAGGAGGAGTCCTCACTCTCAGAAATCCTGAAATTGGGGTTGAAGCAGTTGAAGATAGAGAAAGCACTTGAGCACTATAAAAAAGGCGGCGTGTCACTGGCAAGGGTCGCGGAGTTAGCCGGTATTTCGATCAGGGAGATGATCCCTCTTGCCTATGCACATGGGTTAGAGCCTAGGTACGATGAAGCACTCCTCGAATCAGAACTCACTCCAGAAACCGCACGAACATTGTAGCAATGGCGCAGGTAACCGCTGTTTCTGATTCAGGACCATTAATCGCGTTGACAAAGCTCGGCGTTCTCTCTCACGTGCTTGCGGTTTATCCTACGCTCATTCATTATATCCGAAGTAGTCTACCATGAGGTTGTAACACCGGGCTTAGCTCTTGGAGCTGTAGACGCACCAGAACTAAATAAACGCTGCCGGAGCGGTCAGATAGTGATCTTCCCCTCAGATAACATACAGGAAGTTACACTGGATCAGCCTGCTGAATTGCACCGTGGTGAATTAGAGACAATAAAGATAGCGTTACAGCTTTCTGCGGATTTCCTGTTCATTGACGATCTTTACGCCCGTCAGGTAGCCGAAGAGAATTGCTGTAAGATGGCCGCCGCCCCAACCATAAAGGGGACGTTGGGCATTCTCGTCGAACTGTATCAAAAGAAGCTGATATCGAAAGTGCACCTGAAAGAACATCTTGAAACGGTACAAAGGCGAAAGGACATCTGGATGAGTGCTCAACTCTGCCAGAAGTTGATTGCCTCGTTGGAAACAGGTGTTCTGTGACCGCTTTCGTGGCAGGATACGGTATGGAATAGCTGATACGAGATACGTACGTGTGACATAATTGGGAATGGGATTTAGGTGGGGGGGGCGCACAGGTTTTTATGGGTAACGCCCTTTATTCTCATAGCGTAAACGCGGGTGGCGATCGAGACAGACAAAACCCTTATTGTAAGGTGCTGGGGTGAAGCGACTGCAGATCCTCTCGAGTGAGGCACTAAAAAAATATACTAAGAGCGTGAGGCGCTGGAGGAGAAGGGGGATGATCAAGCAAGGCACGTATCAGGCGTTTGAGTCAGAGTTGCTTCGGCGCGAGCAACTCACTCTGGAGCAAAAATTCCGGATGCTCGATGCGCTCCATGCAGAAGCGGTAGCGCTGGGCGCGTTACCGTTACGCGATCCGCTGGAAGGGATTGAGGTGGATATACGGATCGCGCGGGTGGTCAATCATGTTTCAAGAGCTCCTTAAACGCGTCGCCCGCGCGCTAGACGATGCGCACATCCCCTATATGGTCATTGGTGGCCAAGCAGTGCTCCTGTACGGCGAGCCACGGCTGACGCGAGATATAGATATCACGCTGGGGCTCGGCGTGGAGAATCTGACGCGGCTGGAGGCACTCACGGGAGCATTGGGGCTGAGGACACTCGTAGCGGATGATAAGGAGTTTGTCACGCGAACGATGGTTCTGCCCACCATCGATGACCGAAGCGGTATCCGCGTTGATTTCATCTTCTCGTTCTCACCTTATGAGCGCCAGGCACTGGCACGTGCAAAGAAGATAGAGTTGCAGGGAACACCCATTACCTTTGTCGCGCTCGAAGATCTCATAATCCATAAGGTGATCGCCGGGCGGGCGCGGGACATCGAAGATATCAAAGCCATACTCGTGAAGAACCCCGCGTACGATTCAGCGTACATCGAGCGGTGGTTACAGGCATTTGATGAGGCTCTGGGTGCGCAGTTTCGTGCGGTATTCACGCGCATCGTCGAGGAAATACGATGATGCGGTGAGCCA
>CAZFWT010000117.1:0-2653 GCA_964522635.1 uncultured Halobacteria archaeon | reverse complement strand
GGCTGCCTGATTGACAGTATTCTCGGCGCTACGGTCGAGGATCGTAATCCGCTCAGATTGAACAAGCATCACGTGAATATCCTAGCCACGCTCTCCGGCGGGCTGATAGCGATGCTGGTAGGCTCTTCGTTGAGCGTGCACCTGTAAGTAAAGTAAGTACCATGACAATCCTGATAGAGTGCGTCCTGGTAGAGGGCAAGGAGCGAGATATTTACGTTGACGGTAACGAGATAGCCGCGATCACGGAGGCTGGAGGTGGAAGAGCGATGGCGGGAGGGGGCGCGGACGTGGTAATCGATGGTCGTCATAAAGCCGCGATCCCCGGGCTCTTCAACGGGCATACGCACGCGGCGATGACCCTGCTCCGGGGCTATGCGGACGACATGCCGCTGCACGCGTGGCTAACGACGAAGATCTGGCCGCTGGAGTCGAAGATGACGGAGGAGGACGTGTACTGGGGCACGAAGCTCGCCTGCCTGGAGATGATCAAATCGGGCACCACCTTCTTCAACGATATGTACTGGTACTGGGCGGGCAGTGCCCGTGCGGTCGCGGAAAGTGGCATACGGGGGATGCTTTCGGCCGTCTTTATCGACGGCTTTGACGAAGCAAAGGCACGGGAGCAGATCGAGCGCAACGAAGCGCTGTATCGTAATTGGACACGCCGCTCAGATCGCGTCATGTTCGCGCTTGGCCCGCACGCGCTCTACACGGTTTCGGAGGAGAGCCTCTGCTGGGTGCGCGATTTCTCCGAGCAGCATGACATCCTTGTTCATATCCATCTATCAGAGACTGAGGCTGAGGTGGATGAGTGTCAAGAGCGGTACGGCATGCGCCCCGTGGAATTCCTCAATAAGATCGGGTTCCTGAGCCCGCGAACTATAGCCTGCCATTGCGTCCATCTCAGTAGCAAGGAGATGGCGCTCATGAAGCAGCATGACGTGAAACTGGTGCACAACCCGGTCTCGAATATGAAGTTAGCATCGGGAACGTTACCCTTCGCAGAGCTGAAAGCGGCCGGCCTGTACGGGAATATCGCACTGGGAACTGATGGCTGCGCTTCTAATAATAATCTGGATCTGTTCGAGGAGATGAAGGTCGCCTCGCTGGTGCACAAAGCGTTCTCCGGCGATCCAACACTCATGTCAGCGGAGGAAGCGTTCGGGCTTGCTACACGAAACGCCGCAAGCGTGTTCAGAGTGAATGCGGGCGCGATTGCGGTGGGCAAGCTGGCGGATATAGCCCTGCTCGATTTGCGAAAGGTCCCCCTCGTGCCGAACCATCATTTGATCTCGAATATCGTGTACGCCGCGCATGGCTGCTGTGTGGACACGGTGATCTGCGATGGTCGGGTGTTGATGGAAGAGCGGACCGTCGAGGGCGAAGTGGAGATCGTGGAGCGCGCACAGGTAGTTGCCCGTGATCTCGTCGATCGTGCTCAGGACTGATCTCATTTGGGGGTTCCGCAGGTTAGTTAGTACTGCAAAACGAACGGCGATGAGACAATTCGTTCTGTACGCGGGCAAGGCGGCGACGAGTCCTGAGTTCTCACTGGATGATCTCCCGGGCAGCGGTGGCCGCATGGATCTCGTGGCGCGCTGTGTCGGGAATGCGCTCTGGCTCAGTCACGCGTTGCGCCGGGACACCTGCATCCATATCGTCGCCTGCGGTGGGCCCCATCCCCCGGTCGTAATCACCTTTAATGGCGAGCGGCTGCGCGGCGTCTCGCCCGACGAGCGGAACATCGCGGCATGGATAAAGAAGACGATGGCGGGCAGTCGGCGGAATCCCGGGATACGCGTGCGTAGTATCGGATTTCCGGAATTGATCGAGGAGCTTGCGGGTGACGGAACGTTCTTTTACGTTTTGCATGAGGAAGGGGACGAACTCGGTACCAGAGCGCTCAGCGAGGATGCTGCATTCGTCCTCGGGGATCATTTCGGCCTGCCGCCGATCGAGGAGGCGTTCGTGGAGCGCTTTGCGAGCGAGAAGATCTCACTCGGTCCGACCTCATATCTTGCCTCGCACTGCATTACTATACTGCACTACGAACTGGATAAGCGGAAACCGTCTGGTTCGAAAGGGAATGAGCCCGAATAAGGGAGAGGGACAGATAGACATAGAGATAGAGGTGAAGGCCTATGCTGAGGATCTTGCAGCGATAGAGACGCGCCTGCAGCGACTGGGCGCGGTCTTCACCGGTGCGGTGCACCAAACGGATAGGTATTTCAATCATCCGCAGCGTGATTTCGCGCAGACAGACGAAGCGCTCCGCATACGGATCGCGGACGACCGCGCGTTCATGACCTACAAGGGACGGAAGTTTGACAGGTTGAGCAAGACGCGGGAAGAGATCGAGGTTGCTGTTGGCGATGCTGCAGCGGCCACGCGGTTGCTCGAGCGGTTAGGGTTCACGCCGGTAGCGGCGGTCAGGAAGCTCAGAAGGATGTACGAGCTCGGCGAATTTATCATCTGTCTGGACGACGTTGCGGGTTTGGGCACGTTCGTGGAAGTGGAGGCGCGGGGAGTAGATACTATCGAGAAGGCGCGCGATGGTGCGCTTGCGTTACTGGAGCAGCTCAAGCTGCACAGGACGGAGCGGCGGTCGTATCTGGAATTGCTGCTCGAGGCCAGTGGCTCGAGGACGCGGTGA
>CAZFWT010000116.1:0-2750 GCA_964522635.1 uncultured Halobacteria archaeon | reverse complement strand
CTTCGCGTTCTCAATCGCCTCTTCTAATTCGTCCTCCGAGACCAAGAGTTTGCCCATACCTCGGAGTGATATAATTTTCTTTTCAGCTACTGTATCTCGCTCCAACAAAAGCAGACCTTTTAAGCGCTGGATCTCTTTTTCCAGGTCCTCTAACCTCCTCGCTGTCTCCATCTCCTTCAACTCAACCTGCCGACTCTAGATTTAGGTACAACTCCTTAGAATAAAAAACTATTACCCTTCGCGCACTTATCGACCGTTCGCACTTATTCGCCTCCCCCCGCCGCGCGAACAGGTTTACCAGCAGCACATCTTTATTCGCCCTTTTCCGGTTCGAAGAGCGGAAAATACCCGTTCTTAGTTCAGAGTCTTTCTGAGAAACGGTTTACCAGCAACACCCTTTTATTCGTCCGTTTCCGGTTCGAAGAGCGGAAAAAACTCTTTCTTAGTACGTTTTCTTTCTAGAAAGAAAATGTCCTTAAACGCAGGTAGCCTCCTGAGCTTCACCAGTGTATAAAAAAATGGGACAAACAAAAAGCGAATTCGAGCTGCATGCGCGGATCACCAGACGGAAGAAAAATGGCCTTCGTAACTGGGCTGCGTACAAAAGCTCGAGCAGAAAAACGGTGGATTGGATAAACTCCCCGCGGCAACCGCTGCTGCAACCGCTGCGGCTGAGGGCGATGAGGCTACCGTCGCAGAGACGAAGCGCAGGTGAGCGTAGATGAGTGCCTTTGGTTCCCGGTCAGGTACCCGTAGGAAGCCACGGCGGGATAAAAAGATCGTCGCACTTACCCCTGAGGCCTATGCTGCCGTGGCGAGTCGTGCTGAAGCTGCGGGAACCGACCGTAAAACGGCCGCTTCTGATGCTATCCTCACACTATATAAAAACCCGAAAGCACAACGCGTCAAAACGACCGCAAAGGAGCGCCAGCTACTGCTAGCCCGAGAGCTCCGTGGGTGTGACTTCTTCCACTTCGCCCGCGAGATTCTCAATTACTCCCAGCTGGAAGAGGTTCCACACCACGCCTGGTGCCGGGAGCTGGAAAAGCGGCATAAACGCTCGCTCTGGCTCGAGCCACGCCATACCTTTAAGTCCACCATCTTCACCAAGGCCTATCCCATCTGGCGCCTGCTCTGGGAGCCCGAGCTCAGGATCCTCATCGTGAACGCCACCGCGGGAAACGCCCAGGCCTTCCTGTCCGAGATCGTGAAGCAGTATCTCCGGAACGAGAAACTCATCGCACTCTATGAGCAAATCTTCCATATCAAACCGCTCAAACCACGCGCCACAAAGGCTCAATCCATCATGCTCAATACCCGCACCAAAACCTATAGCGAGCCCTCCATCGCCACCGTCGGCGCGACCGGCAACATCGTCTCCGCTCATTACGATCTCGTCATTGTCGATGATTTGTGCAATATCAAGGACCGCCAGAGTCCACCCATTCGCGACAAGAAAAAAATTTGGTTTCAGGATCTCCCCTCCATACTCACACCCCACGGCGAGCTCGTGATCGTGGGCACGCACTGGCACCCTGATGATCTCTATTCACACATTATTCACCAGCAACTGAACCCCGCTCTGGCCGATGAAGACCGGTTCTACATCCAGCGTGAATCCTGCTACCTCGACAATACGAAGTGCTCCCGCTTCCCCAACATACTCTCAGACCAGAAGCTCCAATCGCTCGCCGTAGAAAAAGGCACCGCACTCTTCGCCTGCCAGTACCTCAACAACCCCATCTCAGCCAGCGATCAGATCTTCTCGCTCGAGCACCTGCATACCATTCCCAAGGCACGAATCAATCTCCAGAATGCCGAGGCCTTCGCCTTCTGTGACCCCTCGCTCGGGGCCAAAGACTTCTCCGCTATCATTACCCTGCTTCGGTACGACGACTTCTGGATCGTGTATCACTGCATGCTGTCACGAATGCGTCACTCGCAACTTATCGAGAAGCTCATCGAGCTGCATCAGCTTTTTCAGTACCGGCTCGTCGGGATCGAGGCGAACTCGCTCAACAAAGCTCGATCAGATACAGAGCCCTGTACCTTTGAGCTCACACTGCGCCAGCAGCAGCACAAGGTTGGCGTCTCCATGCCCTACGAACTCATCTGGCATAATACCTCCAAGGAAGCACGCATCCAGGACATCGAGCCCTATATTACGAACGGGCAGCTACGCTTCCTCGAGTCTCATAACCAGGACTATCCCGAGCTCATTGACCAGTTGATCCAGTTTCCCGCTGCCGCGCACGATGACGGGCCTGACGCACTCGCCGGCGCCGTCAAACTGATACAAAGAACCAAAAAAGCTGAACGCCCGGTTCTTATTCCGCGTGCTCGATAACGGCCCGGTTTTTGATCAAAAGGTGCATAAAAAAGAAAACCCTGCCAATAATCGACCGATGCCCCCCAAACGCACTCACATACCTCCTACGGCTTCCAGACCGTTCGTGAGCCAATCCACGCACTCAAAATCAGGATCGTTCGTTCGTAACGACCTGGTTGTATCCTTTTACTTATCGTTCAAAAATAGCTTCTTTATCCTTAATCACTACCCTGTCCGTGCGCTCTATCTCATCGATGAGCTGGCGAAGCTCATGAGCAGTAAGGAGCTCCTTTACCAACATATACGTGAGGATCATGCTCAGATCAATGAAACGGACAGCATGAGAATCACAGATATTCTTTGCTCCCCGGTCATTCGTAACAAAAATATAAGCTCGGTGTTTACAGATAGCTATGCCCTC
>CAZFWT010000115.1:0-2807 GCA_964522635.1 uncultured Halobacteria archaeon | reverse complement strand
AAATACCGTGAGGTGGTAAGTAAAGGGTGACGGCGGACTTAACATAGGTGTTTTTCAGAGAGGGAAACAGGATTGGCTTGGTAAACGGAGCGTGCGTGCGGAGCCACTACATTACCTTCTCCAAACTCAACTCAAACATCTTCTTCGTTTCCTGCGCGAGCGCCTCGGGCAGGCCGGTAATGTCAACATTCAGGAAGCCGCGAATGATCACCGAGGTGGCTTCTTCCTCGCTCAATCCGCGTGCCATGAGATAATTGATCTCCTCTTCCGCGATCTTGCCGACCGCAGCCTCATGCGAGAGCTCGAGATCCGTCCGCGTCGCTGTCAGTTCCGGCACTGACGCGACTCGCGCCGTGTCAGAGAGGATCAAGGCGCGGCACTCGAGATGGCCCTTCACGTTCTTCGTCTCGCCCACAATATCACCACGGGCAACGACGTTGGCGTTATCCCTCGCGATCACGCGAGAGATGAGTTCCGCCTTGCTCCCCTCGCCCTGAAGCACCGCGCGCGCCCATATCGATATTCGCATGCTGCGTGGCATAGATGATCGATTGCGTCGTTGTCCGCGCGTTTCTGCCCACGCAATAGGTGGTGGGGAACATCTGCAGCGATTTCACCGGCGTCATCAGGATGTAGTTGCTGATAAACACGCCATTGTCTTCCACGCGCACCGCGCTGCGCGGCCGCACCTCCATGCCACTGCTCCAGTTATGGACCATCGTAAAGGTGATCTTCGCGCCGGGCTTCACGTAGAACTCCGAGACGCCGAGATGCAGTGCCGTAGTGACCGAGTGGGAGACGGAGCAGCCAGTGATAATATGCAATTCCGAGTTCTCTTCGGCGATAACCACGTTATGTACGTTCTGTCTGACCTTATCAGCAGTGATAAAGAGACAGGACTGCACCGGCAGGGTCACCTTTGCTCCCGGTTTCGCCCTGATGAAGTAGCCGTGACTTGCGGCCAATTCCACTTCTGCGGTGTATTTATCAGCATCAACCGGGATGAGCTGCCAGAGATACTCCGTGAGCCACTCGTATGTTGCCAGGGCATCCGTGGTGCTCATGATCTCAAGCCCGGGGTAGTGCACCTTGGAAAAGACGACTGAGCGGTCGCGCTGCAAGAAGGAGCCTGAGCGATCCTTCTCTGAGGGCTCAATGCCGGCACGGAGCAGATCCTGCGTATATTCCTCGCCAAGCTCACTCAGTGCGCCGAGTGTCTCGTGTTCCTCAGTTCTGGTCTCAAATTGCCCAATGTCTACGTCCTCGCCCAATGCAGCCCTCTTCTCGCGAGCACGCTTCGCACGGTCCGTTATCTCTTCCTTGGTCTTCATTCCTCAGCGCACACCTTCTGTCCACACAGCTCCACACACTTCTCGAACCCGGACTCCATGATCCGCTTCGTGATCTCATCCGGCATTCCCGAGCACGCGATCTGGCCGTCGAGCATCACGTGCGCGCGGTCTACAGTGATGTAGTGCATGACAAACCCACTATGGGTGATGATCAGGCCCGCTCGCTCACGTTCACTCGGGAGCTTGTTCCGATCCAGCAGTTCACGCATGATCTCGCCGATGAGCTCGATATTCTCGACGTCCACACCCGAATCAGGCTCATCGAACATAATGAAGTCAGGCGCTTGCGCGAGCAGCTGCAAGATCTCCGAGCGTTTCACTTCGCCGCCTGAGAAGCCGAGGTTCACGTCGCGATTCAAGAACTCGGCCGAGATATTGAGCCGTTTCCCGAGCGCGATGATCTGCTCGTCGATGTCACCCTCTTTCCTGCCCTGGGCGATGTTGACCATGTCACCGAGTCGTACGCCCCGTATCTCAGGCGGATGCTGGAACGAGATCCCCATGCCCAGTTTCACCCGCTCGTTCGTGGGCAATTCGGTAATATCCACGCCTTTGAACGTGATGCGGCCGTGGGTGACAGTATAGCTAGGGTAGCCCAGGATCGTTAATAATAGCGTCGTCTTGCCACAGCCGTTCGGACCAAAGAGAACGTGCACCTCACCCTTCTCGATCGTGAGATTCAAGCGCTTGAGGATAGTCTTACCTTCCACTTCCACCGTCAGATCTTTAATCTCGAGCATGTATGCTCCATCCCGGGGCTCCAATGGCCCCTCTGTTTGTTAGTGTAAAAAAGAAAAAAAAGTGAAACTTTTACACTTTCTTCTTGCAGAGATACCAGTCAACGCAGGTGTAGCCTTCGCTCATGCGCTTTTCCGCATCCTGCTGCGTCTTCGGCGCTGGCACCACGACCTCATCTCCGGGTCGCCAGTTCGCCGGTGTTGCCACTTTGTACTTATCGGACGTCTGGAACGCATCGATCATCCGCACGATTTCGTCCATATTCCGCCCGTTGGACAGCGGATAGTAGAGCATCGCACGCATGATCCCTTCGGGATCGATGAAGAAGACGCAGCGGACCGTCGCGGTCGCGCTCTGTCGTGGATGCAGCATCCCAAACTTTGTGGCCACATCCTTCGAGAGATCAGCGATGATCGGGAACGGGATCTTGACACCGACCTTCTCCTCGATGTTCCGTGCCCACGCGATGTGTGACGAGGTGCTATCGACACTCAAGCCGATGAGCTCCGTGTTCCGCTTCTTCAACTCATCGTGGATCTTCGCAAAGGCGATAAACTCGGTCGTGCAGACCGGTGTGAAGTCGGCCGGGTGCGAGAACAAGATCAACCATTTCCCCTTGTAATCCGACAAGCGTTTCTTCCCAAAGCTCGTCTCCGCCTCAAAATCGGGTGCAGGATCGCCGATCAGCGGTAAGGTTACTGGTTTTTCTTCTATTTC
>CAZFWT010000114.1:0-2853 GCA_964522635.1 uncultured Halobacteria archaeon | reverse complement strand
GCATGGTCCGCGGTCCGTTCCTGGTGCAGGGCGATGAAGATCAGATGGCTCGCGCTCGTTATCGTACGCGGATTCTCGATCATGATCGCCACCAGCTCGCGCCGTATCTGGCCAAAGAGCCCGTCGACCATGTCATCGCGCTCCGAGAAATCCTGTAGCTTCTCGATCTTCTGCGTCGCGAATGCTTCGAGGCAATCGGTCAGCATGCCCTGCGTAATCTCCGAGATCCGCGGAACATCGATCAGCGGTTTCGCGTAGGGCTCATCCGCGATTTGCAGGACGATCTCGGCGATATCGCCCGCGAGGTCGCTTATCCTGTCAAAGTCCGTGATGATCTTCAGGCACGTGCCTATCAGTCTGAGATCACCGGCCATGGGCTGCTGCAGTGCCAGCAGCCGCATACACTGATTCTCAATGTCAAATTCAATCCTATCAATTACGCTGTTCTCTTCGATCAGTTTTGATGCCAATGCCTTATCATGGTTGAACAGCGCGTCGATGGCGTTCTTTGCTGCTATCTGCGAGAGCTCGCCCATCTTGAGCGTATCTTTTTTGAGCTTCTCTAACGCATCCAGATACTCCTTTCTGACTTTCATCTATCTAGCCATACCTCCCGGTAATATAATCTTCGGTTCGCTTATCATCCGGCCGCTCGAAGATCCGTGAGGTCTTGCCGCACTCGAGCAGCTCGCCCATATAGAAGAACGCGGTGTAATCCGAGACACGAGCGGCCTGCTGCATGTTGTGCGTAACGATCACAATGGTATATTCACGCTTCAATTCTTGCAAGAGCTCTTCTATGCGCGCGGTCGAGATCGGATCCAGGGCAGAGCAGGGCTCGTCCAGGAGGATGATCTCGGGATTGACTGCCAGGGCGCGTGCGATGCAGAGCCGCTGCTGCTGCCCCCCTGAGAAGCCCAACGCGTTCTCGTCCAGCCGATCAGCGACCTCGTCCCAGAGCGCCGCTTTCTTCAAGCTCTCCTCCACCACGCTATCCATGTGCCGGTTCTTCTGTCCGTGGATCCGCGGGCCATAGGCGATATTATCGTAGATACTCATCGGAAATGGGTTGGGCTGCTGGAAGACCATGCCCACCTTCTTCCGCAACTGGATCACATCCTCCTTCGGATCATAGATATTCCGCCCGTCGATGAGGACCTTGCCCGTCGTCCTCGCGCCTTTCAGCTCGTTCATACGGTTCAGTGCTCTGAGGAACGTGGTCTTACCACAGCCCGAGGGGCCGATGAGTGCAGTGATCTTGTTCGCATCGATCTTCATATGTACGTTCTTCAAACCGTGCACTGATCCGTTCCGATAATAGACATTCAGGTCGACCGTCTCGATTTTGCTCATTTCTGCCTGGTCTTCTCCGTTTTTACGTTCTTCCCCTCTATCTGCCTCTGCCCATCTTCTTCACGTACCGGTTCCTGAGCAAGAGCGCAACGACACTGATCGCTAAAAAGATCGCGATGAGCACGAGTGAAGCGCCGAATGCGCGCGAGAGCGCGTCGGGCGTATGGCCCTGGGTGGCCAGCATGTAGACATACACGGGGAGCGAGGCCACAGGATCGCGTAACGACCGGGGTAGGAATGATTCCAGACCCGAGCCCGCAGTTAAGAGCACGACCGCAGTCTCCCCGATCGCCTTGCCCATGCCCAGGAGTACCCCGGTAATTATCCCGGGGTATGCGCTCTTCAAGACAACATGCCGAATGGTCTTCCACTTCGTCACGCCGAGCGCCAGAGATGCTTCCCGATACGCCTGCGGCACGGTCTTTATCGCTTCTTCGCTCGCACGCACCGTCCACGGCAGGATCATGAACCCGAGTGCCAGCCCGCCGGAGAGCATGGAAACGCCGATGCCCAGGTAATAGACGAGGAACGCCAGCCCGAACAGCCCGATCACGATAGAGGGTACACCGGCCAGGCATTCCACAAAGAAGCGCACGCTGCTGGTGATCCTGTTGTCAGGCGCGTACTCCGCGAGGTAGATCGCGGACGCCAAGCCCAGGGGTATAGCGAAGAGCATGCAGACCCCGATCAGGCAGAGTGAGCCGATGATCTGCGGGAAGATGCCGCCGTATTCAAACCGGTAGGGCGCTTCAAGCAAGAACTCGGGATTGATTGCCCCAATACCGTTGAGGAGTATGTAGAGCACGACGATGAAGAGCACGATGACGGAGATAAGCGCCGTTGCGCTCAATCCTGCCGTTACCAGTTTCTCTTCCGTTTCTATTCTCATGTGGTCTTCCTCATGCTTTTTCGGATGATCGCGGTGGTGATCACGTTGAGGGTCGCGACGACGAAGAAAAGGACGATACCGAGCGCGAAGAGCGCATGCTGGTGCATCGAGCCCCAATCAACATAGGCATGCTCGATCACGATCGTGGAGGTGAGCACGCGCACCGAATCCAGCACGCTCGTGGGGATGCCGGGGATATTCGGGTTCCCGATCACCATAAGAACAGCCATGGTCTCGCCGATCGCGTTCCCCATGCCCAGCATCAGTGATGCCAGGATGCCGGACTTCGCATAAGGCAGAATCACCTTTCTGATGGTCTGTAATGGTGTCGCGCCGAGTCCGAGCGAAGCCTCCTTGTAAGTCTTCGGCACCGCACGGATCGAGTCCTCGGAGATGCTGATAACGTGTGGGAGCGTCATCACCGCGAGGATCAGCCAGCCCGCGAGGATACACTCGCCATAGCCACCGATGTTGTCCCTGATCGCGACCACGAGCACCATCAAGCCAAAGAGCCCGAGCACGATCGAGGGTATGCCCACGAGCATCTCGACGCTCGGCTTGATGATGTTCCGCATCCATTCGGGCGCGAATTCCGCCAGATAGATCGCGGT
>CAZFWT010000113.1:0-2909 GCA_964522635.1 uncultured Halobacteria archaeon | reverse complement strand
CATAGCAGCTTCCGGGAGGAGGTGGCTATGAGCTCTACTCGACAAAGCGAAAGAAGACGGATTGGGCAGATTCTGATTTTTGCAGTTCTCTTTGCATTGCTGGCGTTCGTGAGTGGTGCATGTGCTGCGAATACGTATACCGTTTGCCCCAGCGGCTGTAATTATACCCGCATACAGGATGCTATTAACGCATCACAACCCGGAGACACCATTATTGTGCGTGACGGGATATATATCGAGAATGTGGAGGTGAACGTGGCGAACCTGACCCTGCGATCTGAGCATGGCTCCGCTTTCACCACGGTGGTTGCCGCGGTCAATACCAGCGATGTCTTCCTCGTATCCGCAAACTCGGTGACGATCACGGGATTCACCGTTCGAAATGCAACCGATTCGGCATGTGGCATATACCTTCGCTCCGTTCATCACTGTACAGTCTCCGGTAATAACGCTCCGGGCAACTACCACGGCATTCGCCTGGATTATTCGAGCGACAACGATCTGACGGGCAACACCGCTAACTCGAACAGCAACGACAATCTCATCTACAACAACTACTTCGACAACCCAATAAACGCCTACGATGACGGAACTAACATTTGGAACATCACCCAGACTTCAGGCACAAACGTGATCGGCGGCTCGTGGCTCGGCGGCAACTACTGGAGCGATTATACTGGAAATGATACCGATAATGACGGGCTCGGTGACACGCCTTAAGATATTTCAGGGAACACGAACAAGGATTATCTGCCATTAGTAGTGATTGCGGCATCGCACATATTTGATACTGGCAAAGGCGACTACCCGAGCATCGCGGGCACACACAATGGAACGATTAAGCTAAATCAAACGATTACCGTATCCAAACTTTACACTTATCCTTGTATTGGTACAGGTGGTCATACAGAATCCATAAAGATCTGGAACAGCACCGGCTGGAATGTAACAGCAACTTGGAACGGCTACACCGGCGACTGGCATAACCTCACCTTCAACAACTCATTCACCCTCGATGCGAACGAGACCTACAACTACACCATCCGCACCGGCTCGTACCCTCAGATCATCCACGAGCCGTCGTGGAACGCAACCGGTGGCGTCATAACGTGCACCGAGTTCGTGGACCTCAACGGCCAGCAGCACGAAGGGTGGATACCGGCGATACGGCTGTGCTGATAGGTTTATTCTAAATTTTATATACATAGTAAAAACATGCGCCGACCGGGATTTGAACCCGAGCTGTTGGCTTGGAAGGCCAACGTCATACCTCTAGACCATCGGCGCGCTGCATAGTTATTACCTACCGCACGGTACTTATTAATATACTATATTCCTCAATGGCGCGGAGCTCTCAGTCACCGTAAGAACAAGCAACGTCTCTTTACAGCTCTCTGAGCCGAACATGAATGACGCCGGCTCGGGTACTCCTCTGCGGCTTCAACCTCGCCATCTTCACCGCTCAGTGCGCGATCCCCCATCTCGCGATTCTGACCGCACATGAGCCTACGTTTTTCTGCTCACACCGGTTTTCTTTCATGCAGTAGGCGCGCACGATGAAAAACGGAAGTAAGGTTGCGTTATCGACAAACGTCCTGCTGCTGGGCATCGTCAGTTTTTTGAACGATTTGAGCAGCGAAATGATCATCCCGATCTTACCGATACTCATAACCTCGTTGGGCGGTGCGGGTCTGATTGTGGGGCTAATCGGCGGATTACAGGACAGCATATCGAGTATTTTAAAGGTCCTTTCGGGCTATTGGTCTGACCGAGTAGGGAGGCGAAAGATATTTGTCTTCGGTGGCTATCTGACTTCTGCGGGCTTCAAATTGCTGCTCGCATTCTCTCGGATCTGGCAGCACGTATTGCTCTTTGCCAGTTTCGAACGCGTGGGCAAGGGCTTGAGAACCGCACCGCGAGACGCGATCATTGCCGATTCTATGCCCGATGCGCGAGGGCGGGGCTTTGGGATCCACCGCGCGCTCGATACGCTGGGTGCCATCTGCGGCGGTTTGGCGGCGCTCAGTTTGTATTCGTTCCTAGAGTTTGAGTTCATGTACATCATCTTTATCGCCGCGATCATCGCTTTTATTTCGCTCGTACCGATTCATTTCATCAAGGAGAGCAAGCGAGCACCGCAGGAAATAAACCTGCAAATAAGCCTGAGAAAGCTGTCTCGGCCTCTTATGCTCTTCATTACGGTGGCTTCCGTCTTTGCACTCGCCAATTTCACCTACATGTTCTTCATTCTCAAGGCAGAGACTGCGTTTATGCCACTCATGCCCGTGAAGGAGTCCGTTGCTCTTGCGATCTTCTTATATGTCCTCTTTAACATCTCCTACGCCCTGCTCGCCATTCCGTTTGGCATGCTCTCAGACAGAATAGGGAAGCGGCGCGTGCTTATCGCCGGCTATCTACTCTTTTCCGTAACCTGCCTCGGATTCGCCTACTTTGACTCGCTCTCTGCCTTCTTGATATTATTCCCGCTGTACGGCGTGGTGTATGCGATGATAGACGGTAACCAGCGGGCTTTTATTTCTGACCTGTCCTCTGCTGATTTGCGGGCTACTGCGTTAGGCACGTTTCATACCATGATTGGGATACTAACGTTACCAGCAAGTTTAGTCGCGGGCTTTTTATGGAATGTAACGCCCACCCATCATTTGACCTTTCTCTTTGGCAGTACGGTCAGTATCATAGCTGTTCTCCTGTTCGTTGCTCTTGGGAAACATTTTTGCGACTTCTGAGGGCAGAGCGAAGAAAGGGAATCTGGCAAATGTTCAACGGGGTAACGGCCTCCAAAAAGCATCTTTAATTCCATCTCTTATGAGCTATTCGTTTCCCAATGATTTTGCTCTTTCAGGATATATAAAAAGATCAGTACGCCGAGCGTGTTTGCCGCGACCATT
>CAZFWT010000112.1:0-3098 GCA_964522635.1 uncultured Halobacteria archaeon | reverse complement strand
TCATCAACGGCTTTCAGTAATGACGCAACCGCCACGGATGCCGCAGGATCCAGATCGATCCCCTCTTCGCCCTCGAATAACTTCTCCGCTTCACGGGCCTCAACGTTGGTTATCCCGTACATCCTCCCATCTGTACTCGAAAGCATATCATAAACGCCGCCCTTGATGGAATACGGCGGATTCCTCGTGGAGAGCACGTCCGCGTACAGCTGCCGAATCGCATGCTCTGCATCTTTCATGTCCTTTTCCGCGATGATCTCCGCTCGTCCAGCCTGCCAGGCACTGACCATAGGCGCAAACGGGAGATTCTGCGCGATCACGATCTTCGGCATCCTCGCACCAAAGCGGCCATCTGCGATCAGCCTGCTGAACGCTTCCCACGCGGCGATCGCGCCCGTGCCGCTGCCTACCGCCTGGAAATAAAACGCTGGCAGACCGCTCATCGCGAATGCGGCTTCGAGCTCGACCACGCCCATGCCGTCCCTTCTCGCTACGTTCTTCACACCGCCCTCCTCGATGAGTCCCGACAGCTTCGCTATCTGCTTGCCGGCGGCAATGGCATCTGAGTAATCGCCATCCACAGCGATCAAGAAGATGTGAGCGTGGTTTCCAGTTGTCGTCCACATCCGCGGGAGAGAAGTGCTTGGGACGACCGCGAGAACGGGCATGCCCGTTGCAGAAGCGACCTCTGCAAAAGCACGTGACGTATTTCCGGCTGAAGCCACGGTCACGATCTTGCCGCCCGCGCGCTCTTTTACGCGCTGTAACGTCGGCAGCGCCTCTAACTCCTTGAACGTGCAGGTCTTCATGTACGCCTCGCGCTCCGGCCAGTAGCCGCTGAAGCTGATATACAACTCGTTCAACCCGAGCTCTTGTCCGAAGGCCTCGCTTTTGTACGTGATCGGACTCGCATTCGTCGGTACCGCCTTGTCCACGGGCAGCCAGTCAAAATAATTGAACATCCCCAGCCCGGACCGTCTCCGTATCTGCTTCCTGCTATAAACCGTTCGTAACAACGAATCGTGACCTTCAGGGCACGTATTTGTATAGCGATCCACAACGACTTCGCCACCTGCCACACATTTCAACTGATACTTATCAGCTCCCATCTTGCAGTTCACCTCGCTTCGCATTACCTACTCGTTAAGCCGTGCCACCGGTTCAGTAAGCGTGAACGTCCCATCCATGATCTTTTGTTTCAGCAGTTCGGCCAATTTTACTGCCCGTTTTCGGTCCGACTGCCGCAAGGTAACGGGAATCTCCTTCCCGGCAACCGTAACAACGCCGAGCTTACAGCGAAAAGCGCCTCCTGTGCATAGCTGCACGCATGCGCCGCAGTTGCAGCACACATCCCCGTCTATTTCTTTAGTCTGAGCATCAAAAGCCTCGGTCGGGCACAGGTTCGCAACCCGGCATGCATCGCATTCGAGACAGCTCGATCGCTCGAACCGCACGGAACTGTCATGCCAGACGTCCGCATAGGTTATCTCACCGACCGGCAGTCTCGTATGGACGTCCAGGACGTCAAGCGGTATCTCTTCATCGAGCTTCTTCACCGTCTCCAGCACCTGCTCGTTCACGATCGGGATGGGCACTGCCCATGAGGTCAATATCTCCGGCCCCGCGGCAGTCCGAAAGCCGCCGAGGTACTCAGGCAGCATCCCGTGCATATCCGCAATACCCATCAAATTCGGCTTCATCGCAGAGCTCCGGGTACCCTGACCGACAACAAAACCCTCTGCACCGTTCATCAGGATCTTCGTGCCCATACCGATGGTCTCCATGAACGGGTCTTTCTCTAACGGGTTCAACTCGCCACAGCCCGAGAACGTCAGCTCCATGAACGGTCCTTTTAAGGTACGCACTGAGAATATCGACGCGACATCGTCCTCCCGTGCATTGACAAACGCAAAGTAGTTCTTAAAGGCATTCCGCGTGCTGCAGAGTCGTGCAAACGGGATTTGAGCAAGGTTCGTTCTCGTTTCGAACTCCCGACCGTCAGCGGTCTCAACCACGACCTCTATCTCTTCCTGCGCAACCAGCGCCCGGAGAAGATGCCCACCACCGTAGCTGATATCCCTGCGAGACGGCCCGTAAACGATAACGTCAACGATACCAAGCCGTTCGTTGGGGCAGGGTCCGACGAAGGTCGGTACACCATTCAAAGTAACCTTTGCTGCGCGCTCAAATTCGCCGCGCGTCGCAACGGGAACCGAAAGAACCGCATACGTCCCGCTCATCACGCCACAGGTGGCAGAGGTAACAACATCTACATCTTCAAACCGTATCTCCTCACCGCTCCGCGCACGGCTGCAGAGCTCCTCTGCGGTCATCACGACCGCGTCCGCGCTCTTTACGTTCTCCCGTATTTCCGCTACTGTCCTTCTCTTCTCCATACTGCAGTCTTCGCTTTTGGGCCTGCGCTCGCTGTACACACGTTCTAATATGCTATTCTCCCGGACATCTAAAAATCACGTGGCGGCACGGTCGTACCGACACCTGGCATCCTCAGCTCTCCTCTCGTTCCTTTTGAGTTACCGCTTCTGGCAGTTCAAATGCCCAATTGTACAGTACCACGGGCAAGGGTTCATATACGGGTGCCGTCAAGTTATACTATACGACATGACCGCTGCGGATGAGTTCCTCGCTGAGCTCTTTGTCCAGGATCAAGCACTCCCAACCGTATTGACCAGGACGATCAAGCAGAAGCTGGGCATGAGCGTCGGCGAATTCAGTACGCACTCGGGAATTCCGGCCAGCACGCTCTACAAGATCCTCTCCGGTGAGCGTGATCCGAATTTACGTACCTTCCGCAGGATTCTGGGCACGATCAGAGCGATCGAGGGCGTCGAAGCGAAGACGAAGCAGAACTTCATTGCCATCGTGGGCACCCGGAGCGTCCTGGACGAGATCGAGCAGATGAGCATCTCGGTGGGCGCCCGGACCATTGACATCAAGGAGTACGCCATCACCAGTATCGAGGAGGCGATCATCAGTGCGATCCAGGCGGAACGCGACGGTGCGGCCGCGCTGGTCTGCGCGCCGATCGTGAGCTCCACGGTGGAGAAGGTGGTGACCATACCCGTGGCCACGATCAG
>CAZFWT010000111.1:0-3180 GCA_964522635.1 uncultured Halobacteria archaeon | reverse complement strand
CGGCCTTTCGAGCCAAGGACTCGGGTTCAAATCCCGACCGGAGCACTATTTTTTTGCATATACAACCCATATTTTTTCCATTTAGCTCAGTTGAGCCGTATCGCCGGTATCCAGCCCTCGTGCCGCTTGCCGTTGACGTCCACGAACGAGGTGCAGGTTATCACTCCACCGGTTGCGTTCCATGACGGCTCGTGGATGATCTGCGGGTACGAGCTGGTGACGATGGTGTAGTTATAGGTTTCGTTTTTGTGAAGAATAAATGATTCGGTAAAGACTATGTTGTGCCAATCTCCACTATAACCATTCCAATGTGCTGTTACATTCCAGCCGATTCCATTCCGTATGGGCTGTAAGGTTATTAGGGTGTTATATTTTACTGTTCATTGTGGATGTAAAGGTCTGAATTTTAAAGTTCCACCTGACCTAAAGCGTGTGTATAATTGTCTATTTCAGTGTGAAAACAAAGACCCGTTTATAGGGGATTGAAACCATCAGAAACCTCCTTCGGGGTTTCCGATACCTCTCTCGCCAAAAGGAAAAGCGAAAATAATTTCTTTAGTAACGTTTTACGTGTATACCTGATGACAGTTTATAAAGATTTAAGCATTTTATGGGGAGGGAGCAGAAAAAGAAGCCGCCGCGTAGCGATGGGCCACGCAGCGTGAAGAAGCTATGCCACGGGAGAAATGGAGCTCACGGATCGGCTTTTTACTGGCCGGCATAGGGTCCGCGGTTGGCCTGGGCAACGTTTGGCGCTTCCCTTACATCACTGGCCAGAACGGAGGCGGGGCATTTTTAATCCCGTATTTCATCTCAGTTCTCCTCTTAGGCATACCCCTGATGATGCTCGAGTTCTCGGTGGGGCGCTATTTCAAGCGCTCGGTCGTCTCATCGATGCGCAGCATTAACGATCGATTGATCTGGGTTGGCGTGATTCCGGTGCTAATCTCGCTTCTAATGCTCAGCTACTATCTGGTGATCACCGGCTGGACGCTCGCGTTCTTCTTTTTCACGCTCAGCGGCACGGAGTTGGTCATTGAGGAATTGAGCCAGACGTACGTTTCGCCACTCTTCTTCGTGGTGGTCACGATGATCACGGCCCTGATTGTGGTGAGAGGGATCCAGGGCGGCATTGAGAAGGCCAATCGACTACTCATCCCGGTGTTTGTACTCCTGCTGATATTGCTGGTTGTGTATGCGCTCGCGCTGCCGCGCGCGGTAGAAGGGCTGCTCTTTTACCTTACGCCCGATTTCGCCAGGCTCGCGGATTACTCCGTTTGGCTCGCGGCCTTCGGGCAGGCGTTCTACTCGCTCTCCATTGGCATGGGCATTCTCTGGACTTACGGCAGCTATCTCGATGAGCGTGTGAGCTTACCGGGTAACACGGGCATCATCGCGCTCTCCGACTCGCTCATAGCGTTCATCAGTGGGCTGGTGATCTTTCCGATCGTCTTCTCCTTCGGCGTTGAGCCCGCGGAAGGCCCGATGTTGGCCTTCTCCACCCTCCCCTATATCTTCGCTCAGGCGCCCTTCGGCTCGATCCTGGCTGCCATCTTTTTCCTCCTTCTCTTCTTCGCCGCACTTACCTCTACCATTTCGGGACTCGAGGTCAGCGTGACCGTCCTGGTTGACGAGACCACGTTGAGCAGGCGTACGGCCACCGCGCTCCTCGCGGGCATCGTGCTCCTGCTCGGCATGCCCGCGGCGTTGAGTTACTCACGGGCCGGACTACAGGTGCTGCAGATGCCGGTCCTGGACCTGATGGATACCATCCTCGGCTATGGCGTTATTCTCTCTGGCTTACTCTTCTCCATCGCCGTCACCTGGTTCTTCAAAAGAGAACTGATTGCGAACCAGATCAACCAGAACGCGCGCTGGCGGCTCGGGGGGAAGATCTTCGCACTCAGCAAATTCTTCATTCCACTCGTGCTCGTCCTCGTCTTCATCGATGAACTCGCCGCGTACCTCTTCTAGTTCTGGCATCTCCATTATCACGAGTCCTTGCGGCCATGAACCCCAATCGCGTCCGGTTACTGAATGAGGGTCGTGAGCAGGCGGGCCCGGTGGTCTACTGGATGAGTCGCTACCAGCGGGTGGAGGATAACTGGGCGCTCATCTTCGCCAAAACGCTCGCGCTGCGGCGCGAGCTGCCCGTCTTCGTAGTCTTTGCACTGGCACCACGTTTCCTCGAGGCCACAGTGCGGCAGTACCGGTTCATGCTCATCGGGCTAAAAACATAACACTTTCTTATTAGCTCAGCCGTATCGCCGGTATCCACCCCTCGTGCCGCTTGCATGATGACGGAGCTGAAGAGTCAGATCGCCGCAATTGATCAAACGCGCCACCGAGATGCCGAGCGCCTGCTGTTTCACGAATGGGCTGCTTCTATTATTAACTACAAGGAACACTGTCTATCCGCTCTTAATCGAATCGAACAGCTGATCCCTTTCCCGCTTGCCGTGCACGATGATGGCCGGATGCGCTGGCCGGGGTTATTGCGCTTCTTCTTAAAGGGCAGAACAGGACTAAAAGTACATCCAGATAGCCCGCACGGTTGACCAATCAAAGGAGAAGGGGGGGTTTGAAATAGATACCAAGACACTCTTTCTTCATCGCACGAAGAGCTTTGCTGGATCCATGATTTGACGTTTTTCACCCTGGAAAGCCTTCCATCCCTGTATGTAGGTGGTGTTCCTAAACGGAGAACCGCCGTTAATTTTGGCTTACTACAAGTTTATGTACGGGCTATTATCGATTTGCGCGATAGGTGAGAACGGGGGTATCTTTAAGTATACCCGTACACCAATATACAAAGTGGTGATGCAAAAATGTCTGAGGACAACGTGGTTTATATCGGAAATAAGCCGGTGATGAGCTATGTCCTGGCAGTAGTGACGCAGTTTAACACCGACTTGAGTGATGAGGTATTAATCAAAGCGAGAGGTAGAGCGATCTCGCGAGCCGTGGATACCGCAGAGGTCGTGAAGAATAAGTTCATGCCAGGCGTAGAAGTGAAGGACATAATCATAGGAACCGAGGTAATAACGGGAGAAGGTGGAGAGAAGGCGAACGTATCGTCGATGGAAATCACATTGAAAGCAAAAGCCAAGTAGTAGCAGAAAACGGGGTATATAGGGTTATCAACTCTCAGAGAGAGTTCTCTTGTTTTTCATTTTTTTT
>CAZFWT010000110.1:0-3448 GCA_964522635.1 uncultured Halobacteria archaeon | reverse complement strand
AGGTGAAGCTCATGCGTATCACAGTTTCTGCTCCTGCGCGGCTCCATTTGGGTGATCTCGACCCGTTCGCGCTCGGACGGTTCGGCTATGCGCCTGTGCTCGCGATTTCAGAGCCACGAACGATCATCGAGGCGGAAGCGGCTGATACGCTCGCTATCGAGGGCGTAGCAGCCGAAGAGGCGCGAACATACGCGCAGCGCGTCCTGGACGCATTCGCACTCAAAGGTGTCCGGGTGACGGTGAAGGCAACAGCACCGCGCAATCAGGGCTTCGGCTCTACCACGCAGCTCAGCCTCGCGGTGGCGCGAGCGGTGACGAAAGCGCACGGGCTTGACGTTACGCTGCTCGAGCTCGTGAAGGCCGTGAAACGCACTTCGACCGGAGGCATCTACCCGTTTCAGCGGGGTGGATTCGTCGTCGCCGGCGGCTTCCCCGTAAAACACGGCGAGCGCGTGTGGCTGCGTGCTGAGCCGCTGATCCCGCCACTGATCTTCCGTTCAGATTTCCCGGAGGACTGGCGGTTCGTCTTAGCCCGCCCCCTGGTGGCGCCAAAGAGCCCGGATAAGGAATCGGAGGAGGAAGCATTCGGCTCGTTACGTGAGCACAAACCGCCGGCTGAACTCATTCATAAGGGCTATTTCCTGCTCGCTGCCAAACTCATACCCGCAGTGCTCGAAGAGGATGCTGAGGCGTTCGGTAAGGCGTTAACCGCGATCCAGATGACCGTAGGCCGTATCTACCAGCCGGTCCAGGAGCAGATCTTCAATCCCGCTTCGCAGTGGTTAATTCCCATGCTGAACCGGAGCGGCGCCCTGGGCATTGGCCAGAGCTCATGGGGGCCGACCGTGTATGCCTTCACCGATAGCCCCGCAGCCGCGAAGCGGATAGCCGGGACGATCAAAGCAGAGGCACAGGAGCGCGCGGACGTAACGATCGTCAGTGCTGATAACACCGGTGCACGGATTGAAACCGGTTAGTTAGAGCGACATCTTCATCGCCTTCAACTTCTTCTGTATGAGCTTCTCGGCATTGAACCCCGGCCATCGCACATGGTCCAGAACAGTTCCTTGTGCGCCCCGTAATTCAAGTGTGTCTACCAGATCGGTGTACGTACCGCCTGCGAGCCCGCTGGCGAGCAGTGCCGCGCCCTGCGCTGCCTCTTTGCTCTTCTTCGCGTATCCCGCGAGTCTGCGAACCGGAATGTCAAACCGGTTCAGGCGCTCAACCAGCCTGTCAAACATCTCGGGCACGCGTGTGAGCCGTCCGGAGAGGATGAGTTCCTCGGGCGGGGGCGCTTCGAAGACGGTCAATTCCATTGCGACCGCTTTAACCACGCCCTCGACGAGGCTGTTCCAGGCAGTGGCAAACCTTACCTCGTCCAGCCGGTTGACGTACTCCTCAGGCGGAATGACGTTCCCAGCAGCGTAGGCGATACCACCGAACCCGAGCTGCGCCTCGTTGAAGCTGCCCAGGGTATGCGCGATCTCCAGATCCATCGCGCCGATTGTCAAATACCCGGGCCCTGGGAAAATGGTGCCGCCGATGCCGTCGATTATCTTACCCTGCGCGATCGCCATGACAGCATTAAATCCGAAGCCTAACTCCAGTTCCAGCAGGTTCGCGGCACGGTAATCACCACCGTGTCGGTTGACGTAGTCCCAGAGTGCGAGCGCGGCGATGCAGGTCTTATCTGCGGTGCCCATATCCACCTTGTTTCGCTTACGATATGCGGGCACGGTCGGGAGCTGGATGACGTTCGGCGTGAAGAAGACGTTCAGATTGAGCTCTTTCTGCATCATGATGAACTGCCGAATGGCGATATCAACCTCCGTGTTCTTCCCGAGCGTCGCCTGCGCCAGCTCCAGATCGGTTACCTCGGATATGTGCGTTACCGGTAAGCCCATCGCCGATGGCCCGACAACGACGTCGGCTTCCACGTCCTTGACGACGCTGAGCAGGCTCCTCGCCGATTTCGCCACCTTACCCGTAGGCACGGACGCCTCGTAAATCGCTGCGGTACGCTCATCATCGAGCCAGCAAAAATCAAAGCTGCTCGTGCCTGGATCTATTCCTAAAGCTCTCATACACTACCTGATCCTCCACGCTAGTATTCTTTACGCACGTAACGTATATCTCACTATCGATCTTGCGGTGCCCTGCAGTGCACATCGAACTTGTAGCGGCCAAAATCATATGCTACCCGGTGCTTTTAGGCCACACAAGCTTTTTCTGGTTCAGAAACTCTCTTCTTTATGGTAGGTGGAACAAGGTGCGCATACTTCACGTCGCGGACACGCATATCGGCTACTCGGCGTACCGGCGGATTGACGACGAGACCGGGTTGAATCAGCGCGAGGTCGATACTTACAACGCATTCCGGCAATTCGTCGAGTACGCTATCACGGAAAAGCCCGATTTGATTCTGCACGCCGGCGACCTCTTCGACTCGGTACGGCCGACGAATCGCGCAATCTCCGTCGTGCTCGAGGAACTGCTCAGGTTAAATGCGGCTGGAATCCCGTTTGTCGTTATCTCAGGCAACCACGAAACCCCGCGGTTGAAGGAGACGGGCAGCGTATTCAGCCTGTTTGAGCATATTCCTCACGTGCATGTGGTCTACAAAGACAGATACGAAACTGTTGAGCTCGATGGCGTGACCGTACATGCGATCCCGCACTGCGACGATATCGAGCGTGAGAAGCAGAAATTGCGCGCACTTAGCGATCGAAGGGGCATTAACGTCGCACTCCTTCACGCGAGCGTCTACGGCGCCGGTAAGCAGACCTTCCTGATGGACGAGTTCAACGAGCAGCTCATCTCCATTCATGATCTCACGAAGTTCGACTACGTCGCGCTCGGGCACTACCATGGCTACACCAGAATACGAGATGACGTGTACTATGCGGGCTCGACCGAGCGGTTCAGCTTCAATGAGGTAAATGAGAAGAAGGGTTTCCTGGAGGTAATCGTAAACGATAACGGCGAACGATCGGTAAGCTTCCATGAGCTGCGGACGCGCGCGATGGTGGATCTGGAGCCCATTCTTTGCACTGACCTGACAGCGCAGGAGATCAAAGGCACGATTACCGAGCGTATCAAGGAATCGGCCCCTGAGGATAAGGTCGTGCGGTTGAAAGTGCTGGACATGCCCCTGCATGTATACCACGCGCTCGAGTTCGAGGAGCTGAAACGGCTGACGAGGAAGGCGGTGCATTTCGAAATCAAGTACAAGTTTCAGCGCGATGAGCACACACTCGATGCCGAGCAACCCACGTTCCGGTCACTGCATACGGCGTTCGAGCACTTCATGGAGCACTACTCTGTTCGCCAGGATCTTGATAAGAACAGGCTCAAAGAGCTCGGACTGGCCTACATGCAGAAAGACGAAGAGGACGAAGAGGACGAAGAGGGCGAGGCGTGAATTCGGATACAGCGAATAGTCCAGCGG
>CAZFWT010000109.1:0-3567 GCA_964522635.1 uncultured Halobacteria archaeon | reverse complement strand
GCACTTCCATATAGTGGCTGATCGTGTCAGGAGTGACCTCCTTGCCCAGGCGCGCCTCTAACAGCCCGTGCGCGTCATCGAGACCCAGGATGATCCCGCGCTTCATATCATCCCAACACTGCTGCATTGCGGCGTTGTTGATCCAATCCTTTTTATACAGGCTGGTACGTATAGTTAGTCTGTGGGGAACGTGACCGCGACGCGAGCAATCGAGGCGAAAGAACGAGCGACCGAAGCCTTCGAAATGGACGCCAGAGCCTTTTCCGAGCTTAAAGAGGTGAAACCCACGATCGTCGGACGCGGGGAGAAGATCCGTGAGAACCGGGTACGGCTGTTACAGTTATACTGCCGCTGGAGCGGGCTGGGCCCGAGTGCTCTCATAGAGCGGGCGCGCGAAACGGGGGTGAAGAAGACCGAAATGAGCTTAAAAGAGTTTTATGACTGGCTCAGGACTGATTATGTCATACCCGAGAAAGGCGGCCGGCGAAAAGGTGAGAAAGGGCTGGCACCACGTTCTGTCGGTCGGGTCATCGAAGATATACGCGTCTTCTACAAAGAGAACGACATCCCTATCGGCAATTTACACTTACCCACGCCGCGGAAACAGAAAGAGAATTTCAGGAAGTTCCTCTCGGCTCAGGACGTCAGGCGCATGATCGATATCTGTGAGCGATTGCGGGACCGAGCGATCATGTTGTGCGCATTTCAGGGTGGACTGGCGATGAAAGAGCTCATCGCGCTGAACTACCGTGACGTGGCTGAGGGCTTAAAGAAGCGCGAGGTACCCTTGACTTTGCATCTTATGAGAGAGAAAGAGGGAATCGAATATTACACCTTCCTGGGTGAAGACGCGGTCGACACTCTGCGCTGTTATCTCAAGCTGCGGAAACGAGGGTCCCGCTATCTGGATCCCGAGGACCTGAAGAACGATTCCCCACTCTTCATCTCAGAATCAAACCGACGCAGGAAGGAACGCGTCAGGGCATACGAGAGCGGGATCAACAGAGCTATGCAAACGGTGGCGCTGAAGGCCGGCATGATCAACGAAGACGATCGCGGGAGAACCATCAACACGGCGGGTATTCATGCCTTACGCGCCTCCTTCTCCACGATCCTTCGCGATCAAGGCGTTCCACCCGACTATGTCGAGGAGATGCTCGGGCACCGGCTTCCCTACGATGGCGCGTACATGCGACCAACGGTGAATCGGCTCAAGGAGGCTTATAAAAAGGCCTCTCCCGCCCTGAGTATCAAACCGATCGTGAAGAAGACCCCGCCCAAAGAAGAGATTGACGAGCGCATCAAGGATTACCTGGCACGGGCAGGCATACCAAACCATATGGGCAGCGTTTATAAATGCCCTGTCTGTTCGCGCGACATCGATCAGAACTGGAACGTGTGCCCGCACTGTGGCTCTGACATCGGAATCACCAAATGCCCTAAATGTAATTCTTCGGCTTCAGCGTCCTGGAAGTTCTGTCCGTACTGCAAGACAAAATTGGACAACCAGAAATATCTCTACGAATGGGGGCATTAGAACTTATATACAAAGTGTTCATCTCAAGCGCAAGATATTTTTGGCACAATATTAAAATTTAAAGCCGCTAACTATAAACAGATAAACGAATGACCGAAGTTGCAGAGGCATGGGTGCAGGAATCCCTGGGGAAGATCCGCGGGCGATGGGGATTAGGGGAATCGATGTGGCGCATTTGGGGCTGCATCCTGTTCAAGTCGTGCCCTATCGCGCAGCGAGAGATCGAGTTGGGTACGGGCTATAGCAGAGGGACGGTACGGCTGAACCTGCAGAAATTGAAGATGGCGAATATGATTAAGGCGGTTAGTATGGGTGGCGAACCTTTTTATGTTGTGAGTACCTCTTTGACTGATGCCTTTGGCCATTTCTCGAAGCAGTTCTTTGAGGATAACATACAACCCATGCTCTCGGCACTGGCTGAGCACCTGGATACTGTCGAGGACCCAAAGGTGCAGAATACCTTCCGCGAGCTAATCGAGGAATGCAAGAAATTGCAGCTCCTCGTGCTTATCCAATCCAGGATCATTGAGCACATCAACACCAGCGCAATCGCTGCGGAAGACCTCAACGAAGCAGTGTAACGGGTGCAAACTGACGCACACGCTCGCCAGGGCAGCGTCAGACTCGTTGGGAGGCGCGTGCTCTCTCATCGTCCATTCGCAGATACTGTAAAAATTTTTCTAGAGTGGGTATGGGGAGCGCGACGTAGACGGCTTTTTTCTTCGCTTCTTCTCCCTGAAGCTCCGGGGGCTGAGCAGTCTCCCACTCCACCTTCAGATCCCTCTTCCCGTACCTGCGGGTCAAGTCTTTGAATTTCGCGAAGATCTTCTTCCCCATCGGGCAGAGCTGCAGCGTGGGCACCGGGCGAATCACCACGAAGGGGAACAGCTTACATGCTGCGGGTCGAAGCTCGTAAATGGTGCAGAGCCCCTCTTTTAGATACGGGCAGGGCGTCTTCAGGAAGTTGTCCAGCTCGGTGCTGTCCAGCTTCTCGAAGAGTGCATCGCCGTCCAGGCGGTAGAGCCGCTCGATATCTTCATCGTTCAGATGGATCGGCATCTCACTGCAGCAGGTACAGCACCGCTCACACGCGAAGTACTGCTGGATCGCCAGCGCGAGCTCCACAAAGCGCTCCTTGTCTCGCTCCATCACCGCCGCGTTCCGCGAGAGGGTGAACCAGAAGGTCTCATCGCCAACTAACTCCCGGAATCGCACCGTTTGCTCTCGTAATCGCTCTTCGTCCATGCTGCAGTCTGAAGTAAGCATGCGAGAAAAAATAAAACTATCTAGACGTAACCCCAGCTACGTACTGACCAGACCAGCTCCTTCAGGGCTTAATTAAACACCCTGTTGAGCCGCTCGATATGCGTCCACCCGCTTCAAACTCCACGCGGCATCGTCCAGCTCGCCTTGCTCCTTCCAGTACTCGTAATTCCTCTGCCATGCGTCCACGGGCACCTCATACCGCGAGATATCCTCGCCAGCGAGCGACATGATCTCCGCCGCATGCTCGTATGCGTCCGCGGCGCCGAAGAAGTTATCGCGCGTGAAGAAGAAGTTACCGATGGTTTCGTAGTGATTCCGGCAGGCGCCATAGTCCCCGGCCTTCTCATGCATCTGGCACGCGAGATGCATCAGGAAGACCCAGAGTGAAAGCTCACCCAGGCGCTCGGCGAGTGCAGCAGCCTTCTTAAACGATTCTGCCGCTTCTCGCCAGTTACTGAGCTTGTCGCAGAATCGCGCCACGTTAAAATAGCCGTACATGCACAAGAAGTAGCTTCCTTTTCGCTCCTTCAGATCTGCGTAGCGCTGCCACAGACCTAAAGCAACCTCGTCATTGCCATCCTTCTCCGCCTTACGCGCGTCACGTTCGTATGATCGCGCCTCCGCGTATGCATCCATCACGTCTTCTTCACCCTTCATGCCAACAATCACCCTATTAAATTATGAGTATCGTAATATAAATATTCTTTCAATTTGAATTTTACATACTATATCTGGTATTAGTGTTATTTTGAACACAGGAACGC
>CAZFWT010000108.1:0-3628 GCA_964522635.1 uncultured Halobacteria archaeon | reverse complement strand
CAACTTCGCCACGGTTCAGGATCAGCACGATTACATGATGGTGACGAACGCGATTTTGGTGGTGGAACAGAGCGTAGAGCGCTGATATCGCGTAGCAGGATAACATAAATGACCGTTGAGACACGAGCATTAACGAAGCAGTACGGCATGGGCACGCAGAAGGTCGTTGCGCTGGACGGCGTGGACTTGAGCGTGGAAGAGGGCGATTTCATCTCGATCGTGGGTCCCTCAGGATCCGGTAAGTCAACGTTACTGCACATCGTTGGCTGTCTCGATGCGCCAACGGACGGTGAGGTCTATCTGAAGGGCTCACGAGTGGATTACCGTGATAAAAGGTCGCTGGTGCTGTTACGGCGGCATTTTATCGGGTTCATCTTTCAGGCTTACAATTTGATACCTGCGTTGACCGCGGTGGAGAACGTCGAGTATCCGCTGTATTTTACGAAAGGTATGAGGAGCAAGAGCGAGCGAAAAGCGCGTGCTCAGCGGCTACTGGCGCTGGTGGGGCTGGAACATCGTGCGCATCATCTCCCCTCTGAACTCTCCGGAGGTGAACTGCAGCGCGTCGCGATCGCGCGTGCGCTGGCGAACGATCCTGCGCTCATTCTGGCCGACGAGCCCACAGGCAACCTCGACTCGAAGACCGGGCGGAGCATTCTGGAACTGCTCAAGCGGTTGAGCACCGAAGAGGGCAAGACCATTATCATGGTGACCCATGACCTGGCCTCAGCGCAGCGAATGAGCACCGTGGTGGAGATACTGGACGGGAGGATCCAGAACCGGCCATGAGGGAATTGTTCTCCCTGGCAAGCAGGCAGTTGATGCGGAAGAAACTGCGTGTGCTGCTCATCGTGCTCGGGATCGCCATAGGCGTTGCAGCAGTCATCGGGGTCACCGCGTTAGGAGAGGGCATTCGGGTACAGGCCGTTGAGCAGATCAAGGCATCACACGATCTTACCACAATCGAGGTCTCTGCAGGCGTATCTGGAGAGAGTGTGACCCTGATCACCAATTCGAAGATCAATGCGATTGAATCGAGCCCTCACGTTGCGCTCGTAGCACCGTACGTCAAGGATTCATACGTCACGCAGAATAACACGTATCTCGCGGTAAAAGGTATCGCAGCCGAGTATCGCCAGATCCATGAGCAGCAGTTGCAGATAGCGCAGGGCTCGTGGTTTGCTGAAGCTGAAGCTGCGGGCACGCCGGTCCAGGTAGTGCTGGGCTACGATGTCGCCCGGCGTCTGGCACTGGTGGAAGATCTGGACGTGGGTGACGAGTTAGTGGTGAAGCTCAGATTATATGGCGAGGAAGGACGGCCGGTGGATAAAAGAACGACTTTCAGGATCGCGGGCACGCTGGAATCGACGGGCGATGAGCATGATAACGAAGTTCTCATGGCCGTCACGAATGCCCTCGAGCTGGACGAAAAAGGTTCCTATGACGGGCTGATAGTTAAAGTAGATGATCCCGCGTTTGCCGCTGCTGTACGCGAGCGGATAAAGGATCTTGGTCTCTCGGCGCACTCGGCGCAGGATGTGATCGATGAGGTGAACCGGCTGATGGTGGCCGTAACACTCGTGCTGGGGTTCTTCTCAGGTATCTCGCTGATCGTCGGCGCGCTCATGGTGATCAATACGATGATCATCTCGGTCTTCGAGCGCACGCGCGAGATCGGACTCACGAAGGCGCTGGGGGCGTCCGACTTCGATGTCATGAAGCTCTTCCTCGCGGAATGCGTGATCATCGGTGTTATTGGCGGTATTTGTGGTGATCTGTTCGGTATCGGCTTCTCCGTGCTGATCGACCTCGTGGGCAAGCCCTTTCTGGTCAGTGCGCTCGGCGGGAGCATCGGCGCGAATCTGGAAGCAGGGAGCATCACCATCGTGACACCCACCATACTGGTTGCGGGATTCGCCATCTCGCTCGTGCTTTCGGTTGTTTCCGGGCTGTATCCCGCGCTCCGCGCGGCGCGCCTGAGCCCGCTGGACGCGTTGCGGCAGCTCTGAGGAAATTGTTCGCTTAGTATTAGATCCACACACCCTCCAGGATGCTCGCTCAGTGTCTGAAGCGTTCTCAGGGGGCATTGATCACAACGGATCATATGTTAGTGTGCTTTGATATTACCATTACCTTTTTAAATAGAACTAAGTTCTAACAAAATAGATAATGGTGTTACTAAGCGCGGGCGCAGCGATGGAAGCAGCGAACGCGTCTACTCGGACGGTACGGCAGGAAGAAGAAAAGTACCGCGCCGCGGAAGGGCGCGCTATGAATACCTGCCGCAGAGAGGCGAAGTGCAGGATGAAACGGGCTTCTAGCCGGAATGGCATTTTAGGGTGCGTTGACAGCGGCTGCGCGAGCGCACTCCAGCCCACACCACACCTCTTTCCTCCCGAGGCCTCCTCCCTCTTAGGCGCACCGGCACCACATCCACTAAATCCTCTCCTCGAGCCATAACGAACCTGGAAAAGAAAGTACAGGGGTGACCACCGGGACATGAGTCCCCCCTGCACTCTGGTGCCGGTGACGCTTTTTTTGTGTGTGTGATAGTCGGAAGGCGAAGGAGGCGATGATCTAACAGGTGAAGCAATCAGAAGCGTCGTGATGACAGCCAGTATTCAGATCTCAGATCTTCTCACCACGTTCTTTGCAAGTCGTATCTCTCTTCCTTCTCTCCTCTCGGCTTCAGCGAGTGTCCTGGTTCATCAGTGATACGAAGTTTCGAGACGCCCGCTATCAGCGACTATACTTAACGCGGCCTCTTGGTTACGAGAACGAATGGCAGGATGAATGGTGACGTGCGTATCGAGTAAGTACGAGGTGAGCGATCGAGGTGAGCGATCAAATAGCATCGGTCTGACCACGGTATGTCTAACCACGGTAACAAAACGGCCCCTGAAACGCTGGAGGATGGCTAGAGCATGACGCGGGGCGCGTGAACAGTTTGGTTAGCGAAACCAGCGCTCCATAAGGGCTCTCGGCCCAGTGCTTGCTTGAATGTTATAAAATACCGAAAAGCTTATAAAGCGTAACATGATTTTTCTTTCTATCTTACATAGAGGATATGGAGCGCGGGGAAGGCGTGCGCTTCCACCTCCTCTGCGGTTAATGATATGGAGAAGAGGTAAAAATGATGAAATGGAAGAAAAGAAGTGTTGTGTGCGCACTTGCGGTGTGCGCGATGGTTGTCTCTCTAGGAACTGCACAGGCGCTGCCTGATCTGGTTGTCAACAGTATCACCCCGAACTGCGGAGGGTACCTTTTTGCACACGAGAGCAACGAGATCAGCACGGTGATTGAGAACGTCGGGGATGCGGAGGTCGGTGCGTTTAACGTCACGATTGCCGTTGATGGTTATAGTGAAGGAGTTACCGTGCCGTTACTGGCTACCGGGAACAGCACAACGGTCAGCATTACTGATCCTACGAATCGAACTGCAGGTACTGCAGTCACGATAACGGTCACGGCAGACGCTGATAACGAGATTAACGAGTCCGATGAGATGAATAACACGTTAGAGATTGACAAAACGGTCGTGAACAACGGCTACAAAGGTAAACGCTACACCGACGGCAGTGACATCACCACCTGGCAGACCTGCGAGCTCCAGGGCGACCTGCTCTAT
>CAZFWT010000107.1:0-3681 GCA_964522635.1 uncultured Halobacteria archaeon | reverse complement strand
GCTTACGAGTTCTTACGCCGCCATCGGCCCGAGTACGTGAAGGATGTGCATGCCGTACCGCGGGAGGACGTGAAGGAGTTGTTACGGCCCGAAGAGCAGTTGCCGCGCATCGCCGCGCAGAACAAGCAGGTCAGCGTCATCTATGAGTTACTCGCTCAGCATATCCCCCGCGGACAGATCGGGATCACCGGCTCGTATCTGTGCGGTCTCAACACCGCCACCTCAGATCTCGATTTTGTCATTTACGGCCGCCGGCACTTTGACAATGCGCGAGCAGCGGTGCAGGCCGCAACTACCGACGGGCGCCTGACCGCGATTACCGACACCCTCTGGTGCCGGATATACGAGAAACGGCGGCCGGAATTGAGCTATGAGACGTTCGTCGCACATGAGCTCAGGAAGCAGCACCGCGGGGCACTCGACGGTACGTACTTTGATATACTGTACGTACGCGACGCGGACGAACTCCGACAACTGGACCCGAGGAATTACGAGCGGGGCGAGAAGCTCGGGTACCAGACGATCACGGCACGGGTGACGGATTCTCGATTCGCGTTTGATAGTCCCGCGATCTACGAGCTGGAGCATCCCGAGATCAGCAAGATTCTCTCCTTCACCCATACGTACGCCGGGCAGGCGGTGGCCGGAGAACTGGTAGAAGCTCGTGGCGTGCTGGAGCGAACAACGGCTGAAACGCGATTGGTC
This sequence comes from uncultured Halobacteria archaeon, assembly GCA_964522635.1. Lineage (GTDB taxonomy): Archaea > Halobacteriota > Syntropharchaeia > Alkanophagales > Methanospirareceae > JACGMN01. The sequence continues at coordinate 2,976 of CAZFWT010000107.1, read as the reverse complement.
GTGGGCACGACACGCGAGGCACGCGGTGAGTGGATCCGCTCACTTGCCCTTGGATAAGCAGCTCGTTCGTAGCTAAATGGTAGCTAGAGAGGACGTCATATGGAACTGAGAATACAGATTTGGGCAGAAACGGAGCAGGAGAAGCGGATACGAGTCGCGGACGACGCTACATACGAGCGGGTTGTAGAAGAGCTGGGGATCAACCCTGAAGAGGTACTCGTGCTCCGCGATGGCGTGCCCGTGCCAGATGACGAACGCGTGGCTGAAAAAGGAGCGCTCGACGCGGAGATCACGATTATCAGAATCGTCTCTCGCGGCTGAATGGGCAGACGAACTCGATATGCGAGTAGCGCCCTTTATCTCACTCATACTCCACGCTGCACGTGGTCCTCCACGCAATAGCCGATAAAGGTGGACACATCGCCGTCTTCTTATGCGTCCAGCTCTTGTGTTCGCCGTAGAGCGCGCAGTGATGATGGCGTGCCGCGATCTCGCGTTGCTCGTCGGCATTGATGGCGGTGATCACACTGCCGGCCCATACAAACGGAAACCTGATAGGGCCGGACCTATTTCTCCGCGGACACCCCAAGATTCATTGGGGCGATAACTCAGCGGGAAATAAAAGAGGAGGTGAAACGAGTCCGCTTTGGAGTAAGTCCTACCCCTCTACCTGATTCTGGTCACCTCACTCACTGCTTTCCATATCACCTTCCATGCCGTTCACATCCGTCGGCTCGCTTTCGACGTTCTCACCGGCAAACGACGGGTATATGTGCAGTATGCGGAATTCGGCGCTGTACTCTTCGCCCTCGATGAAGGGCAATTACGTGTCCCTGATCGGAGAGCAGCGCAGCGGCATTCGTGCGACGATATCTGTCATTCACCGATCAAACCCTCCTCTTTTGCGATTTCCTTGAAGAACTCCGCAACCATTCGCATCGGCTGATCCAAAAGCGAAGGATCGTCGATGAACGGGCGCCATTTCTCCACAAATTTTTCCAATGCCTGCCGTGATTCCGGCCTTAGGGGTCTCTTAGACGGGGACTGGGGGTGTTCTGGGGAAGAACGGGATGTATGCCCCTCATCTAGCTCAGTTACTTCCGCACCTGTAAGTGCCGGTGCGGAATCGTTTTCTCTATGTACTTCTTCCATACCAACAACTCCTCTGTTGTTGAGGTTCGTTGAAACCTCAAAAAACCTAGTATTGGCGCAGATATTTGAAACAGATAGGCAAATGGTATGTTGGCACATGAATGGAATACTTTTACAGTGAATCGAAAACGAATAAAAACATGCAGGAATAACTGAGGGTGGAGTCGCGGACTCGATCTCGAGAATACGCGCGCAAGTATGCGAAATTTGCCTTTAAAATATCTCCGCTGGGTGGATCACCCCGCGCTCGGTAATCACCGCTTCGATCAACTCAAAAGGGGTGAAATCGAAGGCGGGGTTATAAACATGGACATCACGTGGCGCAATCTGGTTCGCACCGCAGAATATGAGCTCTTCAGGAGCTCGCTCCTCTATCTGCACCTCGTCTGATCGACGTTTCAGGTCGAACGATGAGCGCGGTGCCGCGACATAAAACGGGATCTCATGCGCCTTCGCGAGCACCGCGTGCATGTACGTTCCTATCTTATTGAAGACGCCGTCCCGAACCACCCGATCCGCACCGACGATCACCTTATCCACTATCCCCTGACGCATCACTGCGGCACTCATGCTGTCTGTAATGAGCGTGACCGGTATATCATCCTGGATGAGTTCCCATGCAGTGAGCCGCGAGCCCTGATTGAGCGGCCTCGTCTCGCAGGCGATCACTTCGATTAGTTTCCCCTGCGCTACCGCGGTCCGCACCACACCCAGCGCGGTGCCCCAATCCACGCACGCGAGCCGGCCCGCATTGCAGTGCGTCAGCACGACGTCACCATCTTCCAGCAGCGCACTACCGTGCTCGCCGATCTGCCGGTTCACCACAATGTCTTCCTCTGCGATCCGTTTCGCTTCGGCCAGCGCGTACTCCACGCGTTCACGCTTGCTCGTGCCTCGCAGTGCGGCCTGAAATGCGCGATCAACACCGTAAGAGAGGTTTACCGCGGTAGGCCGCGCTTCTCGCAGCTTCTTCACCGCGCGGCTCAGTGAAGCGTCGTCCTGCGCGTTTATACAGGCCAGAACCACGCCAAACGCACCAGCAGCGCCCAACGCCGGTGCGCCTCGCACTTTCAAGCTCTGGATCGCCTCGACCAGGGTATCAACCTCGGCATACGTTACGATCCGGTACTCAGCCGGCAGCAGCGTCTGATCGATGAGCGCCACCATCTCGCTCTCCTCATCCCAGGAAATCGTTCGCATCGTGACGGTCACTTACTAATTACTTTTACCATAGAGGGAGGGGTATGATTAAATAGAGAGAGCGATGCGATGCGGTGCGCAGCGTGTAAAGATAAGGCGTGTACAACGGGCAAGGACTGCACGGAGATTACGGACGGTGTGAAGGCGAGGTATACGAGCGATAGCGAAGTGCTCAAGTCGCTGAAGGTTGCGACGCACATAGAGTCTCGGTACTACATGCAGAAGACGCGCGTGGAGGAATTGATCCTTTATGCACAGGGGATGGGCTACCAGAAGCTGGGCGTAGCCTTCTGCATCGGGCTGGCACAGGAGGCGGCGACGCTTTGTGCGATCCTCGAGCGGGACTTTGAAGTCTCCTCGGTCTGCTGCAAGCTCTGCGGGATTGACAAAGCGCTTTTCAGCCTGGAACGTCTTCACGGAGATGTTGTAGCAGACGAACCAAAGAGCGAGGCCATGTGCAACCCGATTGGCCAGGCACTTATCTTGAACAGGGAACGAACGGATCTCAACATTATCCTCGGCCTGTGCATCGGACATGATACGCTATTCACAGCATACTCCGATGCGCCGGTAACAACGCTGGCTGTTAAGGACCGCGTGCTCGCGCACAACCCGCTCGGCGCA
>CAZFWT010000106.1:0-3688 GCA_964522635.1 uncultured Halobacteria archaeon | reverse complement strand
ATGAGAAAAGCTCAGTTAATGGGCGGTAATCTAAAATGGAAGTAGTGCCTCTTTATATAACGTGCAGGAAATGCAATGGCCAGCGAAGAAAGCAAGCCCCGCCTGAAAAGACTGAGAGCGGTGTGCGAGCGTATTGACGAGAAGTTCGCAAAGATCTCGGACCTCCAAGGCTTTGTTCATGCCGGCTTTGCCAGACTGTACAAGAACAAGCCCGTTTTGACGCTTCTCCTCGCCATCCTCTTCTTCGTTGCCATTGCACTTTTTGATGCGGCGGTGCACGTCGGGGTACACGAGTGGTACTATCAATATCATGAGTCTCCCGAGCTGGGATCGCACACTGAAAGTGAGCAGATAACGCCAACGCAGATCCATCATCTGCTGACCCACGGGGACGGCGGGTACGTCCGTATCTGGGAGCCCTGCACGAGCCAGCATGCACCGGATAAGGGCTGGTTGATCGTTGAGAATCCCTATTACCGGTTGAGTATCAACCTTGATCACAGCTACTACACGATCTTTGACAAGGTGAAAGACCGGGACATCCTGGTCTACGATGATGCCGTTTCGAGCGAGATCGATATCCTCACGGCCTGCGATCTCGGCTTTGCGGATCATGACGGCGACAATTCCCTCGCCTATGCGAGCACTGCGCTCTACGATAGTGACGGACTGGAGTATGAACTCGTTTATGAGGACGTGGCCCAGGGCTTTCTGCTGATCGATACCCGCGGCTGGGATACGTGTCAGAAGGAGGCTGGAAAGGGGTATGATGTGGAAGCTGAGGTCATTTTCGGCATCTTCGCCGACAGACCGTACTTCATCAACGCCGTTGAGCTCGTCAACCTCCAGAAGGCGGGATATGTCTATCCGAACGCTATCAAGGATCCGGATGAGATCGTACAATCCTGGGTCTTGATCGATGAGTATCGCACGACCGGTATGCGCGGCGGGGATAATTCGCATCGTGATTTGTGGGGCCCACCGCTGCTCTACAATCTCACCACGATCGGTAGGAGCGAGCGGAAGCCGTGGCACGTCGGTTCTGCCGCGTTCTCGCAGATGTTCCCCACCCATATCCTGCTCGGTGACAAGATCGGTGGCGGTGTGATCTTCTCATTGCCCGAGGGTAGCTTCAGATTCGATGACCGCCTGGGTATCTACGGCGATCAGATCGTGGGCGAGTTCATCATCAATGTGGATAAGCCCCAGAACGCTCTAGCGTTCACCGTGAATCCCGTTAACGAGCTCCTCTTCTTCTATGACTTCGAGGAATTCAACACCGTTGCAGGATATCCGGAGCTGATGCGCGAAACCTGTGAGCGCTATGGGTTGGAATATCCAAATGGGACGCTGGATGCGCACCAGTGGCAGACGAAGCACTACGCCTATGTGGTCACGCTCGTGGATCAGTGGTATGATGCGGAAAACACTCAGGTTTCCGAAGCGACATGGGCGCTCGCAGATAGCAGCCTTGCTGATTTTTACCGCTACCAGAGCAGAATCCACGAAGAGCTGGTGAGCACCGCCCCGCTTGCCAGTCGCTAGCTAAGATTGGTTGGTGCACTCAGTGCCTGCACCTGCGCCGTCGCGCGATATATGTCACGATCATAAAGCAGCCGATCGCTGCGATTGCTTCATATCCGGGAATCGGGAATTCGAGACCCCGCTCCTCTTCCGCCACTGTTGGCAGCGGTGAAGCAGGCGGCGGTGATGCTGGTGGTGTGGCTGGGGTTGGTGTTGGTCCAGGCGTCACCGTCGGCGTAGGCTGCAATGGCAATGTAGGATCTAAGGGGAAGGGATCCAGACCGTCGTAATAACCATCTTTATCCGTATCGTTAGTCTTTGGATCTGTTCCCAGAATCAACTCCTGGAGGTCTGAAAGCCCATCGCCATCAGAATCGAGCGAAGCGGAGCTACTACCTGAGCCTGTGCCTCGCTTCGGGGTGACCGAACCAGAAACCGAGAAGACACTGTAGTGCGAGATGTTCGCCCAGACGTAATGCCCTGCGAGATTAACGCCACCGACAGGCACCTCCTCCCAGTCTCCGGAACTTTCGTTGTAGTAGCGAAGCGTCAGAGAGCTCTCGTCGAGATTTCCCAGCTCGCCCGGATCGTAGAATACCGTGATGATTACCCACTCGGTGCTATTCGCCACGTTCTCGCTCACGTTCGCCCATACATAGCCGCCGATACTATTTGTGAGCTCGCGAACGCCCGTTGGCGGCAGGGTAGCGCGTTGCACGCGCAGCGAGCCGGCGGAATAATCATCCTTAGCGCTGATATCGAAGTCGACGTCCGACTCAGCAGCGGCTACGTACAGCGTGCGCGCACCCGTGAGCCCCAACAGATCACTGTCTCTAAAATCCGAGCCGATCAGAATATCATCAAGCCGCTGGTCAGAATCGATGGTGTAAGCGACGCCCTGTATCGTAACAGAGCCCTCTGAAATTATCCCTGCATTCACCCTCGCATTGGTAAGGGTAACCCCAGGGGGTAAGATGGTATTAACCACCACGCTGTTCGTGATTACCGAGTTGGTGATTGTGGAATCGGTAATAATGGAGTCAATAATTGCTGATCTATCAATGATAGAACCGCTAATAGAAGAAGTCAACCCGTTCTGTGAGCAATTGATGATCGCGGAATCGGTGATGGTGCTGGTAGCATCAGGTTCTGGGCCGACGATGCCGCTCACAATCGTCCATGTTTCAACGCTGTCCTTCACGGTCGGGTCACTCACTGAGCGCGCTTCGACCGTAGCCCGGTATATGCCCGGCTCGGAATCGCCAACTGAGAGTGTAATATCCACCTTCACGTCATACGGCCCACGCGTTACGCTGGCAGTGTCCAGGATGAGAACCCCCGGATCATCGCTGCTCGAAACGAGTAACTCAAATTCATCCGGGACATTACCAAGATTCTTTACCTTGATATTATACGTTGCATTTGTTTCGTTCGTGACCGCCTGCCATGACGGCGTTGCCGATTCTGAAATAGAGACACCGGCCCCATAGAATATAGCCTCCTGAATGTAATAGGTGTCGCTAGGATCTATATTATTTTTATCAGGAGGCGAGATATAGAGCCATACCTCACTATAATAGCACGATTCCGCGTCGTTGTTTGCTATAGTATTATTCGATGCATTATATAACGATGCCCCAAAATAACTTGCTGATACAAAATTATTGGTTATAGTATTATAACTTGATTCCAGAAGATAAAAGCCGTCAAAGGTATTAGAACTCATCGAATTATTCGAAAAGGTATTGTTCTCAGATGCCCATATATAAATGCCCGAAACACCGTTTTCATTCGCAATGTTGTCCGTTACAGTTATATTCTCTGATGAAAGTAATCCTATACCCTGCTCATTGCCTGTAACGACGTTCGAGCTTATTAATATATTGGAAGAAAGGGAAGCGCCTATCCCGAAATACGTATTATTTGAAACAACATTGTGGGCTATAGTATTATCTGACATATTGTATAACCAGATACCATCAAACTGATTGTTAATTATGGTGTTATTCGTTATCATGTTATTGCATGCATTTCCGTCAGTTCCATCTATGCTTAGCCCAAATCGGTTACATAATAATTTGTTCTGTGATGCTGTATTATCACTACTAGAATCGAACAGAACAATACCAGCACTGAAAATGTTGTAGCTTGCCGTGTTGTTTGT
>CAZFWT010000105.1:0-3981 GCA_964522635.1 uncultured Halobacteria archaeon | reverse complement strand
GAGTTTTTGAAAAATACCCTGAATTTCTCTTAGACCTTTTCTATGAACTGCAGCAGCAATCGAGTCAGCTCAGTTATCACCTGTTCAGGTATTTCCGGGTCTGCTGGATTCAAACCGTGCAGGGTGCCCACAGGCTCATCGCGCTCATCTCTGAGCTTTGCGGTCCATGTATCCTCTTCCTTCCAGACGCTCCCGGTGCCGCTTTGGATGCAGTGGCATAGGATAAATTTGCAGGTGAGCTCCCCTCCTTCTAGATGTCCGACAAGTGCGAGATCCCGAGGAGCGGGCTCATCGTGCAGCCTTTCCATAACGTGGTGTAAAAACGCGTCTGCGAGACGCGCAACCTGATCCTGCAGCTTCTCAGGCTGCGCTCTCCGGCGGTGAGCCGTGACTGCTTTATTGAGCTCTTCCACGACCGTGCCCTTCGCCTGCCATGCTGTGCTCTCTTCGCCGGTCGTGGGATCGTAGGCACGAAGATCGAGGTATTGGAGTTTGCGCAGAGCGGGTTTGGCTTCAAGCTTGATCTTACGGCAGTAGCGGGTACACGGCTGGCACGATTCCGGGGGTTCTTCCTCTTCCTCTTCCGCCTTCGCCTGCCATTCCTTTCGGATTCCATTCTTTCTGACACGATTGATGGTGAGGGTGACACCGCCTGCGATGCCGAGCACAATCACAATAAAAAGCAGATAGTTCGGATGCTCTGGTTCCACGGGTGTTGGTAAGGGTGTTTCTGGTGCTATTGCTGTTGTGGGCGATAGCGGCACCGCAATACCCGGAACCCAGACCCTGATGGTCTGCCGGTTGTTATTCTCATCTGATTCCCCGAGCTCGTATCCTGAGTCGACGATCACGTCAAAGCTATACCACTGCTCCCTGAGCTCATCAGGGATATTCAGCGTGAGAGTGACCTCAGTGATCTCGCCGGCGCCAAGTTCAGGTACTCCAGCCTCTCCAGACCAGCCCTGAGCTTCGGCGGTTACGCTACAGCCGCCTTCGGCCGGCACTTCGCCTGCGTTCTCTATCGTGGCAATGATTATCAGGGTATCTTCAAGGAGCTCACTATCCACCCTCGTCACCACCAAATCCGGTAGATAATCTGGTCGTTGGCCGGTCACGACAATGTCGTCCACCTCGAAGATGTCACCGTCATCGAGCGTCTCAAAGCTAATAGTACCGCTGAGGATCGGTTCAGGGTCGGTATAAAACAGTTCCAGCTCGCCATCCACAAAGACCTGAATACCTGGGCCTTCTCCGATGATTTCAACTTCGTGCCAGTCTTCCACGCTGTATTGCGAATCTGACCTGTCGAGAAATTCGTAGAACGTGCCCCAGGGAGCTTCCTTTGACAGGTACAGTCCGCCAGCGTAAAACCCTATGTAGTACCTGCCCTCCTGACTCACCCGGTAGTTGAGATGAATGCGCGATTCTGCTTCTACGATCCTTAGCTGGAATTGGACTCGATAGTCCTGCCAGTCAACGTCTTTATAGCGAGCCCATTGATGCCCTTCCCCTTTCAGTACGCCATCCTTTGTTACTGTCCAGCCCGGTTCCAGCTGCCAGTCCTGAGCGCGATAATCATCAAAATTCTCCGCGTACAGTACCACCTCTTCCACGCTCTGGGCATGACCGGACAGAGGAGCTGTAGCTAAGAACGCAGCGGCCAGAAAAAATGCTAAGGGCACGTATCGGAGGATCATGCGCCTCAAGGTCTTTCAGCCCCCGTATTATAATCGTTCGTATAATAACGGGTCTACCCCATGGGTCGTAATATAGTTAACGCTGAGGAATATTGCCCAAATTTACAATTCAACGTATCTGGTTAATCTTACCTTAGGTAGGGATGAGCTGCACAATCATCATGAAAATAAGGCGCAATGCTGAGCCGCTTACTCAGCATTCATATTAGCCGTACGCCTGTCGCACCGTTCGCTCCTGCTCGCAGATCCGCTTCAGTGCCGTCACCATATCCGCATAGCAGCAGTACTCGGACTGTTCCGCTGTGCGCTCGTACGCTGCAATCGTGCGCTGTACTCGTTCCAGCGCGGGATCGAGCCGCACCCAGCTGAGATGCACCGACTGCTCAGGACTGTACCCGCTGTCCTCGCACTTCGTGGTGTTGTATCCCAACCCCTCCAAGTCCGCGTTGACCTCGTCATAACTCCGTTCTCCGCACGCGTACGCGAGCACGAGCTCCTTTGCATGGTGCAACTGCTCTCGATCTCTGATCCCGAATCCTGATTCCGCATTCAACGCGGGCGCGGTCGCCAGCCCGGCGAGCGAGAAGAGGAATGGTGTGGCCATGAAGGCTGCAAACGCTGCTGGTGCCGCGTCATGCAGGTCCTTGAAGAACCTCACCACATCGTCGCGGCGTGGCATGCCCAGTACCCCGAGCGTCTCGAGCATCACGAGCGGCTCTTCATAAACACCGAATGCCGCGTCCGAGCCAGCCGCCTGCACGAAACTCCGCACGCCCTGCCGGGTCACCTCGACAATCGCGTCGGGCACGAACTGCGCAGCACGCAGGTTCGCACGCTGGAGCGGCGTGACGTACCGCTGCTGCTCCCTGAGGAACCCCGGGAAATCGTAGGGATAAAACTCCTCAATGTCCGCGAGATACGCGAAGTTGTGAGCCAGGATGCCGAGCTTCGCTAATCTGGAGAGATAGTAATCGAACGGCACCTGTGGATTCGGCGTTGAGAACCGCATCTCGTGCGCCTCCGGGAAGATGAGCGCTGGGTTCCTGGACTGATACCAGACGGTCGGCTCATAAACGATCCGGTAACCAGCGAACGCGTCGGGCTCCAAATACGTCTGGAGCTCCTGGAATGCAGACTCCCACTCTGCCGTTACCGCGGCTAACTTCTGTCGGGTTTCGTCATTCTCCTCCATGATGCTTCACCGATTACATGAACTCTTTGCGCAGCGTCTCTGCGGTATGCGGGCTCAAATAGCCCGCCGGGATGTCCAGCAGCGTAAACGCGCCCGTTCGCCCCTCCTTCTGCAACCGGTAGGCTGCACGCGCGCAGGCGACCATAACATTCGCGGTGAACTCAGGATTGCTCTCCAGCTGTGTCCGGTACTCGAGCACGTGCTGGTTGCCCTCGCCCGTCGTTCCGGTGGCGAAGACGAAACCGCCGTGCGGGAGGCGTGCATGCTTCTTCGCCATTGCTTCCCGGGTCTCGAAGATCACCTCGGTCTCGTACTCGTCAAAGTAGTGCGGCATGGAGGTTATCTCCTCGCGAATACGCGCCGCATCCGCATTCGCCTCGGCAACCACGAAGACCACACGTTTATGCATCTCGCGCTTCCCAAACTTCGGCGTATCGCCGCTGCGCACCCGCTTTAGCGCATCCTCGTTCGGGATAGTGTAAGCTCGCGCGTCAATAACGCCTTTGACCTGCCGCGCGGCGTCTGAATGACCCTGGCTCACGCCCTTGCCCCAGAAGGTGTACTGCGTCCCCTGCGGGAGGAACGCATCGCCGAGCACCCGCATCATCGAGAAGATACCGGGATCCCAGCCGGTGGAGATGACCGCGACATGCCCGTGCTCCTTCGCAACCGCATCCATCCTCGCGAAATAGCGCGGAATATCCGCGTGCGTATCAAAACTGTCAACCGTGGTGAACCGCTGGGCGAACATCGGGCCCTGTACCGGGATATCGTCTTTCGAGCCGCCGCACAGAATCACCACATCGATCTGCAGGTCCGCAGGCACCTGCTCCTCGAGCTCCAGTACCGGCACGGCTGTTAACTCTGCTCTCACTGGCTCGGGCCGCCGCGTGAAGACCGCGACCAGTTCGGTATCCGTATTCAGCTGCAACGATCGCTCCACACCACGACCAACATTACCGTAGCCCGCAATGGCTATTTTGATCTTTTCCATCGTTCTTTTGCTCATCGCTTTGATCTTACTATCCTGCGCTTATATAAGTGACGATTCCGGGATTACGGCACCGATTTCCGGCCCCAGAAGCAAACACC
>CAZFWT010000104.1:0-4045 GCA_964522635.1 uncultured Halobacteria archaeon | reverse complement strand
TGCTAACCCGGAAGTCGGCTAGAAACCGGGAGGGTTTCTTTGGGGAGGCGGGAACATACTGCAGTGCACGCATGCTGTTAGGCGTTGCTAGACATTGTGGGCGAACGAAGTGAGTAAGGTAACCTTTAAGGTGCACATAACGCGGGAAGGGGTGGGTTAGTTTGGGTTAGTTTAGGGGCTGCGGGGCGCCGGCGCGGGGTGCGGATGGTGGGCGGTAGAGCGAATCATGGCCCGAAGTATGCAAGCATCGCAAATGTAGAGGATCGTCTCGCCTTGAGGATCAGTAACGCGTGCCCAGCCTTTTTCACGAGCGAGCTCATCGGGCGAGATGGTGGGATCGTCGGTTCCCGTTCTCGCATTGCAGAGGAAGCATTCGATGCAAGCTCTCATGATATCACCTATAGCCACGGGATGAAGAATTTTAGATTTAGAGGCGTCGGTGCGGGCGCCGGTGCGGGCGGTGGGGGAAGGTGGCCGGCGTAGAATGGCGGATCGAGTTGCAAGGCGTCTGGCTGGCGTGGGCGAATGCATTGATGCATCAGGCGATCGAACGCTTCCTGGTTCTCTTTACGCAGACACTTCCGAAAGTTCTGCCAGTCGTTGATCAACGCTTCGAGCACGGTCCGGTAAGTAGCGACGGTTCTACCCATTTCAACGAAACATCCGTGTTAACCTACTGTGCAGATTTAAGGATCCAGCTCCAGATCTTTTTTCAGCTCCGCTTTCACTTCTGCGACCTTATCGGTGACCGTGCACACCCTAAGTGCCTTCCCCCTCAATTCTGGCCCTTCTGAGATTTCGAACCTGCTCGTCAAGAATCCAGATTCCTCCAGAGTCCGCAGATGGTAAGTAATGTGCCGCCTTTCCATACCCATCGCGAGAGCAATTGCATTTACGTGCAATGGCTTCTCGGCAAGCAATTTGACGATTCGGTATCGTATGGGATGAATGAGAGTGTAAGCGTCTTCCAGGAATGTGCCTTCTAGCGGCTCTTTTGCCATAGTATTATTCACTACGTTATAGGAATTTGTGCGGTATAAAGGTCAAGTATGCTGATTATCGCTGTCCCTACCGAAACCACTATTAACGAGCAGCTGATATGGGGATTATGGATCGAGGGCACCTCGCTAAGCTGCTTGGTTGGTGAACTGCACGCGGAGGATGAGATACAGAGGCGGCTGCAATATGGTGCACGAATCCAAGAGGTACGAAAAGAGGACGGGTAACAGCATGACATTTAGCGATGATGAGTGAAGAGGATGAGCCCGCTCCTCTTAACTACCCCATTATTGCTAACCCAGAAATCGGCTAGAAACCATGAGGGTTTCTTCGGGGAGGCGGGAACAATACTGTAGTGCACTCATGCTGTTAGGCATCATTGAACAATGGGGCGAACAACGTGAGTAAGGTAACTGTTAAGGTGCACATGACGCGGGAGGCAATAAACATCTTTTACTTTCCAGTTCTCTCAAAAGTGGCCACGGAGATCAATCTGAGATAAAATAGCAATTATATTTATATAGCCTCGACTTATGTTGTGACATTATGGCAGAATATAAATGCAAATATTGTGGCGAGAAGTTCGAGAAACCTCTTGACCTTGCGCGTCATGTCAGGATGAATCACAAGCGCGCAACGAAGCGAGCAAAGAAAGCAGCTGAGAAGGTAGCACCTGCAGCGCAGATCAACAAGACGATCGAGGCCATCGGCGTTTTGAAGGGTTTGCAGGTATCACCGAATCTGAGTACCGAAGAGAAGAAGTTACTGGGAGAAGTAACGAAGACCTTTGAGGGACTCGTACCAAAATAAAGGCACGCTCAAGATTAACGGATCCTGAACTCAGTTCAAACTTTCTGAGGAGTGGTACTCCGCTCCTCCAGTTCTTTTACCTTTGCCCGTAGCTCTTCGATCTCTTTCTCCAGCCCTACGAGGATCGACATAAAGACCGATTCCATCGGGTCGAGTCGCGGATCGTAGCCCGCGGCGCTGGCGAGATTGCGGGCCTTGTCCATCAAACGATCGAACACTTCCCGGTCCTCTTTACGTAAGGTCTTCCGGACTCCTCTCCAGAGAGTGAGCGTTAGCGCTGGGTCTGTGAGCTGGATAACAGCTCCTCGATTAGATCATCCTTATTAACCGTGGCAACACAAACTACCCGGTCCGCTCCACCGTAATAGATGTAGTATTCATTCTTCACCGCACATGTCCCGCATGCAAAGACAACACGCGGGACCGCCCCTATTAGTTCATAATACATCTCTGGTTCGAGGATAGGATCAGAACACCGGTACAATACTTCCGAAGGGTCGTCCAGGCTGAGCAGCGCTGCTCCCAATCTATACCCCTCGTCCTCACCAACGCTATGGTATATCAGCAGCCATCCCTTATCCGTCTTTATTGGCGGTGCACCCGCACCGATCTTGGCATGCTCCCAGCTCACATCGCCGATAGGCGCCATAATTTCTCGCTGTCCATACCACTCGATGAGATTGTCGGAGTACGCGATCCAGATCCCCAATGGCTCCTGATCCATCGGTCGGTGGAGCAGGACGTACTTCCCGTTGATCTTCTCGGGGAAGAGCACGGCGTTTTTGTTGTTCATCTCCGGCCATTCCAATCGGTATCGCTCCCATTCGAGGAAGTTGTCCGTAGAGGCCAAACCGATCCGCACCCCCCGCTCAGAATAAGCGGTGTACGTCATAAAATATCGATCTTCAATCTTTACTATCCGCGGATCCTCACACCCACGTGGTTCCACTATCCTTTTCGGCGTGAAGACCGGCCGGTCAAAGCGAAAGAAGTTGAAGCCATCTGTACTTACCGCATAACCAATTCGTGAGATCCCATCTGCGCCCATTGCCCGGTAAAGGAGGTGAAATAAGCCATGATCGTAAATAGCCGCAGCATTGAAGACATTTTTTGATTCCCAGTCGTTCTCGGGCTTCGGCCGCAAGATCGGATTACCCTCATACCGTCGGATCTTCATCGTTCTTTCAGTATCTCGGTGAATACGTCGATGTAGAGCTCTGCGATCGTCTCCGCCGACCGCACGCGTGCGAAGACTTCTGCGGCCTCTGCCACCGTTCTCGCCACCGTCTCGTCCTCAAAGAGCTTGTTTAACGTACTGCAGAGGTGCTCGGTATCGTTGTAGTGGATCACCTCGTCTTTTAACGCCTGGTACTCAGACTGCCGAGGGATACAGATGGGGCAGCCCGCGCCGATCACCTGAAAGATAACCGAGGAGAGGACGGGGCGATTGAATCGATCGTGGTACTTATGCAAGATAACGGCGTCGGAGGCGAAGATATACTCATCAAATCGCTCGTCTGAGAGCGCTTCCTCCTCACGCACGATCATCCAGGGCGGTGTGGCCTCTTTCTCCACAAGTTCGAACCCGGGTGAGATTACGAACAATATCACCGCCGTCTGCATCAGATCTGTACACATGTACCTGAGGTACGGGAGATAGCCACGCTGACAGAAATTGAGGATGATTTTCTTATCTCGCGGTAACCCGAGCCGTTTTCTACTCTCGGCCTTATCGCCGCGCCGCACGGGGAAGCAGGGGAAGGGAATGAAGACGGCATCGGGATAGATGTCCTTGAGGAAATGTTGCCGCTCGTCGAGATGAATCACTTTATCCCAGACAAACTGATAAAACCACGTTTCCTCCGGTATTTTATCTTCGTGAACGATATGAACCGTTCTTGCCCGCTCTCTAATCAGCGGGAATATCTGGGCTAACTGCTCTATCGGAAGCGTCCTTAAATCCTCAACGACAAAGATATCAAACTCTGACGTGAAGATTGGTCTTGGGTCAATGAAGTTCTTCCCAAAGCATCGTATCACATAGCGCTCATCCTTACCGGTAAAGTTGCATTCTGGGCACGTCTCCTTAATGAAACTGAACACGGTTACTTTATGCCCCCGCTCTATCCATGCTTTCACCAGTGCTTTTGCATGCACCGCAGCGCCCGTTTCGTCATTCCATGAGGTCATTACTGCTATCTTCATTCGCTTTTCACCGTGCTTTATCGTGCTTTAA
>CAZFWT010000103.1:0-4094 GCA_964522635.1 uncultured Halobacteria archaeon | reverse complement strand
AACCGTCAGGGGCCGGATGTCGGTACGCAGTACCGCTCCGTCATCTTCTACCATACCCCTGAACAAGAACAAACGGCACGCGCCTCCAGAGAGCGGCTGCAGCAATCCGTGAAGTACAAAAGCGAGATCGTAACGGAGATCCAGCCAGCAACGACTTTCTGGCGTGCGGAAGAATACCATCAACGGTACTTCGAGCGGCGCGGGCTCAGGCCCTGCAAATAGACTTGATCATTGTATCCCGTCCCTCCGTACGTACGTGTTACTGGTCTGCGCTAAGAGGAAGCAATGAAGAACAGGTCGGGACTGTTCCTGAGGGTAGTGTAGAACACAACCTGGGCTTCTGTTCAGAATATCGAACCCGCGTTGAAGGCCAACCCTTATAACCTGCAGCGCGCTTTTCACCTACAGGAGGTACTGTTTTATGGAAGAACCACAAGGCCCCTTCTGTCAGAGTTGTGGCATGCCGCTGCAAAAGGAGAACGACTTCGGCACGAACGCCGACGGCTCTCCAAACCACGAATACTGCCACTACTGCTTCCAGAATGGTGCATTCACGCAGCCTGACATCACGAAAGATGAGATGATCGAGAAAGTCACAGGAATGATAGTCGCCATGAATATTATGCCGGAGGAACAGGCGAAAGCGCTGGCCAATAACTTCATCCCGACACTGAAACGCTGGCAGCGATAAAAAGGGGTATATAATCATGGAGGAGCGCGTGAGAATTCGCGGCTTCGAGGGCTACTATCCGAAATTGGCGGAGCCCGTGTATATCGACCCTCTGGCTACGGTAATCGGGAACGTGGAGCTGGACGACCACGTGAGTGTCTGGCCGAATGCAGTGATTCGGGGCGATCCCTCTGAGATTCGGATTGGCGCATGGTCGAACATCCAGGACAACTGTGTCGTGCACGGTGACGCCGGCCATGCGACGCGTATCGGCGAATACTGCGTGGTGGGGCACGGCGCGATCGTGCACGGCTGCACGGTCGAGGACGGCTGCATCGTTGGTATGGGCTCCATTATCCTTACCGGGGTCATTGTAGGTACAGGCTGTATCGTCGGTGCCGGTGCTCTGCTGCCTCCGCGAAAGACCTATCCCCCGAGGAGCATGATCCTCGGGAGCCCCGGTCGCGTCGTCCGCAGTCTTACCGTTGACGAGATCGCGGGCATAAGGGAACATGCCGCGTCCTACTGGGCGAAGGCGCAGGGGCACGTGAAGGAGCTGAAAGAGAATTATGCTCACACCACGAATCGCCAGCACTGAGCTGAGCCAAGTTTATGTTCTTCGTCACCCTTTGTATGACCAGAGATATTGAGAAGCGAGGTAAATAAAGAGGGGGTGGAAGAGAAGCATGGCTGAAGCAATAACGGAAGAGAAGGCTCGTGCTGCGATCGCACCGGTCAAACACCCTGCAATCGATCGGACGCTGGTCGATCTCGGCATTGCAAAGGACGTGAAGGTTGACGGGAGTACGGTTACGATCACGCTGGCGCTGCCATTCGCTGGCGTGCCCGTGCCGATCCGGCAGATACTCATGAACTTGTTACAGGAGCCCCTGGAGAAGCTGGGTGCTGAGGTCGCGTTTGACGTCGTTATTATGGATCCGGAAGCGCTCCAGCAGTTCCTGAAGATGGAGCAGGAGGGCTGGAAGGGTCTATAGCGTCGTGACGTGTACCGTAGAAACGCGCTCAACGTTTCAACATCGATAACATAAAAAAATAGCAGACCGTAGCCTGCTCGCATACGTACATGGCTACGCTCACTTTTTATCGCTTCACACTTCCACGTCTCGCGGACTCGCCTTGACTTGAGTGCGCCTTAGAGGCATCTGTATTCGACCTGGATGGATGCGCTGACGGTCACGTCCTGCGGCTCAATCGGTGTAGGCGCGACCGTCGGTGCTGCGGCGTATTTGGCGTATTCATCGTAGCCGCCTGCGCGATACGGGTAGGTGTACACCCCCATTTCATTGACCGTGGCGACGCCGACGATCTTCAGATCCAGCCCGCTGGCTAGTGCGTCCGCTTTCGCCCGTGCGTCCACACAGGCCTCCGTGAGCGCCTGCTGCCGCAGATCCCGCTCCCGCTCTTCGGTCAGCCCGAATACAACTTGATTCACTGTATTGGCACCCGCATAGATGGCCGTGTCGATCACGGGTCCCACCTTCGCCAGATCCCGCAACTCGACCGTTATCTCGTTGGTAACCCGGTAGCCCAGGATTCCTTCACCGGGCCGCTCGTAATCCGTGACCGGAAAGATCCGGAAATAGCTCGTCTCCCGGTCTTCTTTCGACACTCCTGCTGCTTCCAGTGCCGCGATCACCGCATCCATCTTGGCCGCGTTCTGCGCCAGTGCATCGCTCACATTCTCCGACTGCGTCTCCACACCCAGATTTACCGTCACCTTGTTCGGCGCGACCTCGATGAGTCCCATGCCCGAGACGGCGATGGTGGTATTGCCCGCTGCGTTCGCGGCATCACCCTCCGAGCTCGTGCCCAGACAGCCGACCGCCGCCAGGCAGACTGTTAGTATCACGATCACGCTTATCGTTCCCAGTTTCTTCATCTTCTTGCTCTCTCACCTCCTAAGTTCTAGTGATTACACCTGTGCGCCTCCTTCATCGGCGCGCTTTGTAAGAACCTTGCGTGAGGAGTTATATAGCCTTTTCCGTGGCTACGAACCCGTTCGTAGCTTAGCAAACCCTTTTAATGCGAGAAACGAACCAGAGCATACAAATGAACCTGAAAAAAATGGTGAGCAATACATAGCATGAAACACGGAAAGAACTTATTGGAAAGGAACGAAAAGGGAAAGCGAGATGGTATGTACGTGAAGTTTACGCCAATTCCTGTGCTCTGTGTTCTGGTCGGAACACTCGTCATGGTGGGCTGCATCGCCCCGGGACCGGAACGACCTACGGGCACTATGAATGTGGCAGAGGTGTTGGCAGATCAGGTATATGATTCGGAGGTAACCGTTTACGGGCAGGTTGATCTCTTAGGCGAATTGCTCTGCCCCTGCTTCGAGCTCTCCTCGGGCGGGGAGACCGTTCAGGTTTGGTATGACCTGATGGTCGAGGACGATGGTACCGAGCGGCCCGCGGTGAGTTTGGAGGGGATCGAGAACGGAAATTGGGTGCTCGTCAGGGGCGAGCTGAAGAGCGCCGGCGTGCACCGCGCGGCGAACGATTTCTGGGCGACCAGTATCGAAAGGATCGAGAACCTCGAGGACTACGGGATTTCTCCCTCACCGAGCGGCCAAGAATTAACAGAAGCAGAGAGCAGGGAGATCGCACGCGCATTCGTCGAGCATTCCCCAACCTATCAGTATGATGGTTTTGACTTGCAGTATAACCAGACAATTGTGCTGCGCTGTCCGTACTGCTGGACGTTTGTGTTTGACTTCACATCGCGGCACGCGGGCTACGGCAACCGCACGGGACAGGTGCTCGCGCAGGTGATCACGCCGCATCAAGCTGAGGTAACCGTAATCAACGGTACGATAACCAGTGCCGTACTTGACGGACGGTGGGACATGCTCACGCAAACTCCCGTTTCGGACTATCTAAACCCTGCAGAAGCGCAGGCACGGGAAATTGCTACGAATTACGTGATGATCATGGACGAGTACAGGAATTACAGCGGGAGAGATTTGCAGGTTACGAACGTTGTGCAGGCACGCTGCCCTGGCTGCTGGCAGATCGAGCTCGAATTCTTCCTGACTTCGTTGAAAGATCCAGAACGAACGGACAGGGCGACGGTTACCGTAACGCTCGAAAACTGGAAGGTCGTTGACGTGGTCTATGTGCAGGGCGGACTCGAACCATTGACGTACGATGAGGCACGCGCAATCGCAGAGAACAGCACGTGCGTACAGGAAGGATCGCTTACCGATACCTACGTCTACAACGAATACACACGCACCTGGTGGATTGATTTCGAGCCATTCACCGAGCCTAAAGGGTGCAATCCGGCATGCGTCGTCTTCGAGGACACCAGAACCGCGGAGATCAACTGGCGCTGCACGGGCGCGTTACCGCCTGAGTCTGACCGGGGCACTGAGACCCAGCAACGAGTCTGCGTTACCAGC
>CAZFWT010000102.1:0-4168 GCA_964522635.1 uncultured Halobacteria archaeon | reverse complement strand
CGGGTGCTGATATCGAGATAGGCCTCGTCAATGCTCACCTGCTCGAATTTATCGGCAAAGAACCGCAGAATGCGCATGACCTGCTTTGACGCCGCTTTATACAGCGCCATATTCACTGGGAGAAAGACCGCGTCGGGACAGAGCTGGTATGCCTGTGACAGCGGCATCGCCGAGTGGACACCGAATTCGCGTGCCTCGTACGAGCAGGTGCTCACGACGCCGCGTATTCTCCGCTTATCTGCTCCTTCGCCAGTCTCGAGCACTGCCTTCGGCCGGATTCGGCCACCCACGACGACCGGTTTACCCTTCAGCTCCGGCTTCTCACGCATCTCAACGGCCGAGAAGAAGCTGTCCATGTCCACGTGCAGTATGATCCTCATTTCATATGCACTCTACAGCCGCTTATACCATTTCACGATCCGAACTATGAGAACGGAGATGATGAACGTTACGGCAATGCCGACCAATTTCGTCTTCACCGAGCTTGACGGAGAGTCCTCAGTGGGCGCCTCGCCAATATTTGAACCCGTGACCGAGCCGCTTTTCACCGAGGCGTTCCAGTCGTGAAGGAAGACCGCCTCGTAGAAGGCTGCTACCGCTTCGCTATCCACAATGACGCCCACTTCACGGTTCTGCACCGAATTGCCGTTCCAGTTGAGCGAGGTGATAACTGCGGTCTGACCATCCACGATCAACCCCTTCGTGTGTACCTTGACCACGCCGAGCTCATGTAAATCCGCCAAGTTCGCCTCTATATTCAGATCTTCGTCACGCGCTACCTGGTCCAGCCATGCAACGACGTCGTCGTTATCATTTAACGATTCGAGGTTGTAATCGTTGGAGTCCAGCAGCACTTTCACCTCGCAGCCGCGCCGGGCAGCCGCGATCAATGCGGTAATAAAGGCGTTCTCGTCTTCGCCCCAGTAACGCTGGGCTGAGAACTGCTGCACGTAAATGCGCTCATCCGCGTTCCGGATGGTGCCCAAGATCGTCTCATTACCGAGTACGGAATCCGGGGCGATGATCGGGATCACCGTGAACTCGCCCGTTACGGTTACTGGCTCGAACGCAGCAGCGAAGGCGCCCTGCGGTATCCATGCGCTCGTGCTGCTCGTCTCGGCATCGGGTATGTCCGCTGTCAATGCCGTGCCACGGTAGAAGTCCTCAAAGAAGAGCGCAGTGAAGTAGTTCGCGACGTCTTTCTCTCGTATAGCGATCCCCCAGCCGCGATTGCCGAACGAGTTGTCAACGGGCACGCCGGTCAGTTTCCAGTTCTCGGTCATCACGATGAGCGTTCGGTTATCGATGACGGCATACTTGGCATGGTTGATGTACGGGTCATCTGCGAGTCGTACTTCTACACCGCGTTCCAGGGCCTGGTTCATACTGTACCGCTCTTCAGCCGTGATGCCGCCGACCGGGCTGCTTTCGAGCAGGAGCTTCACCGCCACGCCGCGATCCACCGCAGCCCCGAGCGCGTCCATGAGGTGCGGCTGCTCGAGCTGATAGAGGTTGATGTAGATTGAGGTGGCTGCCGCGTCGAGTTCGCGCTGCAGAATGGGGAAACTGCAATCGGGCGAGACGAAAGCAGTCATCTCACCGGAGCAGGAGAAAACCGCTGGCTCGTGATAGGACGCACCAAACGGCAGCGCGAGCCAGTCATCACACTGGTCTGAGTCCAGCGCCCCTTTTCGTCTCACAATCATACCTTCACGCGGCTTTTCTAACGGCGCGCCGCGCCACCCCTCTCCCGTGTAACTGCACGCGCCGTACATGACCACGTCCACCTCTTCTCCCGCCTCGTTCACGAGGATCACTTCGTCACCCGTATTGCGCAAGGCGAAGGTCTTGCCGCTGGTTTGTAATTGCGGTACCGCAGGGTCGGAATCGGGACCGTATTCGAACCCGGGCTTTTTGCACCCTATCATAACAGCGCTGCGGTGCGCCATGAACGATGATGCATTGCGCGTGACGTACAGGGTTTGATTTGGCGAGAGTTCAACGGCGGGCAAGATAAGGGTGCCTTCGGTATCAGTGATGCTCCAGCCCTCGAGATTTACAGGATACGCTGTGGGATTCGTGAGGGCGACGTACTCGTCCAGCTCATTACTCGTTGCCGTATCCGGATAGAGTTCGGTGATAAGCATCAGTGCCTCGGTTTCGCGGGATTGGGCTGCGATGATCGGGGTGAGAATCAGGAGAACGAAGAGCATGAGTATGACTGCAAATGCGAATCGTTCCATGTTCCGAGCACCTTTCCCTGCCATTTCCCTACAGACGCCACTCGAACAGGCACGCAACGATCTTCTCGGTGACATCAACACCGCACGCCTGGTTAATGCCTCTGCCCGACGGTGTCCCGTTGACCTCGAGCACCAACAATCCGTTCTCGCCCTCGATCAGGTCAACGCCTGCGAAATCCGCGCCGACCGCTTTAGTCGCACGCACCGCGAGGTCTCGTATCTCTTCGGTTAGCTCACACGTTACGGGCCTTCCGCCCTGACTCAGGTTACTGACGACCGAGCCTTCGAGCGAGACACGATACATAGCGCCGAGTGCTTCATCGCCAACCACAAAGACGCGAATATCACGACCTGGATTCGGTACGAACTCCTGAATGTAGAGCACACCGCGCTCTTTAAGCAATCCTTCGAGGTTCGATGGCATATTCGGCTCTTTTCCTGTCAGCATGACAATGCCTTTGCCCTGGCTGCCGAAGATGGGCTTCACTATCGCGCTCCCCCATCTAGCGATGGCATTGAGTGCGACATCCAACTCAGCCGTTACGGTTGTGCGGGGAATGGGGAGATGTGCGCGCTGGAACAGGAAAAAGGAGTAGAATTTGTTCGCCGCGTTCTGAATCGCTGCAGAGGTGTTCATCACCGGCATGACCGCTTCTAACTGCCGGATAAGATCGAACTTGAAGGAGATCTGTTCGAGCGCGAAGCTGATGCCCACGTCGCGGACGATGAGCGCATCGATATCAACGGGTTGTGATCGCGCATCGGAGATCGAGAAGGTGGCCGATGAGAGCGAAGCGCTGAGTTGAGCGAGATTCAGAGGCACCGCTTGTGCACCCTTCCTCTCAATATTTTTAATAAATGCAGCGGCAGTCCAGTCCTCAGGGCCGGTAAGGGCGACACCAATTTGGAGATCTTTTTCAGGTACCATCGTATCTTGAGCTTTGATCGTTACGACGCAGTTACGGATAGGCGACAATCAAGGGTACCGTTCCCGTCTTCTTCGCCCTCTTGTTCGCCGCTACGTGCGCCACATGATCACCGCAGATGAGCAGCACGCCTTCGCGCGCGCGCACAGCCGTCGCTATTTTCCCCATATGTTTATTTATTAGCTGTGCCGCGGTATGTAAATCTTTGTTCCGGTGCGCGAACCGGTCGATGGCGCGGAGGTGCGCGAAGACGAACCGCACCTCCTCCTTGTGCACCACGGAAACCGTGTGCATGGTTATCAACGCGTCATACTCCTCTATATCTTCGCGATCGTCAACCGGGCATACGTAGCTAATTCGGCCGACGAGCGGTCTTGTACCCTCTGTCTCGAGAATGGCCGCGGTGGGCATACCCGCGTCATTGAGCAGCTCCAGAATCGAGTTCACCGGTGAAGTACCGACCTCTTTGCTCGTGAGGATTCCGTGCTCTTCTGGCAGAAGCCCGGTAAGGATCGAGGCAATCGCTGGCGTGGTCGTATCCGTCACCGTTTCACAATCGAACACTAACCCTTCGGAAGCGAGCTCGTGCAGCACCTCTAGGTCATCGGCAAGCGCAGAATAAAGGGGAGAATCAAGGCTGTCGATCACCATCAGTGTCACCACCGAAGGGTTATGGGCCTGCAGGAACGCGAGGAGCTGCTCCACAGGTCGTTTTGAGGACTCCAGAGGCACTCCAAAGAAGGCAGCGAGGGTCGGTGCGATATGTAAGAGCGAAATAAGTTGCATATGAAAGAGTCAGTTTTTTCATTGATATAAGTTAGTTAGATAGACCTTCCGCGAAGCAGGGCAGTTGTCCTTTTTGTGGTTAGGAGGGTTGGAAAGGGGGGTTTGGCCTTACGGTATTGGTTCGTTTTTGTGGTTAGGAGGGTTGGAAAGGGGGGTTTGGCCCCTTACAGATAGAGCTCCTTCCGCCGCGCTTCCAGCAGCTCGATCGCCCGC
>CAZFWT010000101.1:0-4189 GCA_964522635.1 uncultured Halobacteria archaeon | reverse complement strand
AATGCGGGGGGTGGGATTCGAACCCACGTATCCCTGCGGAACAGGATCTTAAGTCCTGCGCCTTTGTCCAGCTCGGCTACCCCCGCTGCTCTCCGTGCTAACCAACTTAAAGTTGACTTTCAGAACCTATTAAGTTTCTGCGGGCGCTAAAACGGCTCAGTAAACGACGCGGTCGAGCGCATCCAGCGCAACAGCGTCCTTGAGCTCACGTGCAATCCGCCTGCCCGTGCTCATGGGCTCGTCATAGAGGAGGTGCGAGTAGGGCGAGCCGTTGATGTACAGGTTAGTGCCTGCGACGATACGGGCAGAGATCTCGAACGCGACGAAGTCCAGCTCATCGGTGCAGATGGTCTCGATACAGAACGGGCCGATCAGACCCGGGCTGAAGAGCTCCTGAGAGGCTCTAACGACGTCCTGACCGAGCTTCAGAATCTTCGGCAGCAGCGACTCGCGCACGACGACCGGGAGATTACCGGTAACGACGAACGAGGGCTCAGGCAGGCGATCCTGCACGAGTGCGCCGAGCCGTGCGAGCCCGTCAATATTGGACTCGTACCGTATGTCCATGCTGAGCAGCTCCAGGCGGTCCTGCAACGGCGAGTAGAAATAATGGGGGTAGAACCGTGTGCCGATCACAAATTCCTGGATGGTGAACTGCGCTTTATCGCTCAGGTTCAGGTTTTCGAGCTTCTGCTCGAATTCGGCCGCGCTGCTCGCCAGGAAATAGCCGCGGCCACCCTTGGCGCCGGGGAATTTAACCAGCACCAGCCGGTCTATCTCATTGGGGCTCGTGAATTCCAGCGGCAATCTCAGGCCGGCTTTGAGCAGCCATTCACGCTCTTTACCACGATCAGATTCCCATTCCAGAACCGCTCGATTGCCGAACAGGGGCACCGCGAGCTCGTCCTCGATCCGCCGTGGTGAGAGGTATTCTACAAAGGACCCGTGCGGTATGAGGATGGCGTTTCGGGCGGTGAGCTGCTGCTGAACGGCAGTATCCATGAGCTCCTGGTACCGCTCGACGGTGAGGATCTCGTCCGCCACGCCGAACTGCTGGTAGACCTGCTCCGTGCCGCGCCGGCAGACTGCGAGATTCCTGAAGCCTTCGTCACGCGCACCTTTGAGGATCTGGAGCGCGGTATGGCTCCCGACGGTGGCGACCGTCAGCTCATGTTTAGCATAGCCAGCCAGAACGCGTTGAATTTCACTTGGTGTGATCATCTCGTGTCGATCAGATTACGTTACTGTCTCCGCCAAGCGACCCGATTCGATGGCCTTCTTGAGCTCCAGCGCTACCCGCTTGCCAACGGAGAGCGATTCGCCGTAGAGATAGCCCGAATAGGGCGTAAATCGTGTTCCGGGCGAGCCCTGCACACGCATGGAGATATCAAAGATCACCGCGGTCTCCTTCGGCGGTCCGGGAGTGAAGGTGCCCTGCAAGGCAAATGGGCCGATAATACCCGGTGGATACTCATCCTTCGCGACGCGGACGAACTTCTCACCCAGCTCGAAGATCTGCTCTAAAAGCGATTCCTTAACAGTGCAGGCGATGTGTCCGGCTTCGATGGCCTTGACGTCCAGATACTTGAGCGCGTCGAGCTGCTGCGAGGCAGGCAGCCGCAGAATGCCGTCCAGGTTCGTCTGTCGTCGCGTATCAGTACCCAGTAGCTCGAGCTGGTCGTCCAGGACCGAATAGAAGTAATTGAAGTTCGACTGGGCGCCCAGCACGAATTCCTCGATCACCGCCTTCTTCAACCCCGCTTCCGTTATCTTCCCGGCACGGATCATCTCCTGCGAGTTCCTGTAGAACTCCTCGGGCGACGAGGCGAAGAAAAACGCGCGTTCGTACGTCCGCTGCGCCTCCGGAGCCTTCACGAGCACCAGCCGGTCGATCAGCTCGGGGCTCCTGTACACTCGCGGATAAGGGATTCCGCCCTTCTCCATCAGGTAATATTGGTTTCTGTCCGCATCGCGCTCCTCTGCCCTGAGCATACGCCGCGAGCCGAACAGGGGCAGTAGAAAATCGTTCTCTATGCGATCGAAGCCGACATAAACCTCAAATGAGCGGTGCGGGATGAAGATAACGTTCTTCGCACGCATCTGCCGCTGCACGCGCTCCTCCGTAATCTCCGTGAACTTATCGAGAACGATTGTCTCGTCGACCACACCGAGCGCGCCCTGCGTGCGAAAATAGCGATCGTATGTCCGCTCTCTGCCCTTCTGGCATACAACGAGCGTCTTTAAGCCCAAATCCTTCGCGCCGCGGCAGATATCCAGTGCGGAATGAGACCCGAGAATGCCAATCGTTAGCTCTTTCGGGTTATAGTCAGCTAAAACCTCCCCTATCTCCTCCTGAGTAATCATCAGAACCACCCGTGTGTGTTTTTATTTGTCCACTGACGTTATAAACATTGAGCATTCGGGGAAACGCGAAGAGCTTCCTGGTAGCAATGGCGAAGATCATAACCCTGGAGGACTACTACACGGAGCAGGAGCCGGTACCGGGCGAAGAGGAAGAGGCGCAGCAAGAGCAGGAGCAAATCGAGAAGCCCTTCGTCTTCATTAACGCTGCGATGAGCGCGGACGGCAAGATCGCCACCATACAGCGAACGCAGACGCGAATCAGTGGCATCAAAGATTTCGATCGCGTTGACGCGCTGCGTGCCGAGAGCGACGCACTTATGGTGGGCGTTGGCACTGTTTTAGCGGACGATCCGTCATTAACGGTGAAGTCGCAGAAGCGGCGTGAGCGGCGGAAGCGTGCAGGTATGGACGAGAACCCGTTGCGAATCGTGGTAGACAGTAAGGCACGAACCCCCAGTGATGCGGAAGTCCTGAACAAGGGCGAGGGCAGGCGGATCGTTGCCGTCTCCGAGCAGGCGATTGTGGTGGATATCGGGCGCCTGGGCGAGAAAGCGGAGGTGCTCGTCTGCGGCCAGGGTGAAGTGGATCTGAAGCGGCTGCTCCACGATCTGGCGCTCCGCGGCGTTCGGAAAGTGATGGTGGAGGGCGGCGCACGGCTCAACTGGTCGCTCCTCTCTCAGGGGCTCGTTGATGAGATTTACACCTTCGTCGGGAACGTGGTGATCGGTGGCGATAGCGCGCCGACGCTCGTGGACGGTCGTGGCTTTGACACCCCAGAGGCGCTGCTGAAGCTGCAGCTCATACGCACAGAGAAGCTGGATGAGGGCATCCTGCTGCGCTGGCGTGTGGTGAACGAGGCACCGAAAGAGTGTGAGAACGACCATGAAACTGCCTGAAGGGATTTCGAAGTTCGACGAGCTCGCGTATATAACGAACAACCCGAAACCTGGAGAACGAGCAGGGCGAAGAAGATCGTGATCCAAGATGAACCTCATAGATGAGCTCGTAACATTTTTCTCGAATCCGTATGTCCGGGTACTTGTGGTCTCGCTCGCCGCGTTTCTTGCCATTATCGTGATTAATAAGAGTCTTCGAAAAGGCCTCGCCACCACGAAGTTCCCGCCGGACGCGCAGGTATTTGCACGGAAAACGTTGGTTTATCTCTTAGTTTTCGGCGTCTTCATGTACATCATCCAGGCGTTGAACTTGGGTGCTGTTTTCTATCCCGTGATGGGTGCTTCGGTTCTGGTTGGCGCTGCACTCGCGTTGGCCGTGAAGGATATTCTGGCCGATGCGGTAGCAGGACTCTTTCTCCTTACCGACGAACATTTCAACATCGGTGACGAGATCACCACCCAGGGCTATCGCGGTGAAATCATCGATATCACGCTGCGAAAGACACGTCTGAAGACTGCTGATGGCACGATCATCGTGCTAGCGAATGGTAAAATCGACTCTTCTGGGTGGGTCTTACATCACCAAATGCCGAGACGGGCTACATAGCGGATGGTGTGGTCTGCGGTTACTCGTATCGGAC
This sequence comes from uncultured Halobacteria archaeon, assembly GCA_964522635.1. GTDB lineage: Archaea > Halobacteriota > Syntropharchaeia > Alkanophagales > Methanospirareceae > JACGMN01. The sequence continues at coordinate 288 of CAZFWT010000101.1, read as the reverse complement.
GCTACTCTCTGAACGAAGGCAGCGGAATAATCATTCCTGGAGGTTTTTAGGTGCCCACGCGAGGGACTATCACTGATACCTTTATATAGGTATCGGTAATAGCCGATACTTATCACGGATACCTCTATATAAATTGGCTGATGTATATAAAAACGGCCACGTGGAGGATAGCAAGCACGCTTCTTATATTTATTAAACCTTAACTCTTCCTTTTAACCCATAAGTACTCGCCAGTGAGGTCATCCGCGCGGCATAGAGGGTCGCGAATTGCCCTCTCATCGCCGCACG
>CAZFWT010000100.1:0-4352 GCA_964522635.1 uncultured Halobacteria archaeon | reverse complement strand
TGATGTGAGAAAAGCTTAAATATATGATCAGCCAAGTTCCTCCATACGCTTCTGGTTACGCGCTAGCTCAGAACCTCAGGTGGTAAACAAGATGTGCGGCATTGTTGGCTATATCGGCACGCAAAATGCGTTTCCGTTCCTTATGAGCGGTTTGGAGAAGCTGGAGTATCGAGGGTACGATTCTGCGGGCATTGCCCTCTGCACCGACCAGCTGATCGTTCAGAAGGATGCGGGGAAGCTGAGTGAGATTCGTTTTGAGCCCGTTGACGGCTGTATCGGTATCGCGCACACACGCTGGGCATCCCACGGTAAAGTCTCGCGTGAGAATGCGCATCCGCATCTGGACGGTAGCAATGACCTCGCGATCGTGCACAATGGTATCATCGAGAATTATCAGGAGCTGAAGCGGCGACTGATCGGGCGCGGTCATCTATTCCACTCAGAGACGGATTCAGAGACGATCGCGCACCTCATTGGCGACTTCATCGCGGCGGGCTTCTCTTTCGAGCATGCGTTTGTGAATGCGCTACGAGAGCTCGAAGGCAGCTATACGGTACTCGCGATGCGAAAGGGTGAGCATAAGATCGCGGGCGCACGGAAGGGCTCGCGGTCACTCAGTCTCGGGATCGCGGATCACGGCATCTTCCCGGCCTCGGATGTTCTCGCATTCCTCGCATGGACTAATAAGGTCGTTTATCTCAAGAGCGATGATGTCTTCTTCGCCGATACTAACCTGAACCTGCAGATTTACAATCTGGCTGAGGACAACTACGTCCAGCGACCGCTCGACACGGTGACGTGCAGCCTTGAAGAAGTGCACAAGGGCGGGTGTCAGCACTTCATGCTGAAGGAGATCAGTGAGCAGGACGAGACGCTGCTCCGCGCGTTGCAGCAGGACGAGGGAGTCGTCCGTGCCATTTGTGACGAGATGCGCCGATCAAAGGGCACGTTCTTCATCGGCTGTGGCTCCAGTTACCATGCTTCTCTCGCGGGCAGTTACCTCTTCTCGAAGCTCGCGCGGGTGCACGTGAATACCGTCTTAGCCTCGGAGTTCGAGCATTACGAGGACTTCCTGACCGAGAACACACTCGTCTTCGCCATCTCGCAATCGGGTGAGACCGCGGACGTTTTGGACGCGGTAAACGCGGCGAAGCGACGGGGGAGTAAAGTGGTGGGTATCGTGAACCGGGACGGATCGATCCTCACGAGGGAGAGCGATGCATTATTACTGATGAACAGCGGTCTCGAGCTCTGCGTGCTCTCGACGAAGACCTACACATCTCAGGTCGTGCTCATGGCTATGCTGGCGTACGCACTGGCTGGTCGGTACGAAGAAGGGCTGAAGAAGATAGGGAGTTTATATCTTGACATCTACAACCTAACATCGCGATCGATGCGGGAATACCTGGAGAAGCTCGCGGAACTGCTGTATGAGAAGGACCATCTTTATCTCATCGGCCGGGAGTTGCAGTATGCCACCGCTCTGGAAGCGGCATTGAAGATCAAGGAGGTCTCGTACATCCATGCCGAGGCATTTGCGGGCGGTGAGCTGAAGCACGGGCCGCTGGCGCTGATCGAGGCTGGCACGCCGTGCATCGTCTTCGTCTCCGCGGAGCAGCGAGCAAAGATCCTCTCGAATGCGGAGGAGGTGAGGTGCAGAGGCGGGTATATTATCGGCGTCGCTCCAGAGCCTGAGGAGATCTTCGATTTCTGGATCAAAGTGCCCGAAGCCGGGGAGCTGAATCCAATCATTCAGATCATACCCATGCAGGTGCTCGCCTACCAGCTTGCGGTGCTCCGTGGGCTCGATCCAGACAGGCCGCGCAATCTGGCGAAGAGCGTGACGGTGACGTAATCACCAACCACCCGGTCAGACCGTCGTCACAGCAAGGTGAGGGAGACAGACAATGAGCATCTTCAAGGCATACGACATCAGGGGCGTTTATCCGACGGAGATCGATAAGCGGGTGGCATTTCTGATCGGTGCGGCGTTTGGGACACTCAATCCGGGCACAATCGCCGTGGGGTGTGATACGCGGTTGAGTGGCCCGCAGTTGAAAGCGGAGTTCATCGCCGGGCTCCGCTCTACGGGCGCCGATGCTGTGGATCTCGGGATCGTGACCACGCCCGTTCTGGTCTTTGCGGTGCAGCATCTCGGCTGCGACGGTGGGGTGAACGTCACGGCATCGCACAACCCAAAGGAGTACAATGGCTTCAAGCTCTTCGATAGCGCTGCACTGCCCATCAGCTACGAATCGGGCATCGAGCGACTGCAGCGGATTACGGAGCGCGGAAATTTCCGAAAGGGTCACGGCGTGGCTTCTGGGGTCGCAATCACCGAGCCTTATCTCACGTTCATCAGCAGTCAGGTGAAGCTGAGCGTGCCGTTATATGTCGTTATCGACGGTTCAAACGGCGCGGCAAGTTTGTACGCGCCCGAGGCGTGCAGACGGGCGGGTCTGCGTGTCCATGAACTGAACTGCACACCGGACGGTAATTTCCCGGGGCACGAGCCTGATCCATCGAAGTCGGTAAATGTGCGCGATGCCGAGCGCAGCGTGAGGGAGCATGATGCGGATCTTGGCTTTGTCTTCGACGGGGACGGCGATCGGGTAGCGGTAATCGATGCGACGGGCACTGCGATAGAATCGCGCCGGATCTTCTCGCTCCTGGCGCGGCATGTGCTGGAAGCGAATCCAGGGGCGAAGATCGTCCATGACGCGCTCATGTCGAGGATGGCGACCGAAACCATAGAGCGCTATGGTGGGCAGGCCATTCCCTGCCGGGTCGGTCATACGTATATCGCGCAGAAGATGCGTGATGAGTCAGCAGCACTTGCAGGAGAGCTCTCTGGTCACTATTACTTTAAAGAAACGTTCTTTGCCGATGATGCGATCCGCGCGAGCCTCACCGTGGCTGAGATCGTGGCGGCAGCGGGGCGAGGTGTTGCGGAGCTCGTTCGCGAGTTCCCGGACTATCACGCGGAGAACGTCCGGGTCGCGGTGAAGGATTCAGAGAAGTTCGCGTTTATTGCGAGCTTGCAGGAGGAACTGGCGCGCGAAGGCTACGCGCTGGACACGCTCGATGGCGTTAAAGTCCTCTTTGAGTCCGGGTGGGCGCTCTTCCGCGCCTCGAATACCGAGCCGAAGATCTCGATCGCCTACGAGTCGAAGGATGCCGATGAGTTTAATAGGATACGGGACTTTGTACATTCTGTTGTCGAGCGGGTGCCACAGTAGTAATGAAGGGTGTTATACTGGCCGCTGGTCGGGGCGAGCGCTTACGGCCACTTACGGATCGTAAGCCGAAGTCGCTGCTTCCCATCTGCAACAAGCCGCTGATCGAGTACCAACTTGAGCTCCTGCGTGCGCATGGTGTCGAGGAGATAGCGGTGGTTGTGGGCTACTTAAAGGAGCAGCTCCAGCTGCCAGAATTGAACTACTACGAGGATCGAGCGATTACGGGCACGGCAACGGCGCTCCAGGCCGCGGCGGATTTTATCGATGAGGACTTCATACTGCTCTACGGTGACCTCTTCGTTGACAGCTCGAACTTCTCCGAGCTTGTGGAAACCAGGAATGCGCTTGCCGTTGTTACTGCCCCGGATGTCTCGCGGTATGGTGAAGTCACTTTTGACGGCGGGCGGTTAACCGGGCTACGGGAGAAGACAGGCTCGGGCGCCGGGTACATTAATGCTGGTATCTATCATCTCGAGCCCGAGATCCTGGACGTTCTGGAGCAGATCGTGAAAAGTGAGCGCGGTGAATACGAGCTGACTGATGCGCTGCAACTGCTGAACGCGCGTGAGCCGGTGCGCATCGTGCCCCTGCAGGGCTACTGGAACGATATCGGGTACCCGTGGGACTATCTCGACGCGAACCGGTACATGCTCGCGAAGCTAGGATTTGCGGTCGGCGAGGGCACGGAGATCTGGGATTCGGCCACGATCCGGAAGCCCGCGGTCATCGGGAGCGGCAGCACGATCAAGAATTGCGTTATTGATAGCTCGATAGTGGGGCAGGATTGTGTGGTTGGTGAGTTCTCGATCGTGAAACGGAGCATAATACTGTCACATTCCAAGGCGCCGCACCTGAACTACGTTGCGGATTCCGTGATCGCGGAGGGCTGCAATTTGGGTGCCGGGACTAAAATTGCGAATCTGCGGTTCGACGACCGGAACGTGAAGATGACCATTAAGGGTTCCCGGGTGGATTCAGGTCGGCGGAAATTAGGGGGGGTTCTCGGCTATAACGTCAAAACAGGGATAAATGTCTCGATCTATCCGGGCGTCAAGATCAGCAGCGGTAGCTGGATTGAGGCGGCGACACTGGTACGACAGGACGTCTGACTGC
>CAZFWT010000099.1:0-4504 GCA_964522635.1 uncultured Halobacteria archaeon | reverse complement strand
GGCCCCTTACAGATAGAGCTCCTTCCGCCGCGCTTCCAGCAGCTCGATCGCCCGCCCTAAGTACTCAGCAGCCGTCATTACCTTCACGTTATTACGTGCCGCGCACGCGTACACCTCCGCTATCCGTTCCTTATATTTGAGATCGCGCATGAAATGGTGCTCCATCAAAATTTCCCGGACAGAGGTCTCCCTTATGATCCGGTTGATATGCTCGATCGAGCGTGCCAGGCTCTGCTGCGAATAGCGGAACCCGAGCATATACGTCATCGGGCCGTCCAGTATGAGTATATCAGGCTCTTCCTGCAGGATGAATTCCGCCTGCTCCGCTACCGCGGGCCCTTCGACATCACTCGTAAAGACCAGCTTCTCACCGCCGCACGCGATGCTCACCTCCACCACGTAGCCGAGCTTGGCGTTCGTGCCATGAAAGACCGCCGGTGAGAATCTGATGGTTGTCAAACCATATGTGAATTCGTTCCCGTCCGCGATCTCGATGGTTTGTGGCAGGTCAGCGAGTTGCTCTAGGAAGAATGCCGCGCGCCCGCGTTGACTCCGGTTGATCTGCTCCTCGGGATGCTTGAGATACACGACCTTGCCCTCGTAGAGCTCCGGCTCGTAGGGGTCGTGATGGTCATAATGATAATGGGTGACGATGAGGACGTCGCTCATGGCGGCGTGCGCCTTGATCTCGTCCCAGCACGCGGCCATCCGCTGCTCCTCCACCGGATGCGGCGGCAACCCATACCGGCTCGGGGCTAAGGAAACACCGGGATCGATAAGCACCGCAATGTCGTCCGTCTCCACGAAGGTCGCCATGGAGCGAACACCAAGGCTCTCAAACGCGAGGGGCTTGACGGTCAACATCTCTATCTACTGCTCACTATACTGAAAGACGATCCTGTCCTGCATAAAATTTATAAAGCGCGCAGCGCTTTTACGGTATACAGAAACATGAAGCCAAATCCTTTGCTCTCTGGCTGGATTTTGGTCTTTGCAGTTTTCTGCTCCATCTGTTTCAGCGGCTGCCTCGAGCCTACACCGACAGGACCGGAAGAGACAATGGCAACCTTACAAACAGCGGCGATTGATCTATCGAGCGCGGAAACAACGGAGAAGATGCAATTCACCGAATATTATTCGTTATCTGCACTGAATGTCAGCTTACAGACCGCGCAATATAGCTTGCCGCTCGATACTGATGAGATCCACAACTACCGCGATTTCTCGCGTAAAATCCCATTGAACGAGGCTGCAGTGCGCCTCCTGGAGACAAACGGTTTTGTCGTCATCGATAATTCATTCGACGCACGCGAGGAGGATATTACCGCGCCCTATACCACACTCAAGGAGCGCGAGATACCGATCTTCATTACCGCTGATTCGCTCTTGCATCTCTATCACATCCAGTTCGATGAAACGCTGCGGGAGATCGAGGAGCGTGAGTTTTACGATCTCATCTGGGAGATCAGCCGTGAGCTGCTGAACGAGTCCGTAGCAGATTATGACCGGTACGACGGCGAGCTGAAGGAGGCAGCGCGACGGAATGCGGCCTACTTCGCGGTCGGCTTGAGCTTGTTGCAGCCGCGGGATGATCAGCTCTGCACCGACGGCTGGGAATGTAGGGATCCCGGGCTGGCGAGCGCGTATTTCACATCCGAGGAGTTGGAGACCTATCAATTCGAGGTCCCGGATTTTGTTACGGCTGAGGTTGAGGCGGAATTAGCGCTGATCGAGGCCCATGCAGGCTTCGAGACTTCCCCGATCTTCAGGTATTCGGAGGATTACTCGCAGTACGTGCCGCGTGGGCATTACACGCGGAGCGAGAAGCTGAAGAATTATTTCAAAGCGTTCATCTGGTATGGCCGTCTGAGCTTCTTGCTCAAGGGCGGGCCGGAGGGATTGGTTGCGGAAGAAGACGCCAGAACGCAGACGATAGGCGCGGCACTCATTGCAGCGCATTTGGAGGAACAACCGGCGCTGCAGGCGAAGTGGGATCGGCTCTACGCCGTCACTGCGTTCTACGTCGGACTTTCCGACGACCTCGGCCCGTACGAGTACCGGGAAGCCTTGAATTCCGTGTTCACGGGAACGTTCGAGCCGACCATGCTCACCAAACAGCGTGTGGAGGACTTGAAGGCGAAGCTCGCTGAGTATCGCTCGCCCGAAATCTACGGTGGCACGGGCGATTGCGTGATTCCACCGCCGTTCACACCGGAACAGGCCGATGAGTGTCTGGAGGCCACCAAAGGATTCCGGTTGATGGGCCAGCGGTTCATCCCCGATTCCTACCTGTTCTCGAATCTGGTCGGTGCTTATACAGACGTTTATACGGGCACCAGAGAGCCGAAACCATTTACGTACGTGATTTCAGGCGCGGGCCGCCCGATACGGGGATTTCCACGTGGCCTGGACGTCATGGCGCTCCTGGGCTCTGCTCGCGCACGGGCGTTACTGGATGAGCTGGATGATTCCAATTATAAAGGGTACGATGCGGCGTATAGCGAATTAGAGGCGGAATTCAAGAACTTCAGCGACGCCGACTGGAACCAGAATTTATACTGGAGCTGGCTCTTTACGCTCCAGCCGCTCGTGAAAGAGTACGGCACTGGGTATCCGACCTTCATGCAGACCACCGCGTGGCAGGACAAAGCGCTCACGACCGCGCTGGTCTCGTGGACTGAGCTGCGGCACGATACCATCCTCTACGCGAAGCAGAGCTATACGATGGTGGAATCCGGGATGCCGATGCCGACCCCGGAGAAAGAGGTTGTCGGCTATATCGAGCCGGTGCCTGAGTTTTACAACCGGCTGCTTGCGCTAACCCGGATGACCACAGACGGCTTGGAGAGCATGGACGTGCTGGACGAACCGGCGAAGTACCGATTAGAGCGGTTAGAAACGATTTTTGAGCGTCTGGTGACTCTATCTGAGAAGGAACTGGCGAACGAGGAATTGACCGAGGCGGATTACCAGTTCATCGAGAACTTCGACGACGAGTTAAACGGCGTGATCGTGGAGGTCGATGAGAAAGCGAAGAAAACCACGATTGTCGCGGACGTCCACACGGAAGGGAACACCCGGCAGGTGCTCGAGGAAGGGGTCGGGTACGTTGATCTGATCGTCGTCGCTTACAAGGTTCCTGACGGCAGGATAATAATCGGTGCGGGCCCGGTGATGAGCTATTACGAGTTCAAGCAGCCGATGCAGAACCGGCTTACAGACGACCAGTGGCGGGAGCTGCTCCAGGCAGAGCCACCCGCGAGACCGGAATGGTACGCTAACTTCGCCATGTAACGCTCGAACCGAGCGAGCGGGGAGGCAAAAGGGCATTATTTATCTTATTTGAAGACCGTATGTGTACAGCAGGGAGAGTTCTAATACTCTGAAAGCGTTAGCTCCTGTAGCCACATAAACGGTGTGAGGATATAATAACCAGCATGTCTCAGCCCATCACGAAACGGTCGAAGAAGAGCGGACTGCCACCGGGCACGCTCATTCATATCGGCGAGCGGAAGACCGAGAAGGTACGCATTACGCTGATCGATTACGATGAGGATCATTTAGAGGAGCGGGAAGTAGCACGGGTCGAGGAGGTCTTTCCCTTCAAAGAACGGCCCACGGTCACCTGGATCAATATCGATGGTATCCATGATGTGGAGCTGATGGAAGCAATCGGGCAGCACTTCGGCGTCCACCCGCTCCTCCTTGAGGACATCCTGAATACCGAGCATCGTCCCAAGATGGATGATTACGAGTCCTATCTCTTCATCGTCTTGAAGATGCTCTATTATAATGGGGAAGAGCGCGAGATCGAGGCCGAGCAGGTGAGCTTGATACTTGGCCCGACCTTCGTCATCTCCTTCCAGGAACGCGAGGGCGACGTCTTCAATTTCGTGCGTGACCGCATCAGGAACAAGAAAGGGCGGATACGGAAGGCGGGCCCCGATTACCTCGCCTACGCATTGATCGATGCGATCGTGGATAACTATTTCGTGATCCTGGAGAAGATCGGGGAGGTGATCGAGGATACCGAAGAGGAACTGGTGACCAATCCGACGCCAGAGACGTTACGCACCATCCACAGCCTCAAACGGGGCATGATCTTCCTCAGAAAGTCCGTCTGGCCGCTCCGTGAGCTCATCAACGGCCTTGAACGTCTTGAATCACCGCTCATTCAGGAGTCCACCGGCATTTATCTCCGCGATCTCTACGATCACACCATCCAGGTGATCGATACCGTCGAGAATTTCCGGGATATGCTCGCCGGGATGCTCGATATTTACCTCTCCAGCCTCAGCAACAAGATGAACGAGATAATGAAGGTGCTGACCATCATCGCCACGATCTTCATCCCCCTGACGTTTATAGCGGGCATCTACGGCATGAATTTCCAGTACATGCCCGAGCTCGGCTGGCGCTGGGGCTACCCCGCCGTGTGGCTCGTGATGAGTGCGATTCTCATCACAATGCTCGTGTACTTCAGGCGGAGAAGGTGGTTGTGAAT
>CAZFWT010000098.1:0-4524 GCA_964522635.1 uncultured Halobacteria archaeon | reverse complement strand
CTAGAGTCATGTTTTTAATCGCCCGATAAGCTTCTTCAGGTTTGTTATATCCGCCTTCGTGACTTCGAATTCGTCCGCATGGGGGCAGAGGTAATCTCTGACCGCTTGACCGTGGTCTTCATCCCAGATTAACGGGTACAACTGGCAGCCTTCTGGTCTATCTGGATAAATCGTGCAGCCGACTTCTGAGAGGAAGACGCATCGTCCTGCGATATTCCTGAGCTGATAGTTACCGTCTGCTGGTCTCGTCACAAAATCGCTGAGCTCATAGCCGAGCTTCACGATCCTGGTGATGTCCGCTGACGAAAGCGGCATGCTCGTTTCATGGCAACACTGCATGCAGCTATGGCTCACGCACGGAATCCCGCTGCTCAAGGGGTGTTGGGTGCTCTCGCGGCGGCTTTTCATCGATCGTCCTCTTTCTTGCCATTCATAAATCGCTCGCTCGCAGATAAATGGTCTCAAGAGTTTTCGTTACCCCAAATAGCCCGTCCCCACCACATACACCTCCGCACTCCGCTTGCGGGAGGCTTCGGGCGCGTACGCTCTCGTTTGCCTGAACCGATCCTTCACGCTCAGGTAGAATTGGGGGTAATACTCACTTTGAAAGATCTTCGTGACGAAATTCCCGCGGGGCTTTAATACCACAGCAGCAACGGTGAGCGCCGCTGCACTTAGCTCAAACGAGCGATAGTGATCCAGATCTTTATTCCCGGTTAGCTGCGGCGCGGCGTCCGAAATGACGACGTCGGCTGCGTCTCTGCCCAGCGCTAGAAGCGCGGCTTTAATCGCCGTTACCGTCTCTTCTCTCGTTATGTCACCTCTGAGCACGATGACGCCCTCTAATGACGCAATGGACTGCAGATCCACACTGATCACCACGCCGTTCTCGCCCACTAATGCGCGTGCCACCTGGGACCACCCGCCGGGTGCGGCACCCAGATCAATGACCGCATCGCCCGTCTTGATGAGCCGAAATTTCCGGCTGAGCTGTAGCAGCTTAAAGGCGGATCGTGAGCGATAGCCCTCGGCCTTCGCTGCTTTATAAAACCGGTCGTGCTCGAGGTCTGCTCGCTTGACCATGTGCTCAATGGTAGAGAGATGCAGTGAGAGCAAATGAAGCGCTTTCGCTGGTATCCATGGAAAGAAAAGAAAAGAAAAAAAGAGCTCAGGGGGTCATCTCTCTTGCCTGTCCCCTGAGTGAAGTTTTCCGTATCTATCTTGCTGCGTACTCAGGCGTTGGTTCAGTACATGGGCATTCCGCCGGGTGGCATACCGCCGCCTGCTCCTGGTGACGGCATGGGCGCTTCGCGCCTCGACGCGATCACGTCATCGATCTTGAGGATCATGATCGCCGCGTCGGCCGCCGATTCGACCGCTTGCCGCTTCGTCCGCAGCGGCTCGATCACGTTGTTCTTCCACATGTCGATGATCTTGCCCGTGTAGACGTCCAGACCCGCATAGATCTCGCCTCGCTCGTGCGCGGCCTTCAACGCCACCAACTTGTCGATCGGATCGAGCCCTGAATTCTCCGCCAGGGTGCGTGGGATGATCTCCATCGCTTCCGCGAACTTCTCCACCGCCAACTGCTCCCGACCCTTCAGTGACGAGCTGTAATCCCTGATCCTCAGCGCTAACTCTGTCTCGACCGAGCCACCGCCGGCAACTGCCTTGCCATCCTCGATAATGCTCCCAACGACCCGAAGCGTGTCGTGCAACGAGCGCTCAACTTCATCGACCACATGCTCGGTGCCGCCACGGATCACGATGGAGACCGCATGTGGATTCTTGCACTGCTCGATGAAGAGCATCTTGTCGCCCGAGATCTTCCGCTCCTCGACCAGGCCCGCGTGACCCAGATCGTTCTTCGTCAGATCCTCGACCGTGCTCACGATCGTGCCGCCGGTCGCCTTCTCCAGCTTCTCCATGTCGCTCTTCTTCGCGCGCCGAACTGCAATGATGCCGTCCTTTGCCAGATAGTGCTGCACAAGGTCGTCAATACCCTTCTGACAGACCACCACGTTCGCTCCACTCGCCTTGATGAGATCCGCGAGCCGCTTCATCATCCGCTCCTCTTCTGCAAGGAAGCTCTTCAGCTGATCCGAGCTCCGAATCCGCACCTCTGCGCTCGTCTCAGTCTTCTTCACCTCGAGCGAGGCATTGATCAGGGCAATCTTCGCGTTCTTTAGCTTCCGCGGCATGCCCGGATGCACGATCTCCTTGTCCAGTGCGATGCCCTGCACCAGCTCGGTCTCGCTCATCCTGCCGCCGACCTTCTTCTCCACGTTGATATTGTCCACATCAACCACGTACTTGCCCGCGGTGGTCTTCTCTGCTATTGCTTTTATCGCCTTGATCGCGATATCGGCGAGGAAATCGCGCGATGCCTCTGCGGATTTGCCCGTAATGGCTGTCTGAGCCAGTTTCTTCAGCTCGTCATCGTCTTCTACGTCTATATCTCGTGCGATCTCACTGAGCACCTTTCGCGCCTGCTCCATTGCGAGCCGGTAGCCCATCGCGATCACTGCGGGATGCAATTCCTGATCTAGGAGATCTTCAGCCTTCTTCAGTAACTCGCCGCCGAGCACCACCGAGGTCGTCGTGCCATCACCAGCGACATCATCCACCGTCTTCGCGACTTCCACCATCATCTTCGCCGCCGGGCTCTCGATATCCATCTCTTTTAGGATCGTCACACCGTCGTTTGTGATTACCACGTCACCAAGCGAGTCGACCAGCATTTTATCCATTCCCTTTGGCCCCAACGTGGTACGAACCGCAGCAGCAATCGCCTTCGCCGCATTGATGTTCGTGCTCTGCGCATCTCTGCCTCGTGCGCGCTCACTCCCTTCCTTCAAAACTATCACCGGGATTCCACCTAATTGTCCTGCCATTTTATATGCTTACCTCTCCATTCATTCGTTGGAAAAGAATCGTTTACCAACCGTTATGTAACTGTAACCGCCCCGACTATAAATATTTTCAGGGCTGAACGGTAGTAGAAATGGCGAGATGGAGTGTGACGTGAAGAGACGATGCGCGTGGTCATGAAGTTTGGCGGAAAAGCGGTTGCAAATGGTGATAAAATACGCACAGTTGCGGAATTGATCAAGCACTTCAAGGAGACGAACGAAGGCACGCAGGCAGAAGGAGCGGAGATCGTTGCTGTGACCTCTGCGCTCTCAGGGGTGACGGATATGCTCCTGGACAATGCCGAGCAGATAGCAGCAGTAGGGGACATGGATCGGGTCACGGAGTTCGTGGACGCGCTACGAGCGACGCACGAGCAGGCCGCCGCTGACGCGATCGCGAGCGAATCGGAGCTGGAAACGGTGAAGATTGAGCTCCGAGAACGACTAGCGGAGATGGAAAAGGCCCTTAGCGGGATATGCCTGCTGGGAGAATTGACGCCGCGATCCCTGGATTTTATCGGCTCTTTTGGCGAACGTTTGGCCGCGCCCATATTAGCCGGCACGCTCCGCTCTCTGGGCTTGCATGCCGTCCATCTGACCGGCGGTGAAGCGGGGATCCTCACGAACGATGACTTCGGAAACGCGCAGTTACTCGGGAGTGCCAGAGACGAGATACGGCAGCGGATTACCCCGCTTCTGAGAATTGCGGTACCGGTAGTTGCCGGTTTCATGGGCGAGAACCAGCGCGGGATTGTCACCACGCTCGGCCGGGGCGGCTCGGACTACACGGCAACCATAATTGGCGCGGCGATCGATGCGGACGAGATCTGGCTCTGGAAGGAGACGGAGGGCATCATGAGTGCGGACCCCAAGATCATCGCGCATGCGCGCAAATTGCCGTATATCTCGTATAATGAGGCGATGGAATTGTCGTACTTCGGCGCTTCGGTACTTCATCCGCGGGCGATCGAGCCGGTGATGGCGAAGAAGATACCTATCCGGGTGAAGAACCTCTTCAAGCCGGAAGACGCAGGCACCCTCATCGGCGAAGCGGCTGAGCCGACGAAGAAGGTCGCGAAGGCCATCACGCTCATCGAGAATACCTCGATCATCAACGTGACGGGCACCGGCGTGCGCAGCATCTCGGACGTGGCCGCGCACGTATTCTCCGCACTGGCCGCAACGAACATTGATATCATCATGATCAGCCAGGGCTCCTCTGAGAGGACCATCTCGCTCGTTATCGGCACCGCGCAGCTCGATCGCGCCATGGGAGCGATACGCGGCATCAATGCTGAAGGCACGGTCATTCGCGATTGCACGGTGAACAGCAACGTCAGTGCGATGGGCGTGGTCGGGGCTGGTATGGTAGGCATACCGGGCGTTGCCGGCAAGGTCTTCGCTGCGCTGGGGAACGAAGGAATCAGCGTGATTATGATCTCCCAGGGCAGTTCTGAGTTCAATATCTCATTCGTGGTGAAGAAGGACGAGGCACACCGGGCCGCACAAGCGATACACGACTTCTTTGATATGGGTGCGTAAGGGCTACGTTAATCACGCGCGTGTACGAGTTTCACTAGCCACGCGGACGCACGCAGTCCTCGAACGCCCT
>CAZFWT010000097.1:0-4614 GCA_964522635.1 uncultured Halobacteria archaeon | reverse complement strand
GGGGCGAACTGCTCTACGAAGTGTGCTATGCTATCCACAAATGAAGAAATCAGATCTGATAACGGCGTGGGCGGAAATGAAGCCTAGCAGTCTGCCAGCCATCATTCTAAAAGGGGATGATATACACGTCACAGTCCGATATACTGAAGTTATCGGAAATTCCTCGCCACCAAAAAAATCCTGAGGTGATAAAATGGTAGAAGAATCTTCTGATGAAGAACTGGAAGCAATTTGCGCTAGAGTTTATGAATGGGGCGTTGAGTTTTCTAAGAGTTGGCGCTATGAAGCGTTGACTGATGAGCAAAAGCAAGAGTCAGAGTCTGTGGTTATGTATTTCACTGAGGATATGTACTCTTATCACGGATTGTCTCCTGAAGAGTGGGATGAGGACGGACTTGAAGAATGTTGTCTGGACACCATGCCAAGGAAAGTGTCCGCAGATGAGTCTTACTTCAAGTCTATTGCTCCAGTATTGTCGGCATTCTTTGCATTTGTAGCAGAGAAGGGATTACTAAGAAACGTATCAAATCTTGCGAAACGGGTCAAAGAGATCGAAGGGCAAATCATAGAGAACGCGTCTGACCCCGAAGAGATGGGGCCCCGCGAAATCATTTGTCATGGCTGCAAAAGCGGCAGGGGTGGACATAACAAATGAGACGGAGATGCAAAATTTTATGCCGATTTATAACCTTACTCGACTTGCATTGATGGAAGGGATTGATCTAACTGACGAGAAGGAACGGGAAAAATTCTTTTCGGAAAAGAGGCGGAACTCAGAGGCTGATTCGAGTAGTGCTAAACAATCAAAACGCAAAAAGATAGGCAGAAATGACCCCTGTCCTTGCGGCAGCGGTAAGAAGTACAAGAAATGTTGTGGTCGCTGATATATATATGGTTCTAAATGCTAAAATCAGGCTCGGAAGATCAGATAACAGCGCGTATCTGCCCCGTGCCTTCGACACAGCGCACAGATTCCCCTGCGGCAACTTCTTTTATCCGCAAAACGGTATTTATATTGTAACATCGCATGTACTATATATTCCGCAAGATGGGTGAGTAAGCATGAGCGATAAAGCCCTCATTGAGGAACGGAAGCAAAAACTGAGTGAGCTGACAGCGGAATTTTGTGATTCCCACCTGGATGAGGAATACAAGCAGTTGTGCGAGAAGCTCATCCAAAAAATGGCACGCAAACGAACGGCACCATTCCGCTCTGGAAGGATAGAGATTTGGGCAGCGGCGATAATCTATGCCCTGGGCCAGATCAACTTCCTGTTCGACCACAGTTTCGAGCCCTATGCGAGCGCTGATGACCTCTGTAACTACTTCGGCACGTCCAAGAGCACCACGTCACAGAAGGCTAAGCTCATACGTGACCTGTTCAGAATGAACTATTTCGATGATGCGTTCTCGACCTCCCAGATGCGAGAGAGTAATCCATTCTCTGATCTGGTGATGAAGGACGGGTTCATTATGTTTGCAGATACAGTGTCGCAGT
Organism: uncultured Halobacteria archaeon; assembly: GCA_964522635.1. GTDB lineage: Archaea > Halobacteriota > Syntropharchaeia > Alkanophagales > Methanospirareceae > JACGMN01. The sequence goes on along the minus strand of CAZFWT010000097.1, from coordinate 3,116 downwards.
CGTCGGAACCGCGGGCCGCCCTGCATGAAGAAGAGACTACAAAGGCTCAAAGAAGACGGGGGTATGTGGACAAAGGCCATGCGGTAATGGGTGCGTATTATAATGTGTGTGACGAGGTATACGCGAAACACGGTAGTTGCAACACCAACGCACTAAAAAGACAACTGAAACAGTTAATTGAACTCGATCCCGATTTCTTGGATCCCTATTTACTGCTTTGTGAGCTATTCCTCGATGAAGACAATCTGCTGGAGGCTGAGCGGACATTAAACGCGGCTTATGAACGAGCGCTGAATCTGATAACTGATACAAAAGGCAACTGGCCTGATGTGTTAGAATGGGGCTGGCTGGAGAATCGACATATCATACGAACCATATTGAAAAAAGCGATAGCTTTATGGTATTGCGGTGAAAACGACAGCGCATTAGACTTATTAAGGAAATTATTGGAGACCGATCCTGGAGACAACGTGGGTGCACGCAATTACATAGTAGCAATCAGAATGGGTATGAGCGGTAAGGAGTTTGATACGCGCTTTGATAAAGGTGGCTATTATGATTCTGATTTGGTAAACTGGTTTGAAGCGAATTATAAGAAATTCCCTGACGAGTTTGAGTGGTGGGACAAAGAGAGGGAGCAGTACGAGTAAGCGCGCTCTCCGTTTAGCAGAGCGTTTCGCTGTCGCCGCCGCGTCAGCTTTACGATGCAGCATCAGCGAAGAAACAAGTAATCACGCTGTAAAACTTTTTTACCGTATAGGCTCAACGGCAAACCCGCGCTACAGACCAGGCTAATCAAACCTTTAACTTACCCTATTTCAACTACCAATAGGCCGCTAGCCGTGTACCATGTCGAAATTCACACCACCGGAACCCGGAACAAGCATCTGGCTGAAGGAGATTATTTTAGAGAACTTCATGTCCTACGAGTACGCACGCATCCCGCTCAAGCCCGGGCTCAATTTGATTTCCGGCCCCAACGGCGCGGGCAAATCCTCTATTCTGCTGGCTATCTCCGTCGCTCTGGGACAGATCTACACGGAGCGTGGCAAGCGATTGCGGGATTTGATACGCCGGGGGAACGATATCGCACGTATCACGCTCGTCTTTGATAATGCGGAGACGAACGGGAAACGGCCGATCAGCTTTTCCGAGTCCGAGACCTTTATGCTTTCGCGTTACCTGCGGCACGACGGGCATTACTGGTGGGAGGCGGACTACCGGCAGATGAGCTACGAAGAGGTCACGCGGCTGTTCCGCAGCTTCGGGATCGATCCGAACAATATCCTGATCATCATGCACCAGGGCACGATGGAGCAGTTCAGCATGACGACGCCGCAGGAGAAGTTGAAGCTGCTGGAAGCGGCTGTTGGCTTCGCGGGGTATCGAGAGAAGGTGCTCGAGGCGCGGCACCGGCTCGAATCGATCATCAGCGAGGACGAGTCCATCTCGGAATTACTGGGTCGTGCGGAGGAGAGCCTCGGGTACTGGAAGGCGATGCACGAGAAGTACCAGCAGCGTGCGCAGTTGCAGTCGCAGCGGGAATGGCTGAAACGCGAGCTGATCTGGGCACGGATCAGCAGGCATGAGCGCGCGCTACAGGCGCTGGAAGCGCAGCTCGAGACGAAGCGGCACGCGCTCGAGTCGAACGCAGCCGAAACGGAGGAGACGCGGAAGCTGATAGAGTCCTGGCGTGCGAAGCTCGATGCCTGGCAGCTCGAGTCACGAGCGGCCTTTTACGAGCTGCTGCACCATGAGAAGGAGCGTGCTCGGGTTGAGGCCCTGACCGAGTATCAGCACGACGCCGAGGAGCGGCTGAAGGCGCTCGGCGAATCGATACAGACAGCTCAGAGCAGGCTCGGTGCGCTCGAGCGCAGCCTGGAACCCACGATCAACTCGTACATCTCGTTTCGCGTCAAGCAGGAGGTGCTGCAATTCAAACGCGACCAGCTCGAGGCCGATATCAAGGTAATCGTGGCTGAGCGAGAGCAGGTGACCCAGAAATTGCTGGAATTGGTGCCGCAGCAGCGCAAAGCGGGCGAGCGAATCGAGACCGAGCGGAAGCAGAGCGAGATCGAGAACGAGATCGGCCTGGTGGTCGCGAAGATCGAGGCGCTCGGCGAGATCCCGGAAGAGACGGAGGAGATTTACGCGAACTATTCGAAGGTCTTCGCGGAGCTACAGGAGAAGGCGAAGATCGTCGCGGCGAACAAGCGCGCGGGTCTGAAGGAGCTCGAGGAGCGCCGGAAGATCTGGAAGAAGACGATCGCTGAGCTCCTGGACGCGAGTACCGAGAATTTCCAGCGGATACTCGCGAGCATCGGCGCGACGGGTACCGCTCGGCTCGTGAACGTCGAGGACGGTGACATCGAGAATGCGGGCCTGGAATTGTACGTGGGCTTTCGTGGCTCGCAGCCTGTGCTCTTCGATTACTATACGCAGAGCGGCGGCGAACGATCCGCATCGATCATGGCCTTTTTGCTCTCGATCCAGCAGATGCTGAAGTCGCCCTTCCGCGCGGTCGATGAGTTCGATCTGCACATGGACCCGCGGAACCGCGAGGAGATCTACAAGATGATGCTCTCGGCAATGCAGGGCTCTGAGTGTCTGCTGATCACCCCAAGTCAAATTACCGTGACCGATCCGAGCGTCCACGTCATCGTCGTGCAGAAGGCCTACGGAAAGTCGAGCGTGCGCGAAGTGAAATAAAGGGCCAAACTACCCCCTCATACACCATCGCCAAATTCTGGCATTCAACCAGGCAAGCACATTGATTTGGGGGTCGTCTAAGCGACTATGTCAAGTCAAGCGCACGGATAATTCACTACCGCAGCTATCGGACCGCTAGCCACCTGAGTCGTTTCTTACTCAGTAAGCACCACCGATTCAGTCCCGGCGTCGAAGTACCCCTCAAACTGATGAGTGAGCAAGTACACCGCCTCCTTCAAGGTCAACGCGCGGTAGGGTATCTTCAAGTCCGCTGCTTCATTCCGATGTACGTGAGACGTCATTCCTTGTGTAGCACCACTCCTTCGAGTGGAGCCGTACCATCCTATAGGGCGGAACAGGGCATATAAGGCTTGGGGGTGCATTTCCACTGGAGGTCTGTGCGTCTT
>CAZFWT010000096.1:0-4679 GCA_964522635.1 uncultured Halobacteria archaeon | reverse complement strand
GCTCTGCTTTCATTCCTCAGAGGATAATCCCGCGTAGCTTCGCAAACAGTGCTCATTGGGACGTTTTCATCTGAGAGTTAATAAACGATGTGAACGTACTATCGGTCTTGAATCGTGTTTACGTTGATCCGCAAACTTTTTATCCACGAAATGTTGTGATGTACTAAAAGAGAGAAGGAAAAGAAAAAGGAGTGCTGTGGATGGAGATGGATTTAGAAGAGAAAGGGCATAACGTATTGGAGGGAATGAGGACGAGATACCCCGAAAAGTTTGTCTCCGAAGAGAAGATCTTCGCTCATATTCATCGCGGTGCGCACATTTTTATCGGTACCGGCTGCGGCGAGCCTCAGTATCTCGTTCGTGCGCTCATACAGTATGCGGAATCACATCCAAAGGCATTCTTTGATGCTGAAGTGTTCCACGTCTGGACGCTCGGTGTCGCGCCCTATATGGATGAGAAATTTAAGGATAATTTCCGGCATAACTCGTTCTTCGTTGGCGATAGTACCAGAGACGCGGTAAATAAAGGCTTTGCCGATTACACTCCCATATTCCTATCTGAGGTCCCTGATTTGTTCTATCGCAGGACTATACCGATTGATGTCGCGCTCGTGCAGACCTCGCCACCCGATGAACACGGTTATGTGAGCCTGGGTGTGAGTGTGGATATAGTGAAGGCTGCGGTAGAAAAAGCCGCAATAGTTATCGCACAGGTCAACTCGTATATGCCGCGGGTGCATGGCGACAGCTTTATTCACATTGACGATGTGGATTTTATCCGCCCATACGATGAACCCTTATTGGAATATAGTGCAGAGGTAGAAGGGGGGATCACATCGCTGATCGGGAAATACGTTTCGCGTCTCATTCAAGACGGAGATACCATTCAGGTAGGCTACGGCAGTATACCAAATGCGATTCTTTCAAATCTCCACAAGAAAAAGCATCTTGGCGTACATACGGAACTGCTGAGCGACGGCCTCGTTGCGTTGATGAAACAGGGTGTTATTGACAATAGCGAGAAGAGCATCAATCGGGGAAAGACCGTAGCAACGTTCTGTATGGGCAAAAAGGCGACCTATGATTATCTCCACGATCACCCCGGTATCGAGTTCAGGACGGTGGACTATACGAACAATCCGCTGATTATAGCGCAGCATAACAACATGACGGCGATAAACAGTGCGCTTGAGATCACCCTTACGGGGCAGGCGACTGCGGAATCCATTGGGAAGGTATTTTACAGTGGAATCGGGGGTCAGGCTAATTTTATGCGTGGTGCTGTTTTAGCGCGTAACGGGAAGACGATACTTACCCTCCGATCAACCGCAGCGGACGGTACCGTCTCACGGATCGTGCCCTTTCTCACGGAGGGTGCCAGTGTCACGCTCAATATGGGCGATGTCCAGTATGTCGTGACCGAGTATGGGATAGCCTATCTGCACGGAAAGAACATCAGAGAGCGCGCCATGGGCTTGATCGCGATAGCACACCCCAAATTCAGACAGTGGCTTATAGAAGAAGCGAAGAAACTGAATATTATCTTTAGCGATCAGGCGTTTATATCAGGTGCACGAGGTGAGTATCCGGAAGACTTAGAGACCTACAGAACCACCAAGACTGGCCTTGAGATCAAGCTGAGACCGGTGAAGATAAGTGATGAGCCGCTCCTAAAAGATTTCTTCTATTCTCTTTCGGACGATACGCTCTATCACCGGTTTATCTCTTCGCGCAAAGATATGCCGCATGATCGCTTGCAGGAATTTGTCGTCATTGATTATTCGAAACAGATGGTGATACTTGCAGTGCTGGAAGAGGAGGAGAACGAAGAACTCGTGGGATTCGGGCAGTATGCGATAAACGAGACAACGTACACTGCGGATGTCGCATTCGCCGTACGTGACGATTATCATAACCAGGGAATCAGCACGGAACTGTTGTCGTATCTCACCTACCTGGCGAAGAAACAGGGTCTTCTTGGTTTCACTGCGGACGTGCTGATGGATAACAAGGCGATGCTCCGGGTCTTTGAGAAAGCGGGCTTTTATACGGAGAAGAGGGGCGTGGAAGGCGTGTATGAACTGAAGATGCTGTTCTGGAAGGGGTTATGGCCTGCGCTGCTCCGGGGGTTTTTGAACGGGACGCCGCTTTGACAAATGGTGTTTCGATTACTAAACTGAAGATTCATCGCCTTTCGGGATGTATAGCTCCACACCGCCACCACAAATTCATGCTCAAAATCAGCGGGAATTTCGCGCATAAAAAATAGTCTATGACCCTTACACACAAGCCTTATTTTATCAAATCAGGGCTTAGAAGCGGAGCGAACATTAAAGATGCACCCCTAAGGTTAACCTAAAAAACTTCAGCCAACTTAATGGCAACCAAAATCATCTTCGCCTAACCAAACCTAACGAACCCAAGAAAACGAAGCGTTTATGGATGAGCATATTAAACTAAAAAACAGACCAGATAACTCGACCACACTACTACTTCCGAGCGTTTACACGCGCAGAATCATGCATGCATGAAAGTGTAGAGCACTTTTTACGGCAGATTTTATAATACTCTGGAACTATGTATACACACGTACTATGATCAGTAGAATTCCACCGGAATTGCGGGCGGCGCTATCGCCGGGTGCGGGCTATTCGCTTCTGATAAAGGGTGCGCCAGGCACCGGAAAGACCATGCTCGCTTTTGAGATACTCAACGAGTTCGGGGGCGAAAATGCCGTTTACCTTTCAACGCGGGTCTCGCTGCCCGCTTTGTACACGCAATTACCCTGGCTGGAAAAACGTGCAGACGCTATCAGCGTGATCGATGCAACGAAGCTGTATCCGTCACAGAAAGGCTTTACGGGCTTACGGTCTTTCTCGGACGTTCTGTACGAGAAATTGGGCGAGGCAGAAAAAACCGCGACACTCGTTATTGATAGCTGGGAAGCGATAACCTCAGAAGAGAAAGAGGGGAAGATCGAGGAACTGGAAGCCGGAATCACCACTATGGTACGAAATTATGCCACACAATACAAAATGAATTTGATACTCATATCAGAAAGAATGGCTACAACCCAGCTCGATTACCTCGTTGATGGCATAATAGAAATGAGCCGAATATCCGTAGATAATCGGAGAGGCCGGGAAATGCGGTTAGAAAAGTTAAGAGGCGTCAGAGTCGATCAACATCGCTATGGCTTTACATTGGATGATGGTCGATTTCGTTTTTTCCCACCATTCGAGCGCAGGAGAGTGGAGAAGCCAAGAAGAGTGGAGACTATACAGAATACCCCCACGCATCTCTCTACGGGTTGTTTGGAATTAGACGTGATTTTGGACGGCGGATTAAGTAAGGGAAGCACGGCCATTATAGAATACGGAGACGATTTATCCCTCCTGGGATACCAATCGATCATCGCGCACATGATTATCAACAGCGTACAGCAGGGTACTCATTGCGTGGTAATCCCGAGCAGTGGCTGGGATGAACGGCGGTTACGGCGTGGTATCATGCCGTTTGTGAAGGATGAGGATTATCTAAAGTATCTTACGGTCTTTGAGATACGAAAAGCAAGGGCTGAAGGGTGCATGTGGTGCGGGGGAGAAGTTATTAGCACCAAGGACTCTGCGACCGAGCGGTGGGAGAAAGAGGCACGAGAGAACGTTAAGGTTTTGGACGGTCTATCAATGGATGAAGATTTTCCACGGTTCGCCGATTTCATTGCTCATTTAGAACCGCCTGTCATGGTCATTATCGGAACGGATTTGTTAGAGTTCCAATATCGTTTGAAAACGCTGGGCAACCTTGAAGAAGCGTTAGAATTATTCTCGTATTGGATAGCGGAATTGCGGGAAGCCGGAAATGTGGGAGTGTTTGGCATGTCGACCGAGAGCGCACTGAGTTCCGGATTGGGTCAAATGGTAACAACGCGCTTTAAGTTGGCCGTACTCGATAGGAGTGTCGTCCTCTATTGCAATCGCCCAGACACGAAGTTACATTGCCTGGAGAATGTCATTACCGAAGATACGCTTAGATTAACGCTCACGCCTTTTGTATGAAGAGATTTTAATTTTCTGGCTGCCTTCACCCCTTTCAAGGATACCAAGTATACCAAGTATACCGATGCTGATTCGCTTCAACGGTTTTGTTCCGCTGTTCTGGAGGTGAGGAAAAGTAGGGTAGTAGACGATGGGATTTGGTGTTCAAAACGTTCTCAGATGATAGCCCTGGCTGCGCGAGATTTACGCTTTATTTTATATAGCAATTATGACTTGATAATAGAATAGATTAGATAGCGTGGAAAAATATCCGACGTTGGAGTTGGGATATACGGCAGTTATGCCCCTTATCTGAATATCTGGTCTTATTCCAACTTGTACTACATTCATAACATATCTCCAGGACCGCTTCGTCTCCTTTCATTCTTCGTGCAAGAAGGACCGGGGTCACATACTAATAGTCGCTTTACACGTAGAAGTTTACTTGATCCATCGCTTCCCGAAGATCTACCTGGGCTAGCCGAAGATAGATCATCGTCCTAAGTATTGACGTATGACCGAGCAGCTCCTTCAGTGCCACCAAGTTATGGGTCTGCTTCAAGAAATTAACCGCGAATCCATGCCGGAAGAGGTGAGGATGGATACCCGCTTCTCGGTCACACTCTACCCCCGCTAGACTAG
>CAZFWT010000095.1:0-4771 GCA_964522635.1 uncultured Halobacteria archaeon | reverse complement strand
CCGAGCAGGAGCCGATCCCGGGCTTTCATGCCAAATTCGTGCACTCCGCAAACGTAACGGTCTCCTACTGGGACGTCAAAGCGGGCGCGGTACTGCCCGAGCATGCGCATCCGCACGAGCAGATATCGAACATACTCGCTGGTGAGTTTGAGCTGGTCGTCGATGGCGAATCCTGCGTCCTGACGGCTAACTCCGTCGCGGTCATCCCACCGGAAGCCAAGCATTCCGGGCGGGCGCTTACCGCGTGCAGGATCATCGACGTCTTCTATCCCGTGCGGGAGGATTATCGGGAGCGCGAATAGCGAGAGCGCGTAGTACCATACATACTACTCTAAGCCTAGCGGAGGCGGGGAAGGGCATTATTTGAAGAGATCTAAGGTAGCTAAATGAATCATAAGGTAAAGACGGGCGATCTCGCATGAGGCACCCGAAGTTTGGCCGCCACGGCGAGGACCACGATAAGTTCATTCTGATGGCGCTCCTGAAGGAAGGGCCGCTGAGCTCAGATGATTTGAAGGATAAGGTGAACAGTATCGTCCAGCAGTTCACGCTCTTCGGAATGAACCTGGCCCATTCGCTCGTCAGGTCACTCGGGTTCAATCCAGACAGGGATCGTGGCGAGAGCCGCACGTCACGTATGAAGGAGAAGAAGCGGAAGCACCGGCAGGACTTTGAGGTCGATGCTGAAGTTGACGCACTGGTCAAACGCGGCCTGGTCGTCGTCACCGAAACGGGCAAGCTGGCGCTCACCGAGGCGGGCGAGGAGGAGGCGAAGCACTGCTTAGCCAAAGTACAGCAGATGGCGCAGAAACTGGACGCGAATCTGCTCAGCTCCTCCGCGGCTGCACGGAACACGACGGTCGCGGATTTCTTCCTCGCGCTTATGAAGCTCGTCGCCGGGTTCTTGAGCGGCAGCGTAGGCTTGATCGCGGATGGCGCGGATGCCACGATCGATACGGCGTCCGCAGCAGTGGTATGGCTGGGGATAAAATTCAGGAAGGAGCTCGTGGGGACGTTTGTCATTATCACGATGATGTTCGTGACTGCGGGAAGCGTCGGCTTCGAGTCGCTCACTAAAGTTGCAGCGGCAGTCACGGCATCGATTCCGCCGCTGACGATGCCCTATCTCGTCATTGTGGTTGAAAGTCTTGCGCTCATTGCAGCCACGCTCCTCGGGCTCTACCAGCGGTTCGTGGGCAAGCGAACCGGCAGCTTGGCGCTCATCTCGCAGTCTGTCGATTCGAAGAACCACATTTACGTAGCTGCTGCAGTGATCATCGGCGCGGTCTTCTCGATCTTCGGGATCCACTACGTCGACGCCCTGATCGGCGCGTACATTGCGGTGCGCATCTTAAAGGACGGTGCGGAGCTCACGGGTGAAGCGCTATCTTCGCTAAAGGGCGAGACGCCGGACCTCGCCAGGTATCCCGCACCGCTGGAGAAGCACTGGGAGCAGAGCAAACTGGAGTCCTTCCGCGGCTGGATCCTGTATGCTATCGCGGAGCACCATCTGCGCACAAAGGACGAATTGATCGAGGCGTTGAACCGGGTCTTCAAGCCCGGCTATTTACCGCTCTTAAATGAGCTCTACTTCGATCTCGCCGGGGGTATTGATTTCGATCGCGAGTTCGATGCGCTCATGGAGCCGCTGCTGACGCAGAAGCTGCTGCGGCAGGATGGAGCTGCCTTCCTGCTCACGAGAGAGGGACAACGGAACGTTCGCCGCATTGTCGAGCACATGCGGTACCATCAGACTGAATGATTTATCGAATCGGATCACGAGCTGCCGGGTGCAGTGAAGAACGGAGCTTGGTTTGAAGATGGAGTGCGAAAAGTGAGCTTCAGGTTCACTCGGTGCGAGCAGCTGTCTACCGAAACCGCTCCACCCCCACCCGATCACAATATTCGCTTATCGGGCAGATACTGCACCTCGGACTGATCGGTGTGCAGATCTTCTGCCCGTGCATGACGAGCAGGTTATTGAAGACGATCCAGTGCTTTTTCGGCAGTATATCCCGCAGAGCGAACTCCGTCTGCTCCGGTGTCTTCGTTTTCACCAACCCCAACCGATTAGAGATGCGGTGCACATGCGTATCGACCGCGATACCCTGCTTGTGGAAGCCCATCGTGATCACGATATTCGCAGTCTTACGACCCACGCCCTTTAACTTCAAGAGTTCGTCAAGTGTATCGGGCACGTTCGAGTCGTGCTCATCGATCAGCGTCCGCGAGATCTCTCGGATCTGCTCAGCCTTGCGATGGTAAAACCCGACCGGGTAGATCAACGCTTCGATCTCCTCCTTCGTGAGCTGCACCATCGTCTCAGGTGTTGACGCGCGTGCGAACAGCCGCTTCGATGCCACGGCAGTCACCTCGTCCTTCGTACGCAGACTCAATAAGCAGGAGATCAAGACCCTGTACGGGTCACGGGAGCGTGATACATTCTCCAGCGCGGACAAATTGTTGAGATACTGCACCTTGAGGATCCGCACGATCTGATCAAGCTCCATCTCGTTGGGCATTGCTTCTTTCGCTCACTCACACCGCTGCTCTCACTTTCTCATCAGAACGTTAAATTCTTTGTGCCCTCGTGCACTCTTCAGTACGTCTCAGGACGAAGCAGGCTGCAGACTTGATCAGCTCAAAGAAGACAGACAGCCGAAAATCTTTTATGCAACCTCAGACTACAGTACTTCAGGAGGTAATACGTATGAGGGATTTTTACTCGTTACCAAAGCTGCCGTACGGCTATAAGGATTTGGAACCGCACATCTCGGAGGAGCAATTGAGTATCCACCATCAGAAGCATCATCAAGGCTACGTCACGGGTGCAAACGGGATCCTCGAGCAGCTCGACGCGGCTCGGGACAAAGGTGCTGAGCTGGATATGAAAGCGACATTAAAGGGGCTCGCGTTCAATATCGGCGGCCATCAGCTCCATTCGCTCTTCTGGCCGAACCTCGCCCCCGTGGGCAGGGGTGGCGGAACGCCCGGTGGTGTGTTGGGCGATGCGATCGCGAAGGATTTTGGTAGTTTCGAGCGGTTCAAGAAGGAGTTTACACAGGCTGCAGTAAGCGTGGAAGGTTCCGGCTGGGCTGCACTCTCCCTCTGCTCGACAACGAAGCGACTGCTCATCATGCAGATTGAGAAGCACAACGTGAATCTGTATCCAACTTATGGCATCCTCATGGATCTCGATGTCTGGGAGCACGCCTACTATCTCGATTATAAGAACGCGCGTCCACAATTCGTCGAAGCGTTCTGGAGCGTGGTGAACTGGGACGAGGTCAATAAGCGGCTCGAAAAAGCCATGGGCAGCGCGCCGTGATGAAACCAACCTGCTAGCTAGCGGCTTTGTAGCACTGTGTGGTATAACACGGTCTCGTCATAGCGTCGAGCACGAACGGTCGAAGACCGCATGCTCTTGCGGACGGCCGAAACTGCGCTCTATCACCAGCGTTAGGCGGTCGTTGGTTTATTAGTTTAGTGGATACCGCGGAATTGAATGGCTCTCACGAGATCCGTTCGGGAGACGATGCCCTGCATCTGACCGTTCCGCATCACGAGCAGCCTGCCCAAATTGCGCATGGACATGAGTTTGAGCGCATCATAAGCATCGGCATCAGGATCGATCGAGATGATATCGCGCGTCATCACCTCACCGACCGTCGTGGTACTGCGGTTGGATGGAGGCACCTGCTGAACGTCCGAAAAGGTAATAACGCCGATAACGGGCGCATTGTCACTTTCCTGCACGGGATAGCCCATGTGCCGCGTCTCGAACATCACCTCGATCAGCTGCTCGAGGGTACGCTGGGGCGGCACGGAGACCACATCCGGAACCCGGGTCATAAGGTCCCGCACCTTGACACCCTCGAGCGTAACGGACACCACGGCCGCTTTCTCCTCCTCGCCCCCACCGAAGTAGATGAAGACGGCGATGAGGAGCAGGAAGAGCTGAAAAGTGAAGAGCCCGACGATAGCCATCACAATGGCGAACATCCTGCCGACCGCTACGGCTCGTCGCGTCGCCTCAACATATGACATACGCGTTCCAAGTGCCGCGCGGAGCAGCCGTCCGCCGTCCATGGGGAATGCGGGTATAAGATTGAAGAAGCCCAGCAGAATGTTATAAAAGGCAAGGATACCCAGCACGATGAGCACTGCGTTCGTCACGGTCCCGGCGATGACCGTCTCACCGCCTATCGTGGGCCGCATCACCGGTCCGAGGACGCGATAGATGGCATAGGAGACGAAACCAATGCCCAAACTGAGCCCTGGACCCGCGGCCGAGATGTTCGCCTCCCTGCGCGGCTCTCGCGGGATTTCCTCCATCTGCGAGACGCCGCCGATGATGAAGAGCGTGATCCCCCGTATCTGCGCCCCGTAGCGCTGCGCGACGAAGGAGTGACTGAGCTCGTGGAAGAGCAGGGTAGCGAAGAAGAGCACGGCGGCAACGGTGCCGAGCAGGTACTTGTACGCAGTCGAAACCGCCAGGGCGTCAAAGCCGATGGTTATACCGGTGATTTCGAAATCGTTCGCGGCAAAGATCCAGATGACAAACGCGAAGATAATCAAAAATGTCACGTGCAATCGAATCGGAATACCCCGAATACGTCCGATTTGAAGCGACCAGTTCATGCTCGTATTCCCCACTCTAATACTTACAACACGCTTGCATATTTATACTTTACAACAGAGGTGCCGCTCCCGCGTCACGAAACGTGTTTGTTCCGTTCCACGCATTTACGCCACCGATACCGCATCAGGC
>CAZFWT010000094.1:0-4837 GCA_964522635.1 uncultured Halobacteria archaeon | reverse complement strand
TCGTACCAGACCATCACCTATGACTACAAATGGGAACTCATTCCCGTATACAACGTGACCGAGCAGAAGCTGTATTTACTCTCTGGTTCGGGTAATGTGATCACCTGCAGACTCGAGCTGGAAGAGAACGCCACAGCTACAAATTCAACGATCCCGAAGGTGGTGGGTGCGGGCGGCCTCGTAGGTGTGTTCAGATTCGATACTGTGGCACGGGGATCAAATTCGACGTATAACAATCTTACCGCAGATATCAAGGGCGTGGGGTATATGAACCTCTCCGCCGAGTACGCGCCCGATACCGCGTTTGCTGCTATTACCTTTATACCAACCTTTTCACATTGCGAATACTGGCAGGGTAGCATTGCATCGAACAGTGGAAGTTCTGAATCACGTGTGGATTATGATATATATATGATCGGTGTAGCAGAAGGGAGCACGTATCTGGCGTTTAATGGCCTGCCCCTTGAAGGCGTTTCCCTCGATGCGACCTTTGACCTTGAATATAGCCCGGTGAATATTTCTGGTATCAATTTCGACGAAAAATGGTCAATCAAGCCATGGCAGTACAACGACATACTCGTGCTCCTCCGAGGAACAGGAACGGTGAACGAGCTCAATTTCACCTTCAATGACACCGCCTCAGCACTGCCTGAGATCATCTCCTACGGGTATCTACAGGGGTATGATACTCTCTCGGCGATTATTCAGCCGCATTATCTGAGCGTGTTGGCAAATGGATCAACCGTAGCGGCAATGGATGAGGCGGGGCGCGGCGGTTTTGGGATTACCAGTTACGTGAATCTCTTCAATACGCGCCTTCACCTGATAGATTCTGAGGTGGGCGGCACTGTTGATGATCCGATATTGATAAAAGCGGATGTGCTCATTGGGGCAACCAACCCCTCAGACACTCGCCTTGAGAATGTATCAGTTTGCATGAATGTGTCCTGTTCAGACGGCTACGGCATGCAGGAGAAGTGGTATCTCAACCTCTCAGAAAACTTATCTGCACCCGTGGAATTCACCACCGGGCCGCACGGAGGGCATTGTCAGGTAATTGCCTGCGTTGATTGCGACAACGCTATCCCTGAATATAATGAATCGGACAACTGCGTTGTCCTATCATTGCAATTGTACTGTCTCTCAGGGCACAAGTTGAACGCGAGCAGCGGCCTGGGCCTCGAAAATTGGACGATCACCATGACGAACAGTACCGGCACGGAGGTTGGCAGCACCGAGACGAACGGGCTCGGGTACTGGCAGATCTGCGTGCTCGGTCCTGGAACCTATACCGTGTGCGAAGAATCCAAAGCATGTTGGATTGCTGAGACTCCTGCCTGTCAGAACATCACGATTATAGACACGAGCATCACCAACATCAACTTCACGAATCGTGAAGAGAAGCCATACACTAATGTCGACGTCGGCGTTACCTCTACTATCACAATAGTCAATTCGAGTGAAATTCTGGTCTATCTTCCATACGGTAATTTTACCGAATTCGACGGAGGCGTTAATATAAGCGATGCCATGGTGCTTAACGTGAACGTTACCGATAATACCCCAGAAAATCCCGAAGATGACGCATATACCGACATCATCATCAACGTCGGTACTATGGATGTCGAAACCTGCACGGTCTATAAATCCGATATGGGCTTCTTACCTGAAGTTCCGGATGTTACTACGCTTCCTACCGTGAAACCACCGGGTGAGCCCGCGTTCTCCCGTAATGTGGCTAACAATACCGTCACTGTGCGGCTCTATGTCGGCGATCCGCTACTCGCGGTATTACCATCAATCGCAGATGTCTTTGTGCCATCATCAGTTCCAATCCTCACACCTATTGGCCTCATCGCACTCGTCGGCCTGCTATCGGCAATCGCTGCTGTAACGATAGTACGAAAGAGGCGCTAAGGCCTCTTTCTTGCTTTTTAGCTTTGTAGTGAATAATCACACCTCACAGTTCGTGGGCATCAACGGCGAGCGGCAAGAGGGGTGTATACCTGCGATAAAGCTATATTAGCTGATACTCGAAATTCCAGCGCAAATTTAACGGTATAACTAGCATAACCAAGCGATATTAACGGTTATTTTTCCTTTTTGGGGGATCATCATGCGGCTATTTAACGTTTAGATGAAATAGGAGCTTTTCCTGATAGCCCGGTTGACCCCCCTTCAGCCGCGGCCATCGCTTGATACCCCGCCTTCAGCTTTTCTTTCTCCATCTTCAGGCGGCGAGGACACGGCTCCTGGATGCCACAGGCACGTCAGGGAACCGGTTTATATGATGATGCCGTTCTGGTATACCAAATTGTGTGTTGAGAGAAGAGGGTAAAAAAATATGAACAAAACGATTTATATTATTCTGGGTGCCCTTGTTGTAGCGGTAGTGTTGATAGGCTTTGTAGCTGTGAATGAAATGTCGAGTAAGCAGGTGATAGCAACGGAAGACGCGCCCGGTGCGATCGGGCCGTACAGCCAGGGGATCCTCATCGGTGATACTCTTTACTGCTCGGGCCAGATTCCTCTTGATCCCGAGACGGGTGAGCTGGTAAGTGGTACGATAGAAACGCAGACGCGTCAGGTGCTGGATAATCTCGGTGCTGTGCTCAAAGCGGCGGGAATGGACTATGGCGATGTGGTCAGTGTTACGATCTTCATGGACGACCTGGACAACTTCGCCCGGATTAATCAGGTATACGCGGAGTATTTCACGGTCGATGAGCAGCCGCCAGCACGCTGCACGGTGGAGGCGGCACGGTTGCCCAAGGATGCCAGCGTGGAAATCTCGTTCATTGCGATCAGAACGCGGTGACCGGGACTTCTCAAGGGCATGCCCACAAACAAATAAGAAATCACCGTGAAAAGCGAGAGCAGCGCGCTATTTCAAGTAACGCCATTCGTGTATCGCGAGCAGCATAATTCCACCATACATGATGATGCCGCCCGGCGTGTAGACGTTCAAGGTGGTATACAGGGTTATCTGGCTTATTTTCAAACAGCTGAGGATGATGGCAAGGATCGCACCCCATTGCTTCATGTGCCAGAGCCCATATCCGGCAACGATGAACCCGATGCCGGTGAGGAACGCAAAAAGTGCTACTTTTGTTACATCAGAATAGTTGAACCGGATTATATTTACCGCGATCAGAGCGCCGACAACGAATAGAACCAGGCAGGTCCAGAAGGTCTTCGGCTTTTTAAGGTGCATGTTCGTTCCGTTCCTGGCTATAGATTATATAAAAGTTTCATTTATTGAGTGCAGCGAGAAATTCTTCTCGTTCTATTTTCGCTTGTTTCATAATTGAGATTAGTGTTCCCTTTGCCAGTTCATGATGATTTGGAACGGTAACGAGTAAATTTCGTTCTTTGTGCCACAAATGGATATGACTCCCTGATTGGCGATAGACGGTAAAGCCGAACTTCCGCAGGAGTTTAATGACGTCGTTAGCTGAGAGAATGGGAAGCTTGGGCATGTTGCTCTACCTCGATCTCAAGGAATGACGTCTTTCGATTCTTTGGTGCGAGCTCCATGAGGATCTGATAATGTTCTTCGAGCCCTTTCTTCAGATTGGATACTGCTTCTGCTTCCGTTAGACCCTGATCGGCAACATTCGTGACCAGATCGACAGCCACATAGTATTTACCCTCTTTATGGGTCTGAATAATGGTCTTCATGCTCAGGTTTAATTTAAACTGTGCAGCATATAAAAGATATAGGCATGTGCTCTGCCATACGGCCTGCAGCCACAAAGCCCGATCTAACCGATCGTGAGCCCCACCGTTCAGGCGAAGCGGCTCTGCTAATCGTACGTAAAAGAGCGGTTTGAAGCCATCATCCGTTTATTTCTCCACCGATCGGGAAGGGAGAGCTACTCCAGGGCAAACCGGAAATCGCAGCTGGAGGCACCTTCCATGATGATTTGGGTCCGCGTCAAACGGATCCGGGGATTGAAGCCCGCGGCAAAGGCGCCGTCCCGGCTGCAAGAAAGGCAGAAACCGAATTCCCGGACACCCAGCTTTTCATACTCCTCCGCATATCTGCACCGGGTCACATTAAAGAAGAGTTGATCCTCTGTTTCCGAAAGGAACTGGATCTCCAGCGCGCCTCCCTGGGACCAAACCTCACGAACGATGCGCGCCAAATTCGACAGCCGGTTCGAGCCCCGACGCTCGCACATCTGTCGGCCCGCTTCCCTGGCCAATTGCTCGATGACCCTGCAGGCGGTCTGGATCGCCTTCTCCTGGCCCATTTCTTCCGCAAACCCTTTGATGAGTGAGGCGGCGATGGCCGCTTCGATCTTTCTTCGTTCCAAGAGACTCAGTTCCGAGGCACTCATGGCCGTTCCTTTCCAGGTTACGAGATCTTACCCTTTGATCAGCGGTATGGCTAGTATAAATAGGGTTGCTCTCAATGAAGAGCCAGGAGGTGAACCGAAAAGATTATGCATCACTATATCGAACTCGGCACGTATACTGACCAGGGCCTGCGGGAGCTGAAGGGTACGCCGAAATCTGATAATGCGCGCCGGATCCTGGAGCGGCTGGGTGGGGAGATCCAGCTCTACTACACCCTGGGCAGGTACGACTTCGTGGCAATCGTGGACCTACCGAGGGAAGAGGATATGCTTCGATTCCTCAGTGAGATCGACAGCCTCGGATACGTGCGCTCAACTGCGCTGAAAGCGTGGAGCGAGACGGAGGTAGCGCAACTGCTCTCAAAGAAGGAGTTGATCGAAGAGCGCGATTTGACGCGGCGGCGAAGTAGTATATAGAGGATGTCGAGTAGAGCTCATAGCCTACCTCTTGTTGGAGTAATGGCTCCGAGGTGACT
>CAZFWT010000093.1:0-4961 GCA_964522635.1 uncultured Halobacteria archaeon | reverse complement strand
TAATAGCGGAAAATCACGCGCGGTTAGCCAAACCACCCGGAATGAAGTAGATAAACGATACGTTATGAGTTACAAGTGAGCACCAACGGGATCGGAGAGAAGAGTGAATGACCAGAATACTGGGGGTTTTCAATAACGCACGTGCGGTCGAGCTCGTGGTAACGGGCCTAAGCGTGCTGCAGGATCGCGATAACGCTCATTTCTGGCTCTGCACCAAAGAGGGAGCAGTAACGGCACGCGAGCTGCGCGAGCTCGATGCGAAGGGGTCACCGGGTACCGTGCATTGCATTGCCTGCGCCTCCCGCCAGCCAGTTCGCCCACGCATCACGGGGGGAAATCGGTTCGTGGGCGATGCCGAGCTCTACAATGTGCCTGAACTCAAAGAGCAGTATCAGCTCGAGGCCGATACCAGCACTGCTGTGCTCCAGGAACTGCTGGAGAAATCACAGCTCCACGCGCATATGGTCGATGGTGCGTATGCATGTGCGTTCTGGACCCGTGAGGATGCAGCGGACGAAGAAGCGCTCTATCTCCTCCGGGATGTCCTGGGGCTGCGACCGCTCTGCTTCGCGCATGCCAACGGAGGGTTCGCGTTCGCCTCCGAGAAGAAGATGCTCGAGGCAATGGGCTTGCCGCACGCCTTTGAGCTGGATCCGCGGACCCGCTTGCGGTACAACATCAAAGAAGACCGGGTGCAGTTCCTCAAACAACAAGCCTTTTCCGTGGCGCCCGAGCTCACGGAGCCAAAACAGCAACTCAAAGACGACGTGTTGCGCATGCTGCGCGCAAGTATAGCAAGACGGGTACCGCAGGACGAGAAGATCGGCGTGCTCTTCTCCGGCGGTGTGGATTCCACGCTCCTCGCGCACCTCTGCAAGGAGCAAAACGCCGATTTCGTCTGCTACACCGCGGTGGTTGACGATCCTGCATGGAAACCGGCGGAAGACTTGCGATACGCGACCCGAATCGCTGCGGATTTGGACCTGCCACTGACCATAACGAAGATCGAACTCGAACAGCTAGAGCGGTATCTGCAGGAGGTTGTCCCGCTGCTTGACGACCTGGACGGCATCAAGGTAAGTGTGGCACTACCACTGTACGCGGCCTGTGAGCAGGCGAAGAAGGACGGTGTGGCGACGGTTCTCTACGGGCTGGGCACTGAAGAGCTCTTCGCGGGCTACGAGCGTCATAGACACGTGCGACCTGAGGCGGTGAATCGAGAATGCCGCTCGGGGCTGCTGCTGATGCATGAACGCGATCTTTACCGCGACGACGTGATGGCGAACGCGCAGGGCATCTCACTGCGTGCACCCTTCCTGGCACCTGAGCTCGTCGACTACGCGTTAGGAATACCTGCCGCATACAAACTGACCGCTGGAGAGGATAAGGCCATTCTGCGCGCGATCGCACGCGACCTCGGCCTGGTAGAGGCGGCGAACAGGAAGAAGCGCGCGGTGCAGTATGGCGCGAACGTGATGAAAGCGCTGGCGAAGCTGGCGAAGCGCGCCGGTTACCGGTACTCGCGCGATTACCTGCGCACGTTTTTCCCCGCGCGGAATGTACGGCTGGGTGCGCTCTTCAGCTCGGGCAAGGACAGCACGTTCGCGCTCTGGCTCATGCAGAAGGCGGGCTATCCCTTTGAGTGCTTGATCACTATCAAGAGCCAAAATCCCGATTCCTACATGTTCCACACGCCTGCCGTGGAGCTGACTGATCTGCAGGCAGAGGCGATGGGCTTACCCTTGATTACGCAGGAGACCGCGGGCGAAGAGGAGAAGGAGCTCGAAGATCTGCGTGCTGCGTTGAGAGCAGCGAAGCAGCGCTACGGCATCGAGGGGGTCGTCACCGGCGCGTTATGGAGCACGTATCAGAAGGAGCGCATCGAGCGCATAGCAGGGGAAGAGCAACTCAGGGTCTTCTCACCGCTCTGGCATAGCAACCAGGAAACGGAGCTGCGGCTCGTCATCGACATGTTCGAGGTGATCTTCACGGCGGTCAGTGCCTACGGACTGGACAGCAGCTGGCTGGGGCGGCGGATAGCAACGGCTGACGTCGACCGTCTGGTGGCCCTGAACGAGCAACTCGCGAAATACGGGCGGCATGCAGCGGGCTTAAACATCGCGGGCGAAGGCGGCGAGTTCGAATCGCTGGTGCTGGACGGCCCGCTCTTCAACAAAAGGCTCGTCATCAAGGAGAGCGAGATACGTGAGGATGGCGAGCATACTGCGCGATTGGTGGTGAAGAAGGCCGTGCTGGAAGAGAAACGCGCTCATCACCGGTAGCCTTCCTTGTTCTGCGCTCAACAGCGCGGAGAGCGAATACAAGGGACAGTACAGAGGTTCATAACTTTTGTGAAACGTTCTTAAAGCGCCAAATAAGGAAGGATTGGTCTTTTTTATATCTTGGGTTGTAGTAATAGTGGAAGGGTAGAACGTGGTGAATGAACGATGGCTACCGACAAGAATGAGGTCTTGCTTAAGGTGACCCAGGTGTACAATCCGCCACGGCACGTGGTGGCAGAGGCGTATATCCAACCTGAGGAGTACGAATCGCTATACAAAGAATCAATTCAGGATCCAGAACGGTTCTGGGCACGGATCGCGGAGGAGGAGCTGTACTGGTTCCAGCGGTGGGAGAAGGTACGTGAAGGCGAGCACCCGAACTTCCGGTGGTTTGTCAACGGCAAGCTCAACATCACGTACAACTGCCTTGACCGGCACATCAATGCGGGCCGGCGTAACCAACTGGCGTACATCTGCACGAACGAGGACGGCGATGAGGTGAAGGTAACGTACGGCGAGCTCCTGGATATGGTCTGTCGATTGGCCAATGGCCTCAAGGCGCTCGGCGTGCGGAAGGGCGACCGGGTGGCGATTTATATGCCCCAGATCATCGAGCAGATCGTGGCGATGCTCGCCTGCGCGCGTATCGGTGCGCTCCATTCAGTCGTTTTTGGCGGATTCAGCGCCTCCGCACTGCGGATGCGGATTACGGAGGCGCGCGCGAAAGTCGTGATTACCGCGACGTGGACCAAACGACGCGGGAAGAAGATCAATTATAAGATGAACGTTGACGAGGCGGTTGAGGATTTGCCCTTCGTGGAAAAGGTGATTGTCGCCCAGCGCGAGGGAGACGATTACGAGCTTGTGGAGAAGGAGATCGACTTTAGCGAACTGTTACAGAGCCACTCGCCCTGCTGCGATGCTGAAGTGATGGATGCCGAGGATCCGCTGTTTATCCTGTACACCTCCGGCACGACCGGCAAACCCAAGGGCGTGCTCCACACCATCGGCGGCTACAACCTCTTCACGCATTACACCACCAAGATCGTCTTCGATCTGCATGAGAATGACATTTACTGGTGCACCGCAGATCCCGGCTGGATCACGGGGCACAGCTACCTGGTCTACGGCCCGCTATCCGTCGGCGTCACTTCGGTACTCTTCGAGGGCGCACCTGACTACCCGAACCCGGGCGTATGGTGGTCAATCATAGACCGTTACAGGGTGAACGTCTTTTATTCCGCACCGACGGCGATACGGCTATTCATGAAATACGGCGAGACGTGGCCGCGGAAGTACGATCTCTCCTCTCTGCGGATTCTTGGCAGTGTGGGCGAGCCCTTGAACCCGGAAGCATGGCTCTGGTTCTACGAGCACATCGGCAACAAGAACTGCGCGCTGGTCGATACCTGGTGGCAGACCGAGACCGGCGGGCACATGGTGACCACGATCCCGTCGTACAGAGCGAAACCAGGCAAGGCGGGCAAGCCGTTCTTCGGTGTCGTGGCCGATGTGGTCGACAAAAAGGGGTGCTCCGTCGAGCCCAATACCGTCGGGCATCTCGTGATCAAGGAGCCGTGGCCGTCCGGGCTCAGAACCTGCTGGAACGAGCCTGAGCGCTACGAAAAGTACTGGAACACTATTGCACCCTACTATCTCGCCGGCGATCTGGCGACGATGGACGAGGACGGCTATATCATGATCCTCGGGCGCGCGGACGACGTGCTCACGGTCTCAGGACACCGGATCGGGACCGCGGAGGTCGAAAGCGCTTTGGTCTCGCACCCTGCAGTCGCCGAAGCGGCGGTCATTGGGAAGCCGCACGAGCTCAAAGGAGAGAGCATCAAGGGCTTCCTCATCATCAAAGAGGGCCAGAACGGCTCCGAGAATTTGATAACTGATATTAAGCTCCACGTGCGTCGCGAGCTGGGCTCGTTGGCTGTGCCTGATGAACTGGAGATTGTGGACTCGCTGCCTAAAACAAGGAGCGGGAAGATCATGCGACGCGTGCTCAAGGCGCAGGAGCTCGGCATGGACATCGGCGACATCTCGACGCTGGAAGATTGAGTGAGTAAGCGCATGTAATTATTTAAGCCCTGAGAAGAAAACAGTAAACGAGAAACCAAAATGGCGGAGAAGATGCAAACGCTGGTAGAAAAGCTCGAGAAAGAAGCTGAGCGGCTCACGCCAAAGGAGCTATTGGAACTCGTTGATCGGCTTGTTCATCATTTGCGCGAGGAAGGAATGGCTAAAAAGGAGTTGCTTGACTGGCGTGAGCTTTACGGTCTTGGAAAAGGGCTTTGGACCGGAGAAGATGCGCAAGAGTACGTCAGCCGATTACGAGAGGATCGAATATGAATGACGCTCTCTGACGAACTCGCACGGGTTGATTCGATCTTCATTAATAGATACTGCTCCGATTATCTATTTTAGTACATTGAAGCGCATCCACATTTTGGGCCTCTTGTCAAAAGGGTAGTTGATGCTTTTCAATCTATCTGGGTCTATTCGAGCGTCCTCTTCCGTTATCACTCTCGCTGAAGTGCTGCCTAAGCCAATACAAAAAGGACAGGAGCAGTTGGCAGCAAAATTTACCGAATTTCTGAGACGTGGAAGGATTTTCACGCTTGTTGAAATCTCAGCTGAGATAGCGGATAAGGCCGGACGATTAAGAGGGAG
>CAZFWT010000092.1:0-5159 GCA_964522635.1 uncultured Halobacteria archaeon | reverse complement strand
CTCTACGATTTTTCCCTGGGAGCTTTGGTTATGGCCCCGCTATCATTTTTTAGTGATGGAAATGACTGTTGTGCTTACTTAAGGTTCTATCGCGGGATGCAGTACCTCTATAACACTTCGTATGGAATAAGAAACATAAAAACTCGCCCTTTGCCATACCGCCATCTTCATCGCCTTCTGAACCACGCTCATCCGCTCCAGCAACATTCCGCGTAGTCGCTGAGCGCAGTATGACCTATGATGATAGCAAATAGTCCATCAGTGTGTGCTCGATTTATGCCTTATATTTTTTTGCTCCTGCAACAATAGCTTCTTCGACTGCTGCCATATCGGTCATAACAAATATTCTTAGGTTGCCTTTCACATCGTTATCTATCGAATTCCTCAGTATAGGGGCATATTTCTTGAATACTTCCAGTGTAACGGTATATTCCGATGGATCTTCAATAAGCACGAGCTCAAATCCTTTTCTTTCTAGATATTTCATGATCTTGTTCCGTTCTCCAACTGTTGGTAGTTCAAATCTATATTTATCTTGATTGTAGTATTCGTAGAGTTCCCTGAAGAGTTCCTTGTCATCGAAGAAATGCTTAAAGCACCATAGTCGGCCTATTTTGAATATGTTAATCTTCTCGCGTTTTAACGGGCCGGTAGCAACGGTAGGAGCGCTCATAGTATTCTGTTTTGTTGCCATCTTTAAAGGCGTTCATAGATAATAAGTACCTCTCACCGCTTCTCTGCTTTTGGTGTTGGATTTCGTGTCTACTTTTAACGAACCCGCGTTCTTCTAACGCATTGAGAGGGTACGTAGCGAGTATCCTCTCTTCAGGCAATTAGCTGCGCGCCTTGGGAGTCGCCAGCTCCGCTTTCACTTCCGCTACCTTATCGGTCACCCGGTACACCCGCAGCGCCGTTACTTTCTGCTCCAGCTCTGCTAGTATTAAGATACCATACTTGCTCTTCACGAACCCGCGCTATTGCAGTGCCATGAGATGGTATGCGACGAGCATCCTCTTTTCATCTAAGGCACGGCTCAGCGCGTCGATGTGCATCGGCCTTTTCGCGAGCAGTTCGATTATCTGTGACCTTACAGGGTGTGTGAAGATGCTCGCGTCTTCCGAAAGCTTACCCTCCAACTCTGCTCTTGCCATAATTGTGCCATGATAAGTTAGAAATACATACATTATATATTACTTACGCATTTGAACTACAACATCCTGAATGTGCGTGGTAGCGGATTTTTGATGGTTACGCCGGGTGGGTATTGGGGGTGCGCTTGCTTGATCATCACCTGCATGAGCTCTTTGCCCGAGATGCGGTAGACGTCGTAGACCGCACCAGAGTCGTCGGTGACCGTTCTGACGCGCCGTGCCTTCTTCTGTATCTCGGGCCAGCACGCTTCGTGGTTTGCGTTCCGCATCATGCGAATGGTTTTATGACGCGGGATGATCACGACCATTTATTCTTCACCTTTTCGTCTGCAGCAGCTCAGCCTGGGATGTTAGCGTGCTCGCAAGCACGTAGAGTAGCTCTTCGAGCTTCGCAAGCAGCTGGTTCATCTCCCGCACGCCCTGCCCGAGCTCCCGGACCGCCTGGATATGATTGGTGATATTCTCCGCGAAGAGGACCTGGTTCTGCGTGACGCCCGCGATCGCCGTGACGAGCACGTCCGTGGTCACCGGGCACGCTTTCAGTGAGTTGAAGAAGTTCTGCACCTTCGCATTGTCCGAGTCCGCGGTGCGTGGGTGCACCGTCTCCGCCTCGTGCAGGTTGAACGAGTTATCAATCACAAACCACAACTTGCCAGCGTCCGGCTCATGCACCTGCAGTCGCTTGCCTTCGTGGTCGTACTGCTCTGCGAGTGCATTGCGCACGAGCGCATAGTGCTGCCTCGACACCTTGAACCGGTATTCCTTGCCGAGTTTGAACGTGAAGTCCGCATGTAATGTTCGTTCGAGTTTCTTCACGAGCGCGATGAAGGAGAAGAGCGCATGATGCTTCGCGTCTTTCGCCGTTGCCGCGAAGAACGAACTCTTCTCGTAGATGACGATCGAGCTGGTAGTCAGCCAGACCTTCCGGCCGCCCATCCAGATGCGTTGCCCGCCACCTGCGATCCCGAGCTGCTGGTATGCGATCCCGTGCCTCTTGAGGTATTCTTCACGCCGGCGGTTGTTCCAGTTCAGCAGTCCAGGCGGCACCTTCAGTACGAACACAAATGCGTGCCCGCGGACGGAATCCTGCGCCCCTAGAAATTCGTACTTCGGGGTCTTGTCAAGAGCTACATGGGTTGTTTTCGTACTTCTTTTCTGGGGGTTAATCGGGGCTGTATCGTTAACTTCCCAGCACCCGTAGCCGAGCTTTGTAATGAGCCCTGCAGCCTTGAGCTGGTCTAAATGGTACTGTAATGTAGTCTTCGGGATGCCGAGATCACGTGCGATCTGAGCGGGCCGCCGGCCTGCAGAGAGCGGTTGTAGCAGGGACAAGTACGAATCGTACTTCGGGGTCTTGTTTTCGTACTTCTTTTCGTACTTCTTTTCTGCAATGTCGAAGATAAAGGAACCCTGGGCGATTTGAGCGGGTCTCTGGCCGGCGCGATGCTGCCGTAACAGGGACAAGTTCAAATTCGGGATAGAGTCTTGAGGGGGGTCTTGTTTTCGTACTTGTTTTCGTACTTGTTTGGGATTCGTAGTTACTTCCCAAACGCCGTAGCCGAGCTTTGTAATGAGCCCTGCAGCCTTGAGCTGGTCTAAATGGTACTGTAATGTAGTCTTCGGGATGCCGAGATTACGTGCGATCTGAGCGGGGCGTCGGCCGGCGGAGAGCTGTTGTAGCAGGGACAAGTACGAATCGTACTTCTTGTTTTCGTACTTCTTTTCGTACTTCTTTTCTGCAATGTCGAAGGTAAAGGAACCCTGGGCGATTTGGGCGGGTCTTCGGCCGGCGCGATGCTGCCGTAACGGAGAAAAGTGCGAATTCAAGATAGGGAAGTGCGAATTCAAGATAGGGTCTGGCGGGGGATCTTGTTTTCGTACTTCTTTTTTTGCGAGCCCGAAACCGTCACTCATGGAAGCAGCAGCTAAGCTATTTTCGTTCCCACTCACCAGCCAGCCCGACTTCGTTGGGAGTCTTTCATGCTTCTTGAAGCTTGTGCTCCCACACGCAGTGCGGACATATCCAGATGCGTTCCTGCCGCTTCCACCCGAGCTCGTTTACTGCGGCCTGCTCGGGCACGTTCGTTAGTTCTTGACCGCAGATTTTACACGTTATCGTTCTTTCTGTTTCTTCGCAAGACGCCTCCGGCGCATGGTATAGACGTACATCGCTCGCGTCCTCTTCCTGCAGCATCACTGTTTGACGGTCGGCATCGAAATAGCCGCCGACGGTCTTACAGAGATAAGCGGCCTCGCACAGTGTTAGTGCAGAATACGCTAGGGGGATCACGTCACTCGCTCACTTACTCACCCCTGCCCTGATCAGACGGATATCTATATCGTCAGCGAAGCGTTCTTCTTCCAGGTACTCATCGATCAGGCATTTGAGATCTGCGAGGATGCCGTTGAACGTCACCGCTGCGAGCTTGTGCGTGGAGACTTCGATCAGGAACGTTTTCGATGGCTCGTGCCGCGCTTGAACGCGTTGTGCGCGCTGCACGTAATCGTTCGCGCAGGTGGTACAGATAAAAACGGGCACGCCGCCGGAGATCTTCTTATGCGTCAGCTGCTTTGGTTCGCCGCAGAGCGCGCAGCGATGACGGCGTGCCGCGATCTCGTGTTTCTCGTCTGCATTGAGGGCGGTGATCACACCGCCGCGCCACGCAAACGGGAATCTGGGGCCGGACCTATTTCTCCGCGGACTTTAGTAAACCCAACCAAGAGTTATGGGGCGATATAACTCAGCGGAAGGTGTAAAAGAGGAGGTGAAACGAGTCCGCTTTGGAGTAAGCCCGTACCCCACCGCCAGGTTCATGTCACTCACCGCTTTCCATATCACCTTCCGTGCCGTTCACTTGCTCAGACTCGCTCTCGGCGGTCTCGTCAAGAAAGGGCAGCTGCATCTGCGGCGTGCGGAATTCGGCGCTGTACTCTTCGCCTTCGATGAAGGGCAGTTTGTCGGGCTGCCCTTTCAGTATGACGGAGAACGTGTCGTTCTCCAGCCTTACGGTGCGCTCTTCGGTGACCTCGCCGTCCCTGGTCGTGACCGTGTCCCTGATCAGGGAGCAGCGCAGCGGCATTCGCGCGACGATGTCTTTCATTCACCGATCAGCCCCTCCTCGATCGCAACTTCCCTGAAGAACTCCGCAACCATGCGCATCGGCTGATCCAAAAGCGAAGGATCATCGATGAAGGGTCGCCACTTCTCAACAAATTGTTCCAATGCCAGCCGCGTATCCGGCCTCAAAGGTCTCTTAGAGGGGGACTGGGTGTGTTCTTGGGTAGAACGAAATATGTGCCCCTCATCTAGCTCAATTCCTACAATGCCAGGGTGTCCGACTGCTCCCATTTCTTTCGGTTTGTCTTCCATGGCAACATGCCTCCTTTTTGTTGAAGTTGGATGAACCCCAACAGGGATTATCTAGCGCAAAGTGAGTATATAAAACCATCGGCAAATGGTATTTGTATGCATGAAGGAAATACTTTTTATCTGTTGAATAGCAATATTTATAAACAAAGATAAAGAAGGGTATCGGTGAGGTGAAACCAAATGGTAGAAGGCGGGGAGGCGCGGGGCGGAAGCGCCGAATCTAAGAGAAAAAAAGCTGGGGACACAAAGGATACGTTTTCGATCTGCCTTACTTCACGGACGAAGCAACGGCTCGATAAAGAGGTGGAAGAGGGTCTCTGGGACAGTCGCTCGCAGGCGATCAGCTATTATCTCCATCGCGGACTCGTGGCGGAAGAATACGCGCGCGAATATGCGAATCGGCAGCTTATGATGCTCGATGAGATAAGCAGATCCGAGGAGGAGGGATTCGATATAGTATCCGTCTTGTTGGCGCTGATGAAGAAGCCTGAATTCCGGCAGCTGCTGACGCAACAGATGGAAGAAAATTCGAATAAAAAATGAGTGAAAATGAAGGGGGTAGTTGAAGGTATACATACAGTTCCATTCGGGTACGTCAATGCCTTCCTCGTTACAGGTGAGCGCCCGATCCTGGTAGA
>CAZFWT010000091.1:0-5167 GCA_964522635.1 uncultured Halobacteria archaeon | reverse complement strand
TATACCGTCACCTGGAACGGGACGCACATGACCTGGGGCGAGTCCGTGCCGAACGGGACATACATTCTTTCCGTTGTCAATGGTACCGGGCAAGAGCTGGTCTCGGGTGTGGTGACGGTGCGGAGAGATAAGCCATTAACCTCACTCACCGCCAATCCCGATCCATTCAATCCCGTTATCGGAGAGACAACGCTGATAACCGCGACAGGGGCACCGGGACTGGGGCCGCTAGAACTCTGGATCCTGAAGGAGGGCTGGTGGGAGCCTGTTCAGATCCTCCCGATGATCGAGATCAGTAATGGCACGTATACCACTCGCTGGGATGGCAGGCATATGCACGGCTATATTGTGCCTGATGGTGAGTACATACTATCCATCGGTGACGAGGTTGGCGAGTTGATAAAGGGCACGGTAACGGTGAATACGCTGGGTGCCGAAGCGGCGGGCATGCGGATCAGGCTTACCTGGAACACTGATTATACGGATCTCGACTTGTATCTTGCCAAGCCAGGGGATAGCCTGGGCTCAGCCGATAACTGCTACTGGGCCAATGAATACCCGGACTGGGATGGCGATGGTGAGCACTACGATCCCGAAGATCCAGCCCATAACGATACCAATGATCCGTATCTTGATGTGGACGATGTTTATGGCTATGGCCCAGAACACATTACTATCTATGACCCGCCAGCCGGTACCTACTCCGTTGGTGTTCATTACTATGATTGGAGCGGTCCTGTCTCTGATGCTACGATTATCGTTACACTGTTTGAAGGCACGGCAAACGAAATAGTGCAGACTTTCGGGCCGCACAGCATGTCTCCCCTAGACCATTGGTACGTCACCAATATTACCGTGCCTGGGGGGACGTTCTCGAGTGTGATGCAGAGCGGCCCTCAGATTGCGATGTCGCGACCTGAAAAGATCCCGCAAAAAGCAGGCAGCATCAGTATCCGTGAACTCGAAAACAACGTCTCACTCACCGTCGCTGCCGCAGAATATTTCGTCGATGCCGTGGGTGATGACGGGACCGGGGTGGCAATGACTCCGGCAGATGGCACCTTTGACTCGGCGAGTGAATCGGTAACAGCGACGGTGAATATCAGTGGCTTGGCTATCGGAAACCACACGCTCTTTGTTCACGGCCAGGATTCGGCGGGAGATTGGGGGACGTTTGACGCGGTGGTACTGAGAGTGACCGAAGTAACGGAGGAGCTTGATACTGGCGAAGGCGCATATCCTTCAATCAGCGGAGTACATAACGGCTCGATCACACCAAATCAGCCAATCATGGTCTCCAAACTCTATACGTACCCCTGTCCTGGAACCGGCGGCCATACGGAATCGATCAAGCTCTACAACGAGAGCGGCGCACTGATTACAAGTGGCACGTGGAACGGCTACCAGGGTGACTGGCACAACATTACTCTTACACCTGCAGTTACGCTCCTCACGGGGCACACCTATAATTACTCGATCGTTACGGGGTCCTATCCGCAGATCATCCATGCCAAAACCGCAGAGATCACCGGAGGAACGATCACCTGCACCGAGTTTGTAGACGTCAACGGGAAGCGGCACGAGGACTGGATACCGGCGATACGATTGTTCTGATGCAGATCGGGATCAGCCTTCTTTCGGCTCCGGTACCCGCAGCCCGTGCGCGAACCGAGTGGCAGCCGCTAAATCCGCCTCGTTCGGCCGGCCTCTATTGAACCCGCCGAGGAGCTTGAGCGGTCCCACCGCATTATAGCCGCGGCAGGAGAAATCGCCGATGATCGTGAACCCCTTCTCCGTTAATGCGTTGCGCAAGCGCCGGTTATACCGGTTGAAAATTCTGCCCTCCGCCCGCCCGCTCGTGGAGAAGGTGAACGCCTTCCTGTTACTTCGCGCTGGCCACGCGCGAACCAGCGCCAGCAACTCCCTGTCGTGCCTGCCCCAGTAGATTCCCGAGCCGAGCCCGATGAGGTCGTACTCCTCGATTGCGGTGCCGTGTGCCTGATCAACGGTAATGAGTTCAGCGGTGAGCACTCCTGCGATCGTAAGAGCCACTTTTGCCGTATTCCCCTGATGTCGCGATGCGTAGATGATGATGGTCTGCATTTCTCCCTCCAGATTGCTGCTGAAGTGAAGAGCCGGCGACTGGTGTGCACGCCACTTCCTCAGTTTTGAGGCTCTCAGGCTATCTACTCTAATATTAATACACGCCGATTCACTACTTATAGTTAGTAAACAAGGAGCGCGTGCCTATGGCGGTTGAGAAGACGATAAAGATCCTGGATACCACATTGCGCGATGGTGAGCAGACCCCTGGTGTGTCCCTGACCCCTGAGCAGAAGGTGCTGATAGCCAAGCAGCTCGATCTGCTCGGTGTGGACATCATCGAGGCAGGAACGGCGATCATCTCGGAAGGTGAGCAGCGTGGGATTAAAGCGATCGCGAACGAGGGCTTGAACGCGGACATTTGCTCGTTCGCACGGCTCCTCAAGGGCGATATCGATGCCGCACTCGCCTGCGATGTGGACGCAGTGAATCTGGTGGCGCCCGTTTCTGATGCGCACATCCAGAAGAAGCTGAAGATGGATCGGGAGACACTACTCGCGAAGACGATTGAGATGGCGGAGTACGTGAAATCGCATGGCTTAGCCGTTGAGATCAGTTCAGAGGACGCGTCGCGGGCTGATAGGGTATTCCTGAAATTCTTCTTCGACCAGTTAGCGCCGATCGTTGACCGCTTATGTTTCTGCGATACCGTGGGCGTGCTCTATCCAGAGCGCGCGAAAGAGATATTCCAGGAGCTCTGCACCGTTGCGACACCCGTTTCCGTCCATTGTCATAACGATTTCGGCCTGGGCACGGCGAATTCCATTGCCGCGGTTCAGGCGGGTGCGAAGTGCGTGCACGTCACGGTGAACGGGCTGGGTGAGCGTGCAGGTAACGCATCCCTGGAAGAGGTTGTGACCGCGTTAGAGCTGCTCTACGGCGTGAAGACGCGAATAATAAAGGCGAAATTGTATGAGACCTCGCGACTCATCCGGAATTTGACCAAGATGCCCATCGCACCGAACCGGCCGTTGATCGGCACGAACGCATTCACGCACGAGTCCGGCATGCACGTTCACGGAACCCTGGCGGATACAACCCTGTACGAGCCGATAGATCCGGCAATCATCGGCAGGACGCGCCGGTTCGCCTTTGGTAAGCATACCGGGAAGGCGTCGGTGAAGCGCGTACTTGAGGACATGAGGCTCACCGCCAACGAGGAACAGACCCAGCAGATCCTGGCGAAGGTGAAGGCGCTCGGCGATAAAGGCAAACTGGTCACCGATACTGATTTCCAGGCGATCGTCGAGGATGTCTTACGTATCGAGCGCGAGGAGAAGATCAAGCTGCTTGATCTCTCAGTGGTCTCCGGGAAGAACGTATGTCCTACCGCATCGATTCGCTTACAGATCAACGGCGAGGAGATAACAGAGGCCAGCGTGGGTATCGGGCCCGTGGATGCGGCGATCAACGCGTTACGGAAGGCGCTCGCGGGCCATGAGATGAACGATCTACAGCTCGAGGAGTATCACGTCGACGCGATCACCGGCGGAACGGACGCGCTCGTGAACGTCGTTGTCCGGATCAGTCGTGGTGATCGCACGCTAACCGCGAGCGGTGTGAGCGAGGACATCGTCATTGCCTCGGTGAACGCGCTCATTCACGGCGTTAATCGTCTGTACCAGTGATACATGCCTTTGCACTGAGGTTATCAGAGCAGGCTCCGGTACGTTATGATCGAAATCGAATGAAGGGTATCAACTGTCAATTCCTAAGAATGTCCGTATCAGGAATCCGATAGCAAACGTCAGAGCAGCCACACAGAGGCTGAGGCTAGCCATCTCAAGGAACCGTTTCCTGAACGGGAGGTCCTTGGCAACCGAAACGTAAAACGTGAATAATAAGATCACGATGAGCGCGTTAACCAGGGTTGCTCCCAGGGCTATATAGACATTCGGCAGTACAAAGAAGGGCAGTATTAAAAAGGCCACGGTTAAGATATACGCAAAACTGGTGTATATCGATGCTTTGACCGGGTCCTTCAGTCCTTCCTCATCTGCCTCAGACTTCGTTGATAGATACTCGGATGCGCCCATAGAAAGTGAGGCTGCTATGCCGGTAATAAGACCAGCCAATGCGATAAGGCGTGTGTTTTGAAACGCGAAGGTGAAGCCCGCGAGTGCTCCTGTTAGTTCGACGAGAGCGTCGTTCAGCCCTAGAACGATTGATCCGACATACATGAGCCGCTCCTCATTGATCATGCTGATAAGCTTGTTCTCATGCTCGTTTTCATCCCTTATTATTCTCCTGGCGTCCGATATCTGATGGGCTATATCGTGATATGACACCTGAGCGCTTTCCTCTCCCTTTTCCATCAGCTTCACGCCGAACGTTATGCCCAGTATCCGAGCTATGAGATAGTATTTCAACAGCATCAATTGAGAGGGCTTCACGTCTTGATTCGTGTATTTCTTCCATATCTGGTAGTGCTTGAGCTCTTCGTCAGAAATACCAAGTAAAACCTGCTTGTTTTGCTCGTCCTTCACCGACTGAGCTAGCTTGCGGTAAATATAATGTTCCGTAATTTCATTTCTCTGGAATGTCAGAATCTTCTTTTTCAACTCGTCATCGATGGTTGTAGTGCTGATCATGCTCAACGATTGATTCAATTTCAATATAAAACCTCCTTGCTTACCGTCAATTTGTGGAGTATAGATATGATTTCCCAAGGCGGCGCCTGCGGTGAATGTGACGGCTCATTCCGTGCGTGCGGTCAGCGCCCTTGCTGTTTTCGCCGCTTTGCCGTCGCGAAGTCCTTCAGTATAAGGATCCGTTCATCAGGCTCACGGCAGATCAGAATCGTCTGGAGCGGTTCAGAATCCTCAGCGAGGAGCATGGGCATTCGCTTGACCACAGACGATCTTCGCCTCCGCTTCGTGTCCTCGGCAAATGCTCGTATCAGTGCTTCTGGCTCGGGGAACAGGAGCTCGTCTTCTGGCATGTGCTGAAACTCGTGTATATAGCCCGCAATTAAGTAAGGTATGCGAGGGCTTAAAACTTATGTATAAGAGCCCTGGGCGGGATTTGGACCCGCGATCTCCACCTTACCAAGGTGGCGCATTGC
>CAZFWT010000090.1:2994-5294 GCA_964522635.1 uncultured Halobacteria archaeon | reverse complement strand
AGATGGCTGAGGAGCTGGGTGAACGGCTCGACATAGCAAATGCTAGAATGACCGGGATGATCGAGAAGCAGGATGTCATGATCGAGAAGCAGGATGTCATGATCGAGAAGCAGGACGTCATGATCGGGAAATTAGATCATACCACCGCTCTTCTCAAAGAGAACACTGATACGCTGAAGGGGTTCCGGAGCGAGAGTGACACCAATTTCAAGCTGCTGCATCATGACAACAGGGAGCTGAAGGAGCTGCTGGCCCAGCACGCGCTCACCACGGAGGAACGGATCGAAGCGCTCGCAACAGAGATCAGCGCGGTAAAGAACGGCTCGAACGGCTGGAAGCAGTCCGGGCTTCGTAGTCCGTACATACGCGCGCGTGTGAACGCGAGGGAGCGAGAGGTACTGTCTGGATTTTATAGAAGTCTTTAAACCGCTGGAGATGCTCGATTTGAATGATTAAGGGACGATGCTGAGGCGATTGATAGGGGGCGCGTTGAAAGTATGTATGATAGTCAGTAATGCCGGGCCATTCCTTACTACATCATACAATGATAGGCAGGTTAACACTGTTGCAGCACTTGTGTAAGAGCGCAGTAATTACATCCATGACATGACCATACCTACAACAGCAGGCAAACTACCGCTGGACGCGCGCATCTTTCTGAACGACGAGGAGGAGTTAACCGACGCGCACGTCTACCTCCATCTGAAAGGCTATGCTCGCGCGACCGTGACGCATCTCGATCTCGAGCATCCGGCACTGGCCAGCTTGATACCGCCAAAGACACGCACCTTCATCTGGATTATCGGCATCGAGGGCGGGA
This sequence comes from uncultured Halobacteria archaeon, assembly GCA_964522635.1. GTDB lineage: Archaea > Halobacteriota > Syntropharchaeia > Alkanophagales > Methanospirareceae > JACGMN01. Next base: position 4,474 of record CAZFWT010000090.1, on the reverse strand, counting down.
TACTGATCAGAACCGAGGGGAACGATACGGTAAAGGTTCTCAGCTCGCACCTCACCACCGTGCTGCCGCCAGGTCAGAAGACCAGGACCTGCGTGGGCGGCAAAGCCAACGGGCTCTTTATCGGGTTCCGTAGACCCGAGCTTCGTAAACTCGAAGCACTCACTGCCTGACGGCGCTCGAAACGCAGCCCTGCGTTTCCCCCTCCGGTGGTTACTCCTGGGCCCGTACCCGCTGCGCGATCGCGTCCCCGACCTCACGCGTCTTCGAGCTGCCGCCAAGGTCGTAGGTCCGCACCTTCCCCTCCTTCAAGACCGACTCAATCGCTTCTATAACGCGATCGGAAGCGCGCTTCTCACCGATATTCGCCAGCAGCAGCGCACCGGCCCAGATCGTCGCGATCGGGTTCGAGACGTTCTTCCCCTTGTACTTCGGTGCAGAACCGTGGATCGGCTCGAACATGGATACCCCCTCAGGATTGATGTTCCCGCCCGGTGCGAGTCCCAGGCCGCCCTGGATCATCGCGCCCAGATCGGTAATAATATCACCAAACATGTTCGGCGCGACCACAACGTCATACCATTCGGGATTCTTCACGAACCACATGGTGATCGCATCCACGAAATTGAACTCAGTCTCGACCTCCGGGTAGTCCTTCGCGACCTCCGTGAAGATCTCGCGCCAGAACCCGTAGCAGTGCGTCAGCACATTCGCCTTGTCCACGCTCGTTAGCTTCTTCGCGCGCTCCCGCGCGAGTTCGAAGGCGAACCGCATCACGCGCTCACAGCCCTTGCGCGAGACCACCCCGATCTGGTAGGCGAGCTCATCAGCATCGGTCTCGATATCCAGCTCGAACTTGACCTGATAGAGCGACCGCAGAATCTCCAGGGTGTTCTTCGTGCTGCCCGCGCCCTTTGCACCCTTTACGCGGCCGCCGATACCGATGTAGAAATCCTCCGTGTTCTCTCGCACCACGCTGATATCGATATCCGCGGGCCCTTTGCCCGCCAGCGGCGTACGCACACCCTCGAGGAGCTTCACCGGCCGCAGATTGACGTACTGATCGAAGTAGAACCGGAGTGCGAGCAGTATCCCCTGCTCCAGGACGCCGGGCGCCAGACGGGGATCACCAATGCAGCCGAAATAGATCGCCGCGCACCCTGCCAGCTCCTTCAACGTTGCCTCGCTCAGCAACTCACCGGTCGCCAGGAAATGATCCGCACCGTGCGGATACTCGATCCAATCAAGCTCAAAGCCCTCCGGCTCGGACACCGCCTCGAGCACCTTGATGCCTTCATCCACGATCTCGGGCCCGATGCCATCGCCACGCATTACTGCAATCTTATAGCTCCTCATGTTCGCCTTTCACGCTCTCTCTTTCTTTATCTATGCTTACCTTTTCTTACCCTGTCTACGTACGCTACACGTTCACAACCGAAACGAACGAGTGCGAGAGAAGAATCGTGATCTTCTGCTTCTACTT
>CAZFWT010000090.1:0-2894 GCA_964522635.1 uncultured Halobacteria archaeon | reverse complement strand
ACCGTCGTTGCCGATCCGAATGAGGACATCGTGTTCCTGGGGACGGTAACCGATGGTCCGCATGTACTTCCCGGCGCAACATAGTGCATGGTGACGGTCGACGAGGTGATCAGTGGTCCGCACCCGAACTGTACCGGGGTAGAGGTTATAATGTACATCTCCCCACCCACCCGGGGGATATTTCGAGGACAATCTTTCCGTTGGTGACCGGGTCGAGGTGTTTGGAAAATACAGCTATAATCCCGCCATTGATGAATGCACTGTCTCACTGAACGGTAATGCTGATTATCATATCGCGAACTATCTCGGACCTCGTGTACCCGCTCTCACCCCATCGGGGCTGCTTGCGCTCGTCGTTCTGCTCGCTGCGCTCACTGTCGTAGGGATACGGCGGCGAGAGGAACGCTAAAGTACGCTTCTCGTCCGCTCGGCTCAGCACTCAGCATTGAGGCTGGTGTTCCTGATTCACGGTTCTTGAGTTCGACGAGGCCGCCTAGTCGAAAGGAAAGCATCCATCCACTAACTATTTCTGCAACAGCCTGTTCACTGCGTTGACATACGCCTCAATGGAGGCCATCACAATGTCGTCTCGTGCCCCCCGTGCGGTCACGATCCGATCGCCCTTCTTGACGCCCACAATGACCTCTGCGAGCGCGTCCGAGCCGCCGGTGATCGCTTCGATCCTGAAATCCTTCAGCTCGATGCAGCCCCCCAGCTCGTCGCCGATTACCTCCTGCACTGCCTTCAACGCGGCATCCACGGGCCCAACGCCCATCTGCGCGCTGCAGCACTCCTTGCCCCGCACGATCGCCTTCAGCGACGCGGTCGGTATCAGATTGTTCCCGGTCATGACCGAGAGCTCCTTGAGCTCCACCACGCGCTCGTGCTTCGAAACCTCTCCGGTTACCACTTCCGCGATCGTGAAGAGGTCATCGTCCGTGACCTTCTTGCCGCCCGCGCTCAGCTCCTTTACGCGCTCGAGGATCTCATCCACCTGCTCCCTCTGCAGGAACATCCCGATCTCCGATAATTTCTTCTCCACCGAATGCCGCCCGGTATGTTTACCGAGCACGATCCGCCGTCGATGCCCCACCATCTCCGGCGTCATAATACCCGGCTCGAAGGTCTCACTCTTCTCGATCACCCCGTGGGCGTGGATGCCCGACTCGTGCGAGAAGGCATTCTCACCCACGATCGGCTTCGTTATCGGGATCTGAACGCCGGAGAATCGCTCAACCATCTTCGCCGTCTCGAAGAGATACGCCGTCTTGATATTCGTTCTGAGCCCGTAGATCGCGCTCAGGCTCATGACGGTCTCCACGAGATCCGCATTGCCCGCGCGCTCGCCCAGGCCGTTCATCGAGACCTGCACCTGCGATGCACCTGCCTTCACGGCCGCCAGGCTGTTCGCCACGGCGAGTCCGAAGTCATTATGGCAGTGGATGCTGATCGGCACGCGGACCGCGCGATATATCGCGTCCACCAGCTCGAAGATCGCGAATGGCTCGCTCACGCCTACGGTATCGGGAACGTTGAGGATGTCCGCACCAGCCGCTTCCGCGGTCTTGAAGAGCTCAATGAGATAACCACGGTCTGTGCGCGTCGCGTCCATCGCAGAGAACATACAGGCGAAGCCCTGCTCCTTCACATACTTCGTCATCGCGTACGTCTGCTCCTTCACCGCGTCCTCGCTCATACGCGTGGTATGATCGCGCTGTATCTGCGATGAAGGCACGAAGATGTGGATCAGATCGACCTCGCAGTCGATGCACGCGTCAATATCCTGTGTCAGGACGCGCGCGAGTCCGCAGACCCGAGCCGACAAGCCCTCCGCTGCAATCAACTTCACGATCGACTTCTCCTCCTTCGACGCTATCGGATAGCCCGCCTCGATAATGTCCACGCCAAGCTTCTCCAGCTGCCGCGCGATCGTACGCTTCTGCTCGAGCGAGAACGAAATGCCCGGCGTCTGCTCACCATCTCTCAGGGTGGTATCAAAGATCTCTATCGTTCGGCTTGTTCCATGCGCACTATCACGTTCTCCTCTGCTCATTCTGTTCTCTATCCTCCAGTCCTGCTCCGCTCTGCTCCGCTCTGCGCGCGTGCCCGCAAAAGATCTGGGTATAAAATAAATAAAGATAATCCACCGCATATATAAAATAAAATTAAGGTATAATGAATGAGCGAATGAAGCGAAATAAGGAGGAGAGGTTGCGAAAATGGAGAAGAAGAGTGGAATTGTAGGCTTTACAGGTGCCTTTCGGGAGCAAATCGGTGCGGTCGAAGCGGGTGCGAAGGTGGTCTTTACCGGCTCTGTTGCGGTCTGCACGCCATTTATCGAATTGCTCGCCTATACCGTGCGGGACAAGGGCTTTGAGATGAGCTATGTACCCCTTGCGGACGCGAAGGAAGCGCGGAAGATTACGGAGGTTCCGAATGTGGGTTTCAGCGTGCTGGATGAGCATGCCGACCCGGACGCCCCGGATGTGGTGGTGGTGCTCGGCGGTCTGGCGATGCCGAAGTTCGGGTGCGCTCCCGAGGCGGTTACGGAGATGATTGCGGAGATCACAGGCGACGCGAAGCCGAAGATCATTGGGGTAAGCTTCATGAACATCTTCGAACGTGCCGGCTGGACCAAGCAGATCCCCTTCGATGTCGTCATCGATACCACCATGGAGAGCGTGGTGAAGTAGCTGGTAGGTGCTTACGTACATACATACATACGTACGTACGTACGGTTATCGAGAAGACCCGGAGAAGGCCGAATGCGCCGACCGGGATTTTCAGCGCAAATGTACTGGTAAAAACTACTCAACTGGGCTATCACGCCGTCTATTTCACCTTTTTAATGATTATCAAGCGGCTATTTAAAGTTTCGGTGAAATAGGGAACTT
>CAZFWT010000089.1:0-5658 GCA_964522635.1 uncultured Halobacteria archaeon | reverse complement strand
CCTGTCACTCTCCAACACTTCCTTATTCAAAAATAGTTGTGAGAAGATAAAAAAGGGCGATGGCTGAGAATGACGCGCGAGCTGAAAAAAAAGAGAAAAGGGGGAAGGCCCAACCTTCCCGCTCCGCTTCAATAAGACGTTCCCAGGAGATAGTCCACTGCTTTCTGTGCCTGGCTGCTCGCTTTGACGATCCAGGTGGGGTTGTCGGCGAGCTTATCACGCCAACTCTTGACGTACGCTGCATTCTGATCGATGACCTTGTCCGAGATCCCGCTCATGGCAGTCAAGAACGCGGCGCCCAGCTCGGCGATCAGCTCTTCGAAGCTATACTTCTCGGACCCGAATTGTGCGGGCTCAACGACGCCGGGGCGTGCGAGCCGGTGTTGCGCGCCGGTTGCGTGCACGGTCTCATGGAATCGGGTTGCGTAGTAGTGCTCCTCGCTTTCGAATTCCGCGCGGTCCGGTAGGGTGATCACGTCGCGAGTAGGCCAGTAAGCCGGTCGGCCGTGCTGGATCGGGGGCAGGCCGTCGACGAACTTCGCGATGATGTCCTCACAGGTGCGTATCGCTTGCGCTGATTTGGCCGGCTTTGGCAGATCTTCACTGGACCACCCTTTGATCTGGTCGAGGTTGAAGATGTAATAATACCGCAGCACCCATCGCCGTTTTGTCTGCACCTCGCCGGTGAGTTCGTCCGTTTCCGTTTGCTCATAGGTTTTATTGAAGACGACGAGATTGCCGGTCTCGCCCTTCTTCACCTGCCAGCCGTGCTTGCGTGCGGCCACGTACGTCAGGAAATAGGGATACTGCCACCCTTCGAGCATCTGCACGAATGCGAGATACATGAGATTGAAGCCGCGGTAAGGGCGCTTAGAATCGAAGTTTTGCGGGAGCCCGGCCCGGAAGTTCCAGGCCCGTTTCCAGGGTGCCACGCCTTGATCCAGCAGCTCCAGGATTCGCTCGGTCACGATATCGTAGACATTTTTCTTTGCCATCAGCACCACCCCATCAGTATTGGAAGCGCGCACGCGATGGCAGCAGCGAGCAGTATCAGTGGGTTCTCGTATTCCGCAGTGAGCACGATCGCGATGACAGGCACGAAGGCAATAGGAGTCGCGAGGAGTTGCTCGCGGGACCGCTTCCTCCGCTGCCGTTCGTACCGCGACATGGGTTTACTGCTTCGGAGCTGCATAGCTAGCAAAACCTCGGTGCTCTTTTGTCTTGCTGCAGGAGCTCGGGTCGGAATGGCAGATCTTCGCTATGCGGTGCGGTGTACGTGGGGATGCCGTGCTCTTTGAGATAGCGTTCGATCTTGCGGTTCGCAGCAGCAGACCGTGCGACCTTGACCCGCAGCGTCTCCATGGCGGTGAGCTGCCATTTTCGTTTGCGTCTTATCGGTGAGCTGGTCCGCGGGTGATCACGATGCGGCGCTCGGAAGACGGACTCGACTTGATATGCTGTGATGCTGGGCTTGTAGTCTTGCCACTCGCAGTGCTGGTCGATGATCTTGCAGACCTCATCGACGGTATAGCCGGCGTACTTCAGGAACCCGACGAGCCACACCCGCTCCTCATGGGTGGGATGCGGTGCGAAGAGGATATCGGTGATTTGCGCCCTCTTCACCAGGGAAATAACCTTGTCGAGGAACGGAAATGGGGCCGGGAGGACGCCGGCCCCGGTGGCCAGCGTTCGCTCATCGAATAGTACGGATGCTGCCATCTACTTACGAGCCTCCTTTCAACCACCCGAGCACTTCGCAGGCGCAGTATGGGCATTGGCGGGCCTCGAGATTCCAGATGATGTTCTTGCCGAGGAGCGGTAAGTCTGCGAACTGCGTTTCAGTGAAGACCGCGCCGCAGCCTTCACATTGTGGGCTGCATTTGAACCTCCGGGGCGGAATGACCGCCCCAAAGGTTTCGAGATCTGTTTGCGTCATCGCTCGCGTCCGTTTATATGAACGGCAGGTATATGCACTCATTGCCGTCCGTCTCAGTGATATCGTCTTCGGGTACCGTCTCTCTGATCGTCTTCGCCAACTCGACGCACAGCTTGTAGGTCGCCTCGTTACGGTCATCCACATACCGGCCTTTCGCTTTTGCCAGGATGAAGGCCGCGATCCCACGCATGAAGTTCTGTTGGATGGTTGGGTGGGCGTTCACCATATCGCGCCCAGCCTCCACCGCATAGTTCGGCATGGTGTTAAAGACGTTCTCGATCTTCTCTGCACGCTCGCATATGGTCATCTTCAGAGCCCTCGCTTTCGCGCTTCGATGAACAACGTCACCGAGAAGCGCTCGATCAAGGTCGCCTTGGTGGTCTCTGTGAGCCCGCCACCGTTGCTGAGCTCGTCCTCAACGATCGTGCGTGCTGCGCGCGCGCATTCGCGCATTATGCTCGCTAAGTCCGCTATTTCGCGCTCGCGATCTGTCACTGCCAGGTCAGCCGTGGGCTCAAGAACGACATCGTCATCGATGACCGTAGCTGTTACCTGGCGCTGCGTGCCTTCGTTCAGTTCCCGATGGTTCCGCCCTTTGAGCTCGTTCTCAAGCTCTTCGAGCTCCTCGATATATGTAGAAACTTGCACGCGAGTCAGCTTCTCGAATGACGAGATATTCCGCTCCTTCTTCCACTCCTTAGGATCGCTGTGCGTCGCGTAGATGACGGCATAGAGGCGCTTAATCTGCGCCTTCGTTGCAAGATCTTCCGCAGCCATTTTAGTCGTCCTCCCTTTCTTCCAACTTGTCGTACCAGGCGTTTAACTCGGCCTCGAAAATCAAGGCCTGTCCGATGAGCTCGCCACGCAATTCATCGGCTTTATTTACCCTCAGCACATAATCACGTACTGAGGGATCCAGGGTGGGGAAATGGTGGTGCATTTTCTTCACTCCCTTGTGATCCCTCCAGGATTCAGTCCCGGTTGCAGGCCTATGCCAGGGATCATAAATCATATTACACACCTCCACAGGTCCTCACTCTCCCCCCCAGGAGCTCTTCAAGTAGCCTTTTTCGGTCTAGTTCCCACCTACGGATTTTCCACCGTCGCAGGATTTTTTTCACATCCATAACTCCAACCCTCCTTTCATTCTCTTCACAACCTTCACTTCCCACAACCATCCACCTTTATTACATCCAAACTTCTCACACCACTTCCACCATTCATCAACACTTCTCAACCCACTCAACCCCACAAACTCCTTTAACTCCTCCTTACTCTCTATCCATTTTACACATCTCTTCTCACAAACTCCCACATCTTCAACTATCACTTCACTACACTTTCCAATATCTCCCCATTTTCTCACACTAAAAACCACACCTTCCCTCACTAAACACTCCTTTACTTTCCTTACCACAAACATCATTTTCCTCATTTTTTCTCCTCCTCTTCTTCTTCTCCCGCCGCTTTAGCCGCCGCTTCTTCGCATCCCAATTTCTTATCCCTTCCCTTTTTTCCTTGGCTGCGCCAGGACATGCCCCTGAATCGAAGCGGAAAAAGACGATTCCGTGCCACTTTTGAAGTTAAAAAGGAGGATGCACTGCTGCTGATGATGCCCTGCTAAGGAGGATGCACTGCTAGACGAAGCAAGAGCTGGGGCGGGCGACCGCTAAAGATGTTTCTGCCCCTAGACGCATACCACCAGGCAGAAACTTCTTAGGGGGAAAATCGTGAGATTTTAGAACGCCCCAGGTCTTGCGGCTCAGTGTTCCCTTTTCTCGACGGCCGGGGCGCGATTTGGCGTGCTGACGCTCACATACTGTACGCCAAATCGCGGTTTTTTCGGCGTGCTGAGGTTAAACATACCGCACGGCGGAAAAACTCGTGGTTTTAACCCTGGACCTGCGGGTCAGGGATTAAAACTACGACCTCGGCCTTACATAGCGAAGCCACGAGAGTCTGTCTAATTAATCGAGTTGCGGTGCGATGCGATGCGATGCGATGCGAAGGGAGTGAAAAGAGGTTGATACACCAGGCACTTGCATGCGGTATCACTAAAAAGAGGTTAGGTCTCCCTCATAGGGAGCACCGAGGGTGTTATGCTAATACAAATCGAACCCTGAGAGTCTGTTGGGGACCCCGTGCAACGGGGCTAAAGAAACTGCACTGAAGTTATCCATTTGTGCGCTACCCGTTGTTCGCTGATTTGCTGCTGTTCGTTCGTTTGCTGCACGTAAAGAATGATAAGAATGAGAATGAGGATGATCAGGAGGAGGATGATAAGAAGATGGCTGAGAACGGCTTATAGAAGTGCTTGCGATAGTATTGTAGTATGCGGCCCCATGAGGTGCGAAAAGGGCATAGGTAACAGTATGACGCTTAGCGGGACCGTGAAGTGGAGAAGAAGAGGGCGTGATGGTGTGGGCGGGCGGGTGGGTTGGACTGGACGCCCTCTTCTTCTCTTGACTCTTTATCCCGCTATCCAGGAAATCGGCTAGAAACCAGGAGGGTTTCTTTGGGGAGGCGGGACCATATCGACAGTGCACTCATACTGTTAGGCTGGGGCGAACGAAGTGAGTAAGGGAACTGTTAAGGTACACAAAACGAGGGATGCGATAAGCTTCTCTTACTTAACTACTTTCCAAAGTGGTTTCAGATACCAATTTGAGATAAAATAGCATTATATTTATATAGACGCGACTTATATTAGTGACATTATGGCAGAATATAAATGCAAATATTGTGGCGAGAAGTTCGAGAAACCTCTTGACCTGGCGCGGCATGTAAGGATGAAGCACAAGCGTGCAACGAAGCGAGCGAAGAAAGCCGCGGAGCAGGTAACACCTGCTGAGCAGATGAACAAGACGATTGAGGCAATCGGCGTGTTGAAGGGTTTGCAGGTATCACCGAACTTGAGTACAGAGGAGAAGAAGCTCCTGGGCGAAGTAACAAAGACCTTTGAGGGACTCGTACCAAAGTAAAGGCGCGTTCAAGGTTAGCGGATCCTGAACTCAGTTCTAACTATCGGAGGAGTGGGTAATCTGCTCCTCCAGTTCTTTTACCTTTTCCCGTAGCTCTTCGATCTCTTTCTCCAACCCTACGAGGATCGACATAAATACCGATTCCATCGGATCGGTCCGCGGATCGTACCCAGCGGCGCTGGCGAGACCGCGTGCCTTGTTCATCAGCTGATCGAACGCTTCCTGGTCTTCTTTACGTAGGGCTTTCCGAAAGCCCTGCCAGTCGCTGATCAGCGATTCGAGCACTGTCCGGTATGAAGCGACGGTTCTGCCCATTTCGAGTAAGACATTTAGTTAACCTGCTGTGAGGCTTTAAGGATCTTGCGCCAGATCATTTTTCAACTCCGCTTTCACTTCCGCGACCTTGTCAGTGAGCGTACAGACTCTTAGTGCCTTTCCCTTCAATTTTTTCTCTTCCGAGACTTCGTACTTGCTTGTTATGAATCCTGATTCCTCCAGAATCCGCAGATGATGTGTAGCGTGCCGCCGTTCCATACCCATCGCGAGGGCAACCGCATTTACGTGCAGAGGCTTCTCAGCAAGCAATTTGACGATTTTGTATCGCACGGGATGAATGAGGACGTGAGCGTCTTCCAGAAAGGCGTCTTCTAGCGACTCTTTTGCCATGGTATTATTCAAAGCGTTATAGTATTTTATATGGTACAAAGGTAAGCGCCGATCACCACTTTCAGACCGTCAGCA
>CAZFWT010000088.1:0-5753 GCA_964522635.1 uncultured Halobacteria archaeon | reverse complement strand
CCCAGGCTATTTTGACGGAAAGGAGCTAAATTAGATAAATAATAGATGATATCCGCAGAAGAGTGGTGGAGCATTATTGGAGCCTATGGTTCGAAAATCTGGCCTGCCCAGATTATTTTCTACATCGTTGCAATTCTACTCATTGAGTGGCTTCTTCTCAAACCCGGTTCTGTCCAGACCAGGTTCATCAAGCTGTATCTCGCAATTGCCTTCGCATGGAACGGTGTGGTGTTCTTCCTGATTCTTGCCAGGGATATAACCGGCGATAGTTACGGGAACTATCTCTTCGGCTCCATCTTCGTCGTTGTGGCGGTGCTTTTTGCGGTCGATCTGTTCAGGCAGAGGATGCAGTTCTCGCCGCCAACCGCCGGATGGCACGCGTATGTTTTTTGGGTGCTGATGTTCCTGGTGTTCTGCTACCCTCTATTTGGTATCGCGTTCGGACACCATTCCACGAGCCTTATCATGCCTGGCACCTTCCCATGCCCCACGACAGCTCTCGGCTTGCTTATGTTGACAACCGCTCTGCCGCGGGTTGATAAGATAGCGTACATCCTGCTCCTTTTTTGGGCGATTCCTTTTCCACCCTTCATCCAAATCCCCAGGTATGGCGTCTATGAAGATGCGATTATGTTTGCTATCGGCATCTACAGTCTGATCTTGCTCGTGCGATATTGGAAAATTGAGGATCTCGATGGCTAACCTATTAAAAGCCCTAACGCCTAACTCGGTTTTTTGATACAGTCGACAGGTAATATATGAGTTTCTCAGAATTCCAAAGCACGAGGATCCTTCACAATAGAAGCAGAGCAGCGCGTGTCGTGTAAACTCAACAGATCCGGGGCACGGGATCGCCAATGGGCGTCTCCACGATCCGCATGCCACCCACCCGGGTCTTCATCACCACGCCCTTCAAATCGTCTGTCGCCGTGCCGATGATCGCGGCGTCCCGACCCTGCTTTGTTTCTCGCAGTGCCGCCAGCACCGCTTCCGCCTTCTCCTTGACTACGCCGAGCACCATCTTCCCCTCGTTCCCGATCTCTAACGGATCGATTCCCAGGAGCTCGCAGGCGCTCCGCACCGATTCCCTGACCGGAATCGCCGCCTCCTCGATCAGAATGCCGACGTTCGATTTCGCACTGAACTCGTTCAGCAGATTCGCGAGCCCGCCGCGCGTGGGATCCTTCATCGCTACGATCCCACCAACCGCCAGGATCGTCTGGATCGGCTTGTTCAAGGGCGCGATATCCGATTCCAACGCGGTATCAAACTCGAACCCTTCACGGAATGAAAGCAGCGCGACGCCGTGATCGCCGACGTACCCGGAGACGATTATCTTATCGCCCGCGCGCAGATTCGAATCGATTAACCAGTTGCTGTTGAGCGCCCGGTACTTCCGCACCTCCGCGAGATTACGCTCTAACGCTGCCGTTCGCCGGCCAATCGCGGAGGTGTTCACCACCAGCTTCTCCACCGCGCCCCGCTCCACTACTTTCGTATCGCCCGTGACGACCGCGACCTCAGCCTCCTCGCACGTCCGCTTCATGCTCGCTAACACCCGCTCGAAGTCGTGCATCGGGAACCCCTCCTCGATCACGAAGGCGACCGAGAGCCCAAGCGGTTGCGCACCCATAACCGAGATGTCGTTCACCGTACCCGCGACCGCAAGAGACCCGATATCACCACCCGGGAAGAAGAGCGGCTTCACCGTGTGCGAATCGGTCGTAAAGACGATGTCATCAACGACTGCGGAATCGTCCAGCGCCTGTAACGGCACCTCGATCGTGCTCCGCATATCGCCGTTACCGCGATTCGCCGTGAACGTGAAGTTAAAATATCTGAGCACGAGCTTGAGCAACTCGTGCATTCCCTCGCCTCCTGCACCGTGCTCCAGTTTGATACTGCTGTCGATCGTCATGTGTTTGCTGGGGGACGCTACGGGTATATCTTTATAGCTGGAGCATATTAAGCAGTGGATACCCATGGGCTCGAGAAGGAAGGTGCTCTTCATCACCTCCAATGCGCACAAAGTACAGGAGATACAGGAGCTGGCGGCATCCGAATCGCGAGCTATCACGATTGAGCATCTCGATTACGACTACCCCGAGCTGCAGCTCGATACCGTCGAGGAGGTGGCGCGTGAGAGTGCGACGTACATCCAGAGCCGGATCGCGATCAAGCGGCCCTTCTTCCTCGAAGATTCCGGACTCCACATACCCGCCTTGAACGGCTTTCCCGGCCCTTTTTCCGCATTCGTCTTCCGGACGATTGGGAACGAGGGGATCTTGCGGTTGATGGCTGACCAAACGGGTGAAGCCCGCAACGCAACCTTTAAGACCGTGGTCGCCTACTGCGAATCACGAACGACGACGCCGCTGCTCTTCGCCGGTGCCGTGAAAGGTCGTATAGCGGAAACGACGAGGGGCACGAACGGCTTCGGCTATGATCCTCTATTCGAGATCCGAGGAAAGACCTTTGCTGAGATGAGCCACGAAGAGAAGAACAAGCGCTCGCACCGGAGCCGCGCATTCATGAAATTCCTGGCGCATATCTCACAGAGCAAGTCTATATAATATATATACTATATATAGAAATTTCGAAAGGCTTAAATACCCCGCATTCTTTTTTTTCTGCAAGGGATGACACGAGGTGAAGCGCGGAAGCGGTTTGCCACTCTTATTACCGGGCAAGCCGAAACTCGTAGCCCTGCACCTACCCTTTTTGCCAAATGCTTCGTGCTCGGTTCCGTCTTGCATGGCATGTCTGTCTTCCTCCCGCACGAGAAGAAATTCTTCGACCTCTTCGAGGAGCTCGCGGATACAGCGGTGGAAGCCGCGCAACTGATGCTGGATTTGAGTGCTGAGTATCAACCCGAGGGGATCCCTTCGCTGAGCCATGATTCGCGCAGTTCCAACCTCCTGGAGATCAGAGAGCGGCTCAAGATCATTGAGCAGGAAGGTGACGCTATTGTGCACCACATCATTCAGGGGCTCTTTCATGATCACACACGGGTCACGGAGGAGAAGGGCGACATCCGGTATTTCGCGCACAATCTTGACAACGTGATCGACGGCGTGGAGAAGGCCGTTGCGCGATTGGCATTCACACCGCACCCGACCATCCCCGAACCCGTGAGTGAGTTCGCACCCATCATTCTGAAGGCCGCGACCGAGATAAAGAAGGCCGTGTGCTGTTTACGTGCCATCAGACGCAGTGAAGTAACGCTGGAGGAGAGCTGTATACGAATCAACGAATTGGAGAATGAAGCGGACAAGGTAAATCGTAAATGGCTCAAACGGCTGATGACCACGCCGACGGAGAATTCGAACGAGGTGCTCGAGCGGATGCTGATCAAGGAGATCGTGGACATCCTGGAAGATACCATGGATAACTGCGAGGACGTGGCGAATATCCTGGAAACTTTCCGCTTGAAAGGCGGCATCTGATCTCATGGCCTCGGCAGTTCTATACGTCAGTATCATCATAATCCTTGCGCTACTCTACAACTTCCTGAATGGTGCGAACGACAGCGCGAATGCGATCGCCACGGTGATCGCGACGAAAGCGTTGACCCCGCTCAAGGCCTTAACGCTCGCGAGTGTCTTCAACCTCCTTGGCGCGTTCGCGTTCACCGCGGTGGCGCAGACGATCGGGAAAGGTATCGTCTCGATCACCGACCTAACCACAGAGGTCTTCTTCATCGTTCTCATCAGCGGCTTAGTTGGCGCGATCATCTGGACCTACGTCTGTACCACGAGCGGGATCCCGATCAGCGTGACGCATGCACTGGTCGGCGCGATCATGGGTGCGGGGCTTGTCGCTGGTGGCACGCGCGTGATCAGGTGGGAGATCCTCACGGAGAAGGTCTTCCTTGCGATCGCGCTCGGCCCCTTTGCGGGCTTTGTTGCCGGGGCACTGATCTTTGCGGTCGTCAGCTGGGTGCTCTTTCTCGCCTTTAAAGGCACCCCGACACCCGAGGTGGCGCGATTCTTTCGCAAGCTCCAGCCCCTCTCCGCGTCCTTCATGTCCTTCAGCCACGGCATGAACGATACGCAGAACGCGATGGGCGTGATCAGTGCCGCTCTGATCGCCGCGGGGTTCCTCGCTGCACCACCCGGTGAGCCGTTTCCCGTGCCCTGGTGGGTGCGAATCGCCTGTGGCGTTATCATGGCGCTCGGTACACTGCTGATGGGCTCGCGGGTGATCCAAACAATGGGCATGCGCTTGACGAAGCTGGAGCCGCGGCACGGATTTTCGGCAGAAGCGGGTGCCGGACTCGCCCTGGTCGCCGTGAGCTTAGCAGGCATGCCGGTGAGCACGACGCACGTCATGGGCTCCTCGGTGATCGGCGGCTCATTCTTCCAGAGCCTGAGCCGGATCCGCTGGCCGGAAGTGGGCCGCATGGTAACCGCGTGGGCGATCACCCTCCCCCTGGCTGCGCTCATCGGTAGCGCCGCCTACTGGCTGCTCGATGCGCTTCTCTAGTGGGCGGAGGAACAACAAACGGATTTCGTACTGCTGTTACTATTTATATTTAACCTTTTCTTACGAGCTTCTGGGGTATTTATATAAACGTGCCACGTTATATATATCCGAGGTAAGTAACTCAGATGAAAAAAGCGAAGGCGATAGCAACAACGGCACTCGTCCTTCTGGCACTCGGTGCCGGGCTCACGCCCGCGATTGACGCCGCGATCCCCACCGGGCTCGCCGGTTCGCTCACCATCGCCGGCTCGACCACCCTGCTCCCCATCAACCAGGAGTGCGCGCGGCTGCTTATGGACGCGAATCGCGACCTGCGGATCTCGGTCTCCGGCGGCGGCTCCGGTCACGGCGTTAAGGCCGTCGGCGCGGGCGAGATCGACATCGGCGCGGCATCACGAGACATCAAGCCCTCGGAGCTGGTGCAGTATCCCGATCTGAAGCCGGTGGCCATCGGCACGGACAGCGTGGCTGTCGTCGTGCATACCAGCAACGCGGTCAGCGACCTGACACTGGAACAGGTGGCGCGGATCTTCAGCGGTGAGATCACGAACTGGAAAGACGTGGGCGGCCCTGATGCTGAGATCCGGGTGATCACGCGGGAAGAAGGTTCCGGGACACGCGAGACTTTCGAGACGTATGTGATGGCACCCCTTGCCCTGGACATTGCGGCTCGGGCATCGGTGAAGTCCTCGAACGGCGAGGTACGTGCAACCCTCAAAAGCGACGACAGAAGCATCGGGTATCTCTCACTCGGTTACGTCGACGCTTCAATGAAGGCCGTCCGCGTTGGAGGCATAGCGGCAACAGTCGAGAACGTTGTAGCGGGGGACTATCCGATCCAGCGGAGTCTGTATCTCATCACGAAGGGCGAGCCGGACGTGCTCGAGCAGGCGTTTCTTGAGTTCGTGCTGAGCAGCGAAGGGCAAGCGGTCGTCGAGGATATGGGCTACATCAAGGTGCGTGGGGCTGCTACGCCAGCACCGACGCCAGCTCCAACCACAACACCGTTCGCGACGGCAACAGCGGCACCAACGCCGACGCCGGAAGCGCCTGGCTTCGAAGCGACAGTCGCCGTTGCTGGACTGCTGGCCGTAACGTGTCTCGCACGCCGCGTGAGGCGTGCGTAAAGAGTGCCGAACTGGAGAAAGAAAACCAAAAAAGAAGATGAAGTGAAGGATAGAGGTGCTTTTTTCCTCTATCTTTGGTATTTTTTTGATTATAGTATCCCGCATACCAAACCATAAATAGAGGAGCGCCTTAATTCCACA
>CAZFWT010000087.1:0-5876 GCA_964522635.1 uncultured Halobacteria archaeon | reverse complement strand
ATTAATATTTTTACCGGATTTAGGCCGCCTTGCCAGAATATTTGAGCACCGTCCGAGGGGCAGGCGAGGTGTTCTCCCTGCCGGACTTCGGATTGGTGAAGACGGCGTTGAAGGAGTATCTACGCGCTGAAGGCTATACGCAATATATATCAGTGAGTTGACAGGGAAGCGCAGACGCTAAGACGGGGAGCAGTCGCTAAAAGAAATCGGTTAATGTCCGCTGATTCTTCACTTCCATCTCCTCCCCTGTTCCCGCTCTCGTTTCTTCCGCAGAGGTGATTCGTTTCACCTCGCGCATCGCAGCGGTAAGGTCCAGTTCCTCTTCAGATGCCCGTGCCTTTCGTCGTTCTGTGAGGAGGTCAGCAGCCTTCTGGTGTATTTGATTCGCTTTTTCTTTTGTTGTGTCATCGGTATCCCCAAGCAGGAAGGTTATCTCAGGCACGTCCAGTTGCAAGGTGGCCGTCAGCTCCGCTGCCTTTCGCTCGTCCGCAAAGAGCATTGGTAAGACGGGCACGACGGAGAATAACGCGTAGCTCCGCGGTATTTTACTGCAGGTCGCGATCCGCCGTGCGAGCGCTTCCTGCATCGCGCCGGCACGCCGCTCTTCGCCTTCCGGGAGCTTTGCATGCATCCAGGGCGTCTTGAAATAGTGCTGTTTGCGCTGCTCCCAGCCTTCTCGCCGCTCAGCTCGTCTGCCGTGCTGCAGTGTCTTTGCCGCGAGCACGCCGCCGGCCATCACGCTCGAGGCGTAGCGCCAGAACTTGTAATTCTCTCGTCGCCGCACACGGCCCAGGAAGAGGTCCGCGCGGCTGAGGTAGTGCAGCCCGTGTAAAAAGCTCAGGGGATCGTACTCGTAGGTGAAATTCTTATAGATCCACTGGATGCTCTCTTCCGGCGTCATGTCCAGGTTCCGGAGCGCGACCAGTGCTGGTTGCAGCTCGTTGCCATCTGCGCCAAAGACGATCTGTAACACGCCAAAGATATCCTCCTCCACGTCCCGGCCGCCGGTCGCTATGTCTGCATCGGAGATCCGTTCCTCGCCCGTTTCCGCCATCGCGAGCGCCTGCAGATCGTTGATCGCGGACCGCAGATCTTCACGCGCGTTTTTCGCCAGTGCAATGAGCGCTCCGTCCTCGATTCTCACACCTTCCTGCTCACTGATCCGCTTCAGTACCCGGAAGACCGTGCCCGGTTTTATCCGCTGGAACACAATCACCCTGCAATTCCGGACCAAACTCTGTGCCATCTTGTACCGGTCGTTGGCCGTGAGGACGATGGGCTGGGTGCTTTCTTTCACGATCTCGGTGATCGCTTTCGTGCCACCCCGGTCCTCGGAGCCGTGCAGATTGTCCGCCTCGTCCAGGATGATCAACCGCGGTCGGTGCGTGAAGGTCGTGCTCGTGGATGCAGGCCCGACGATGCTTCTGATCACACCGGCATTGCGTTGATCAGAGGCATTGAGCTCGATCACCTCCCAGCCTTTTTCGGCCGCGAGCCCATAGGCGGCTGAGGTTTTACCGCAGCCTGCAGGCCCGTGGAGCAGTGCAGCCTTCTTCGCCTTCGGTCTGAATACATTCTCGGCCCACGCGCGCAACTCATCGAGCGCTTTCTCATTGCCCACCACGTCTCGCAACCGTTTGGGCCGGTACTTCTCGGTCCATTCCACGCTGCCCACCTGCATGCCTCTCTATTATTATAGTATACGTACCATTAAGCGTGAATCGGCATAAGTGCAGGAGTACGGCCTGCTCTTCGCGGGCGTGGTTGGTAGTAAAGTGCAAAGTTCTTATTGGCGTACTGAGAACCGGAAAGTATGGCGATGAGTGATGCGATCAAGCGCCAGGAAAAGGATCGAGCAGCCGAATCCGCAGCCTCGCGGGTCAAGGACGGTATGGTCATTGGCCTCGGCACGGGCTCGACTGCGGAGCGAGTGATCCGACTGCTGGGTGACCGGGTGAAGGCTGAGGGGCTTGAGCTTCTTGGCGTGCCCACCTCGTTGCGAACGGAACAGCTTGCCATCGAGTGCGGCATACCCCTCACCTCGCTAACCGCGCATCCGACGCTGGATCTCAGTATCGACGGTGCTGATCAGGTCGATGCGCGCCTCAATCTAATAAAAGGCGGCTGGGGCTCGCAGACGCGCGAGAAGGTCGTCTCCTACGCGGCACAGGAGCTGATCATCTGCGTGGACAGTGCGAAAGTGGTGGAGCAGCTTTACCGGCTGGTCCCGATCGAGGTGCTGCCCTATGCTGTAACGGTCGTGGCACAGCAGGTAAAAGCGCTCGGCGGTAAGCCCGCGGTGCGGCTCGATGGCAGTCGCGGCGGCTATTTCATCACCGAGCAGGGCAATCTCATCATTGATGCTGATTTTGGCGTTATTCAGGATCCGAAAGAGCTGAGCGTGACACTCTCCGCTGTCGTTGGCGCGGTCGAGCACGGGATCTTCACTAACGCCGCAGAGGTCCATGTGGGGAACGCGAAAGGTGTCAAGGTATTAAAGAAAGCGCAATGATAGGGAGAAACGAGGCGCGAGAAAGATGAAGTTGTTGGTAAGTCCGAGGGATGTAGAGGAGGCGAAAGCGGTGATCCGGGGCAAGGTGGACATAGTCGACGTGAAGAACCCGAAGGAGGGCTCACTGGGCGCGAATTTCCCCTGGGTGATCAAGGCGATCAAGGAATTGGTGACGACGGAGGGCGGCAACGGGATGGAGCTGAGCGCGGCAATCGGCGATTTCGATTTCAAGCCTGGTACCGCATCACTGGCTGCTCTTGCTGCGGTCTCCGTCGGCGCGGATTACGTCAAAGTCGGCTTATTCAAGATAACCACGCGCGAGCAGGCGATCGAGTTGCTCGAGGGTGTGGTCAGAGCGGTGAAAGATTATGATCCTGCGAAGAAAGTGGTTGCGGCCTTCTATTCTGATTATAAACGTATCAACTCGATCTCGCCCTTCGAGATCACGGCGATCAGTAAAGCGGTAAACATCGACGTCTCCATGGTAGACACGGGCATCAAAGACGGCCGGTCGACTCTGGAGTTCCTCGGTGAGGACGAGCTTCGGACTTTCGTGGCGGAATCAAAAGCGCTTGGGCTGGACACTGCGCTTGCCGGCTCGCTGACCTTTGACGACCTCCCAGCGATCAAGGCGATTAAGCCTGACATCCTCGGTGTCCGCGGCATGGTCTGCGGCGGCGACCGGAACTCGAACGTACGGGTCGAGCTGGTGACTGAGTTGCGAAGGCGGGTCGCGAAGTAAGCAAAAACACAGCGTACCCGCACCCGCACCGTAACCGGTGAACAGCCGACGATAACGTTACCGTCACGCGCGCACCACGTGCACCGCGGTCGCCTTGAAGGTTGCGAAGACCTCACCCCCCAGTTGCAGGCTGAGTTCGTCTCGTGCTTGCCGGGTAATGAGCGCGACGAGCCCGTTATCCAGTCTGACCCGGACCAACGGTCCCACCTCGTGGATGCGCTCTATTTGCCCTTTCATGACGTTCCGGGCACTGCTCTGATCCATGTGCGTTGAGAGGATGATATTCTCAGGCCGTACGAATGCCTTGACCGCACCGTCACGGAACTCAGAGACAGCGTAGACCACGGTGCTCGAATCCACGCTGATCTCTGCTATCCCCTGCTCGTTGCTGCGAATCACGCCGGATAAGATGTTCTCGATCCCAACGAAATCCGCGAGCTCCTCGTTGAGCGGCTTATTAAAGATCTCCTGCGGCGTGCCCACCTGCACGATCCGGCCCCGTATCATCACGGCTATGCGATCCGCAAGCAGCATCGCCTCTGTTTGATCGTGCGTCACGTGCATCATGGTGATCCCGAAATCATCCTTTACCCGTTTCAGTTCATCGCGCATGTAATCCTGTGTCCGCTGATCCAGGGCGGAGAGCGGCTCATCGAGGAGAAGTATCGCGGGCTCTATCGCAATCGCGCGCCCAATCGCCACTTTCTGCTGCTCGCCGCCGCTCAGCGTGCCGGGATACCGGTGCGCAAGCTGTGCGATATTCAGCCAGTCCATGAGCTCTAGCACTCGCTTGCGATTTGCCTCAGCCGCGCCCGCCTTCTGCACCCGCAGCCCGAAGAGAATGTTCTGCTCCACGGTCATGTGGGGGAAGAGTGAATAATCCTGGTAAATGAATCCGATGCCCCGCTTCTCCGCGGGTACGCAGGTAACCTCGCGGCCTTCAAGCCAGATTTTGCCGCGATCAGGGATGTAGAAGCCGGCGATGGTCTCGAGGAGCAAGGTCTTACCGGCGCCCGTGGGGCCGAGAATGACGAAATACTCACCCTGCTTCACCTCCAGATTAATCTCCTGCAGCTTGAACTCTTTCCAGTCCTTGTACACGTCCTTCACAACGATCATCGTTCTTGTTATTTTACCGCTTCCCCCAGCGTGGCAGTCGGAGCACTATAAATATCACCAGACAGATCGAAATGAGCAGCACGGAGATCGGGCGTGACATACGCAGTCCAAAGGAGGTGAACTTCTCGTAGATCAGGATCGGCGCGGAGATAGGGTGATATGCGAGAACCAGAACGGCGGAGAACTCGCTGATCGCGCGGCCCCAGGTAAGTATCGCGCCGCTCAAGATTGAAGGGAAGGCGAGCGGGAAGGAGATCTCGCGGAAGGTCCGCCAATGTGACGCGCCCAGGGAGCGTGCGACATTCTCCAATCGCGGATCAACATCTTTAAACCCTTCTCGCGCGGTATCGACGAGATACGGGAGGCTCATGAAGAGCATCGCGATCACTATCCCTGCATACGCATCCGTTACGACGATCCCGAGCGAACGCAGCGGCTGGCCAATCACGCCGTAGCGCATGAAGACGCCGTAGAGCGCAATGCCCGCGACGATATGCGGTATCATGAGCGGCACGTCCACGATGCCCTCGATGATGCTCTTACCCCAGAAGTTCTTGCGTGCGAGGAAATAGGCCAGGGGCACGCCGAAAATGAAGGCAACCAGCGTCGCGGCAAGCGCCATGGAGATGCTTATCCAGATCGATCTGAGCACCACGGGGTCCACAGCGACCGCGATGAGCCCTGGTAGGTCCTCTGCCTGCTGGTAAAACATGTTCCCCAGCGTGATCACGACGAACGCGACGAGAACGGTCCCGAGTAGGAGCGAGAAGATGAAGATCTTCTCCCGCTTTATCTGCTCCCACGTCCAATTCGAGAAAAACCTCACGGTGCGTTACCTCACGTTTCTATTTCTTTTGTCACCACAGCACTAAACCTACCCGTCAACGGATGCGGCTTCGAGCGCACCGTGGGCGTCATCCAGGATATTGTGGTGGGGACCACCAGAATTGGTCCAGGTGAAGGTACCCTCAGTGAGAGTCACCGATCCCTCGTAGATCGCATCCACGTCAGCCTGCGCCGGAGCAACCGCGATGAGCAGCCCGAGTCTGACACAAACCAGTATCCCAAGTATCGTTCCTTTCATTTTGTTTTACCCATCACTTCTTCGGTCTCCCGCGTCACGATATGCCGATCATACCCATTCGGTATACTGATATGTTCAATTCATCCATTCGGCATAAAAGCTTTTTGGTTTTTCACATGCCCCGCGGAAGAAGCTTTTTAAAGAAGCGACGCAAACCTGCATTCGGTAGTGCGAAGAAAAATGCCATTAAGTGCACGAAATCGACTGAAAGGCGTCGTAAAGGGGATAGAGAAAGGCGAAGTGGCCTCAACGATCAAGATCGAGATCACCGGACCGGCGGTCATCACGTCGATGATCACCAAGGAGGCGGCCGAGGAGCTTAAGCTGAAGGTCGGCGATACGGTGGAAGCGGTGATCAAGGCGTCCGAAGTGATGGTCTTTAAGGAATAGATAGGATGGGTGAGACGGGTTTTGCAAAC
>CAZFWT010000086.1:0-6087 GCA_964522635.1 uncultured Halobacteria archaeon | reverse complement strand
GAAGATATTTGGTAAGTTTGAGCTGCACGAGCCGCGGCAACTCCGTGAATGGGAGATCTACTTCAGGATCAAGGACCGCGAAGGCGTGAAGGCCTGGAAATCTCGATACACTTCCGTGCAGAATCTGCTCCGCCATCTCAGACGTTACATACAGGCAGAGCACGAGCACGAGAAGCGTTTATCTAAAGATCCTTTACCGGTTCTGCAGGCATACCGGGTACGATCCCGATCAGCTGGTGGCGCTTCCGCCGAAGCAGGTGAACGGAGCTGGGCGAGCAGGAATACAGTAAAGCGTACCTGAACAGCATAGCATCATCCGTCGGCTCCAGAGCTTCTTCAGGGCGAATGAATACGAAGGCCTGAAGGTGCAGCCGTATTTTTTGCCGGCACGCTACCGGAAGAAGATCGAGTACATCCCGACAAAAGACGAGGTTTTCCGCATGGTGGATGCTGCAGGGACAACGCGTAACAGAGCGTTGCTCCTGAGCCTCTGGAGCTCGGGCTTGCGCATCAGCACCCTGATCGCACTTAACTATGAGGACGTACGGGACGATTTGGGTAACGGTAAAGAGTGCATCAAGATTCCGGTATATCCAGAGATGAAAGGGCGTGTACCTGATGCCTGTAAAGGCTCGATAGCTTACTATGCCTTCATCTGTGCAGAGGCGACGCAGGGGCTGAAGGCATATCTCCAAGAGCGGAAAGAGCGCTTTGGCAACCTCAACCTAGAAGAGCCGCTGTTCTGCTCGGACTGGACGCTCTGGAAGACGGAAGAGCGCGTCCTGCGGAGACCCATGCCGCAGACGATTAACAAGATCATCAAGACCGCGGCCCGGCGGGCTGGGCTGGAGCAATGGGAACATATCTCTGCGCATTGCATGCGAAAAGCATTTGAATCCGTGCTCAGGGAGCCTACTGTGGATGGGGGACGGATGGATATGAGCACACAGCAGTTCTTATTCGGGCATATCCTTCCCGGCTCCCAGGACACCTACTACGATAAGGCGAAGATAGAGTACCACCGTGCCGAATACTCGAAATTGAACTTTGCGCGGAGCCCGATGGAGACGAAGCTGACCGATATTCTGCTGGCCTCAGTGAGGGCAGCCTCGGCGGGGATAAGTGAGGATCCGGAGCAGATCATTGAAGCGTATATCAAGGCCAAATACGGCGAGGGCCGTGGGGTACTGTGGCGATTGCTGCCACAGGAAGAACAGGTCACACTGATCAAAGAGGCGATGGAGTGGAAGCGCGGGCAGTTGCTGCCGGAGGTGAGGACCGCCGAGAAGGTGATTCCGATCGAGAAAGTAGAAGGCTATTTGAGCAGAGACTGGAGCTTTGTCGCAAAGCTCGATGATAGTCGTTGCGTCGTGAGAAGAAGGGCAACTCGATGAGTGCTTTATTCAGAGCCTTTGCCTACGATTTCCCCGCCGTGTTTAGCTGATCTTCTTGCGTACCGAGCAGGATGGCAGTCTGGGATATTAGAGCACCTAAGATCTGGTTGTAAAGATGGGCAGAACCGTCGCTTCTTACCGGACCGTGCTCGAAGCACTGATCAGCGACTGGCAATTTATTCATCCGGTTGCGCTAAGTGGCGAATCACGAGACGATAACTGATAAGCCAACCGTATCAACCCCAAGGCTTCCTAGGCACCCCAATAACCGAAAACTTTAAATATCTGCGTTCATTAGCCTATCACAGTGATAAAAATGGCTGTATTACCAAAAGCACCTGTAAGTCAGATGATACGGAAGGCAGGAGCCGAACGAGTGAGCGAAGACGCAACTGAGGCGATGGCGAAGCTGCTTGAGTCGTATGGCGCTAAGGTCGCGAAGAAAGCCGTAGCGCTCGCGAAGCATGCCGGTCGCAAGACTGTGAAGGCCGAGGACATCGCGCAGGCTGTAGAGTAAGCTCCAACGTGTAGAGTGGATAGGGGATGGTCCTAATCGGCTCACCCCTTCTTTATTTTTCCAGTGATGAACAGTTTCGTGTGCCACTCAATACAGCCTAATCGCCGGTATCCACCCCGCGTGCCGCTTGCCGGTGACGTCCACGAACTCCTCGCAGGTGATGACCCCGCCGGTTGCGTTGCAGGGCGATTGGTGGATGATCTGCGGGTACGAGCCCGTTGTCATGAACCAGTGAATTGTTATCTTATCTACCAGATTCAATCACTTTATCCCGAATCGCTTCTATGTTTTGTATCTTTTATAGCGGTCCGATAAGCGTTGGGAGGAACGAACTTATAATGGCAGCAAATATCCATACCACGACAGCTATCAGCAATGCCTTTCGCCATCCGATATTATAGATGCTCTGCAGGGCGATGAGCCATGCAATACCACCGATAACAGTTGCCAGCAGGCCAGTGCTCAAGAAGTAATAAGCCGTGGCATAGATGACCGAACCGATAAAAGCAGCAATGAGTGCTGTCCCAATCCCTTCCTTCTTGCCAAACAGCTTCACCACAATGTAGATGATGATGGTGGACACTATCAGGCTGATGACAAAATTCAAGTGCGGCATAAACGAAATGACCATACTGTAAGATATAACTGAATACATAAAGTTTCAGGATCTTGCTGCTTCATCCCGAAGTCGCGATAGTGTGAGGACATACGTGAAAGTTATACATTACTAGAAAACCATTGTGGCAACTCTGATGTGGCGTTAACAGAAAAAAAAGCTGCGGGTGTACACGGTGACTGATAAGGTCGCGGAAGTGAAGGCAGAGCTGAAGAAGGGGCTTTGATCGCGCCACGATCCCTCTTCGCATTCCAGCCGTATCGCCGGTATCCACCGCTCGTTATTAATGAAATAAATGTCTGAATCGGAGCGAGTCCGTCTTGTTGTCACTAGTTTGTAGGAAAAACTTAGTGCTCGATCCCCTACTCGACATTCTCCTCCTGTTTCTGATATGGATGCTGTAGGCACTCGCCAAGTTGTTTTGGGTTACAGCCCACTGCTCAAGAAAGTCTTTTTGCGTGTACACCTTGAGCGCCGGGTTGTAGTGCTCGATCGCCACCCGCCCGTTCGGTAGTTGCTCATATCAAGCAATTTTTCTCTCTACAGGAAATATACCCACAAGTTATTTATAGACCTAAAGTCCTTACCTTCATCATATAACCATATTTATTTCCCCTGTGGAGGGATAAATGATGACCAAAACGAGCATAAAGAGAGACGAGCACGCCGTCTCGCCGGTCATTGCAGTGATCATGATGATCTTCGTCACGGTTATTATCCAGGCGGTCGTGGCGACATTCGCTTTCGATATCACCCATGAATTGAAAACGCCAAACGTAGCGGTTGTCATTGAGGGTGCCGATCCGGGCTCCACTTCAATTACGATCATCCATTACTCTGGAGATACGATTGTGAATGCCTTTTCAGGCACGACGAATGGTCAGCTTGGTACTGCTAATTGGAGTGTGATGGAGGTGCGGATCAATGGCGCTGTGTTCGCAGAAAACGATCCGGCCAACCAAACCACGAGACTGAACGGCGCGGCAAAATTTGGGGCAGTGGACTTTAAAGCTGGAGACGAACTAAAATTGGATCTATCAGACAGTGCTCAAGGAACCCTGAGAGCAGGCGACTCCATCTCAGTCATTCACACTACGACCGGAGACACGCTGCGACGAGTTACGGTAATCTAGATAACGCGGCGGCTTCTTTTGGTCCTTCTCAAAAAGTTAAAAAGGGATATAAACAGTTGTCAGTTTAAAAATAGTTATTTCACGGCGTTATCTATCGCATCTTTTAAATCGCACTCTCTATTGGTTGGCGGGCTCGTGAAGAGCAAGTACGAACTCTTCTTTCTGCTAGAGCAAAGAGGAACGGCGCTGCGGGTGTATACGGTCACCGATAAAGTGGCTGATGTGAAGGCGGAGCTGAAGAAGGAGCTTTAGGGGGTATCAATGTCAGGCGATGTAGCGGAAGAGTTAAAGGCCGCGATGGGGTAAGGAAGGGAAGGCGCGACGGAAGGTGCGCGGAAGAAGGTGCAGTTCACCGAGAGTTTTATAAGGGGCGAAGTATCTTCTCATTTGCTGATGTTATATGGCAAAAGAACCGTTAGAAGACAAGCTTCTAGAAGACGCGCACATCTTCACACACCCTGTAAGGTACCGGATCGCGGAGCTGCTTGCAGAGCAGCCGATGCACATCAACGCGCTGAGCAGAGCATTGTTTGAAGAGAGGAGGCTTGCCGCATACCACCTTGCTACATTGGAAGAACGCGGGTTACTAAACTAATAACTGTGTACTCACCAAAAACGCAACATAACCTTCTCGTACGATATCACCCCTGAGTGGCATGTGTTAGCAAGGGCCCGAAGCTATTCCTTTCTTCCGAGTGTTACCGCTTTCTTCCAGCTCCATAACAGCTGCTGATTTGGAAGGTTCTGGCGTGTGATTCCTATCGAGCATGCGCTGCGCGTGCACGAAACTTCAGTGAGAGGTGGATCCGAACGCCAAGTGCACCTCCTCGTAGTGAAACCGTGAATGAGAAGCCAGAGCTGCACTGCTTGAGCTCCAGGCACCGCAATGATACCACCATTCCAGCGTAATAGCTCTGAAAGCATCCCCCAAAAAATCGGTAGTGCCCTCGCGAATCCCTAACCCCACCAAACTCGGCATAAACTGATTCATGTAGCCTCTCTTGAAATCTCTTTCGGAAGTAGGGGTGTTCGGAAGTACTGAGTAGGGCTGTTCGGAACTACTGAATTATTGGAAAACGTTATAAAGGATGAGGAGCCATTTACTATGGGCATCGTAGCTTGCTTACGAATGCGCATGCGGTAAAACCGAGGGAATTGAGCGAGGGAGTGGTGCGTATGACGGGTCGGTCTCGGTCGAAGGATCTCGTTAAAGCGGAACACGTGATTGAGGTTATCTATCGGGATGGTGTCTTCAGACCGCGGGAGGCCGTGGATCTGGAAGAGGGCAAGAGACTCAAGATACGAGTTGATCACTTTGCTATCTCGAAGTATTACGGTGCTTTTGGCAAAGCATCGGCGAACGAGTTGGAACGACTGGAAGAGGAGTTGCTCTTTGATACAAGTAACTGTAATCGTGCTAGGTAGTGGAGATACCTAGATGGCAGAGAAGAGCGTAAAAGGCGGGAAGGGGTTTGGTTTAACCTTTTATCGGCGATTGTTAGAACGGTTACTCACGCTTTTACAGGAGCACTTTGGTGATCGACTGATTTCCTTGGTGCTTTATGGTTCCGTGGCGCGTGGAGAGGCAGGAGAGGAGAGTGATATTGACTTACTCATCATTTTGGACCGCGTATCTACTAATTATCACCGTCGATTAGACGATGTCCTGACAGTGCAAGCTCGGCTGGAACGAGAGAGCGAGTACGAAGCGGTGAGCAAGGTACTTGGTAGTGCTCCTTACCTCAGCTACTTAATTCTGTCGAAAGAGGAAGCGGATGAGAACCGATCTATTTATCTGGACATGGTAGAGGAAGCAAAGCTCCTTTTTGACCGCGCGGATTTCTTTGCGAATCGATTGAGAGCGGTTCGAAAACGGCTCGAGGATCTCGGTTCGATGCGAGTCCAGCTTGAGGATGGGACCTGGTACTGGGATATCAAGCCCGATCTGAAATTGGGCGAATCCTTTGTCTTATGAACAATAGAGAGAAGGGCGAGGAACTCATAGTACGTGCTGAAGGGATAATCGAGCGAGAGATTGTAGGGGCGTTAGAGGACGAAGATTTTAATATGGTAGTGCGACGAGCGCAGGAGGCTGTTGAGCTGACGCTCAAAGGAGCACTTACCGTTCTAGGGGTTGACTATCCGAAGGTTCATGATGTGAGCAGGGTGTTCCGTGACGTAGTGCAGCGGAAAGCAGGCGGGCTGAATAGAGACCTGCTGGAACGAATAATTCGTATATCAGCCCGACTCAGTGAGGACCGAACCCCTTCCTTTTATGGGGACCGAAGTTATGGGAGAGCGGAAGCAGAGGAGGCTTACCAAGGAGCTCGGTTCGTTTATAACACGGTGAAGGAGCTATTGAATCGGTAAAGACGGCGCGAAGTAATGGATAGGTGTCAACACGAAGGAACGATTCCGATTTTGAAA
>CAZFWT010000085.1:0-6320 GCA_964522635.1 uncultured Halobacteria archaeon | reverse complement strand
TCATGATACTACCCCAATCCTGACCACCCTTGGCACTGGAAGCATGCTCGATGCCATCGTTACCGCCTACGGCAGCGGCGTTGCGACAGCGCTGCTCGAGCTGAAGCCGTTCGCGAACCCGCCGCCTTCAGACCCCCAGTTCGCGCTCGCCGGCTATATCTCGAAGCCCGTCCTCTCCTACGGCACAAAGAGACATCTTTTCACCTACGTGAATCAGCGCTTCGTGCGGAGCGAGCTCATGGAGAGAGCGATAAAGCGTGGTTATATGTCCCTGCTACCGAAGCACGCGTATCCCTTTGCGGTAGTTTCACTCACCATAGACCCGGGCGAGATGAATGTGAACATCCACCCGAAAAAGCACGAGATACAGTTCTACCATGCCGATGAGGTCTTACAGCTCATCGCAAATGCGGTGACCACCACGTTGCGTTCCGCTGATCTAATACCCGAGATGGCGCGGCGCGACGTAAGCAAAGCACCCCGAGCCGCCCCGCTCTTTGGACTGCAAGAAGAGCAGAAACCGACAACCATCAGTGTGCAGACCTCGTTCCAGGAGGTGTACCCGGAAGCGGAGGGGGATGAGCAGCGAGAGAGCACCGATCTGGACATTCTTCCTCTTCCTCTGTATCAGGTACTCGATAGTTACATCGTCGCGCAGAGCGAGACTGATGACGTGCTGCTGATCGACCAACACGCGGCCGCAGAACGGATCAATTATGAGCGATTGCTGCTACGTTATGGCGGCCGAATAGAGCAACAAGCGCTTTTGCGACCTCTCGTGCCAGACCTCAGTCCGCATCAACGCTACGTGCTCAGGGAGAATGAGGCGGTGGTCCGTGAGATGGGCTTCGATCTCGAACGTCTGGGCGATGACAGTTACGTAATCAGGGCGATTCCCATCGTTTTTCACGGCATGATCGGCGAAGCCGAACTTCCCGAGGTCATGCTGCAGCTGGTGGATGAGCGCGGCAAACATGAGGAGCGGATTAAGGTGCTCTTCAGTACCGCGGCGTGTAAAGCGAGCATCAAGGCGGGTGAGAAGCAGTCGTACGAGGCGATGCGCGAGCTCGTGGAGCACTTGAAGGCGACGAAGATGCCTTTTACCTGCCCGCATGGGCGGCCAACGATGATTCGGCTGAGCAAGAAGGAGATCGAGAAGCGGTTTAAACGCCGATGATGCGCTCCGGAGCACAACGTAACTTATTTCACTTTTCGGATCCGTTTAGGTTACGGAGACCGTGCCAGGGAAGAGCGTCATCGTGGACACCAATGCACTCCTGATACCAGGGGGATTTGGCGTGGATATCTTTGCAGAGCTGGAGCGCCTGGGCTATACCCATATCATCGTGCCCAGGAACGTGCTGAACGAGCTGGATGAGCTGAGAGGAAGAGCGAGCCTGAAGGGTAAGGAGCGAAGAGCGGCCACTGTCGGGTACGCGCTGCTCCAGGATTACGTTCGTGACACGAAGAGTAAACGCGAGCGGAGCGGGTGCACAATCTTGCTGGAGGCCGGGGTAGAAGAGGAAGGAGCAAGCGATACCGACACGGCTATTATCCTCTTAGCGGCTCGGCGCGGGGCGGCAGTACTTACTAACGATGAGGTCTTGAGGCGGCGATTGACCGACGCGGGCATCGTCACGGTGTACCTGCGTGGAAGAACGAGATTGGAGGAGCATGAATAAGTGCCATGAAACTATTTCGCACACTCATCTCGTATGATGAGGCGTTGCAGGTGGTGTTAGCGCATGCGCAACGAATGGGGGCGGAGACTGTCAGGTTTGACGAAGCATTGAATAGAGTATTGGCCGAGGACGTCCGTTCGCCTATTGATAGCCCACCCTTTGATCGTGCCGCGATGGATGGGTATGCGGTTCGGGGTGAGGACTCATTCGGAGCAACACCACGTAATCCGGTGACTTTGAAGCTGATACGGTCCCCTTCAGAAGGCGAAAGCGGCCCTCAACTGGAGTTAAGGACCGGCAAATGCGCTCCCATCGCGACCGGGATGCCACTATCAAAGGGCAGTAACGCGGTCGTAATGCTCGAGTATACCAAGGAACGGGGCGATATGGTGGATATTTACAAGCCGGTGACGCCCGGGAAGAACGTCTCCGCGCGGGGCGAGGACGTGAAGAAGGGCGAAATCGTACTGAAAGCAGGGAAGAGACTCAGGCCTCACGATATCGGCTTGCTCGCCTCGCTGCGGCTCACGACAGTGCGGGTGTATCGGAAAGCACGGATCGGAATACTATCTACAGGCGATGAGCTCGTCGATCCCGCGGACCTGTCTCGAGATGAAGTGGCGGCAAACGATCTAAAGCTGAAGAAGATCGCGGATGCGAACAGTTACGTACTGACCGCGCTTACGCAATCCATTGCAAGCCCGTATCGCATCGGGATTGTACGCGACGATTATACCGCGATACTGAACAGTATGCGGCAGTCGTTGGAAGGTACCTGCGATGTGCTCCTGGTGACCGGGGGCAGCTCAGTCGGCTCCCGGGACTACGTCGCTGATGCGGTGGAAGAGCTGGGTGAGTTGCTCTTTCACGGCGTGGCTATTCGGCCGGGCGAGCCGGTCGGGTTCGGCCTTATCAAGAACAAACCGATATGTATCCTTCCTGGCTATCCGGTGGCGACGATCGCTGCGTTTGAGTTACTCGTTCGGCCTTTCCTCTACGCCCTGCACGGTGTCGCGGATGAACGTCGAATCATTGGTGCCACCGCACGCAAGAAGATCCCATCATCAGTAGGAAGAACGGATTTTGTACGGGTGCGGGTGCTTCGTGATGGATACGAATATTCTGTTGAGCCCGTGCGCGTGAGCGGCTCGGGTATCCTCTCGAGCATGACGAAATCAGACGGTTTTGTGGTGATAGCGGCGAATAAGGAAGGCGTGGAGGAAGGTGACCGGGTAGCTGTAACCAGCTATTCAGACCTTTAAGCAAAAACATTCGGGTTCTTCTCCAACTTCAGGAACGAACAGAGAGATAAAGCCCAGCAAGACAGTTACTTTAGTTAAATACGTCTCGCATGAAGCTCTTTCCGCTATTCAGACTCTCCGAGCTGTGGCCGAAGGTGCTCCTCGATCGAGGCTGAGTAAACGGCGAGCGTACGACTTTCATGACCTGGCAATTTCAAGCTGAGGATTTTTAAACCGCCTGCGGAGGTCATCCAAAAACGGGAGGAGTAGCAATAATAAAGAACAGTGACCTCCTTTTTCATACACCATGGAACTGCTGATCGCACTCACAATTCTTGCCGTGACCGGAATCGCGGTGGGCTTCGGGGAAGGACTGCTCGGGGTTGGTGGGAGCTTCATTATGGTTCCTGTCGTGTTCTGGCTCTTCACGGCAATGGACGTGACCTCTGATACAGCGATCAAGCTTGCCTTCGGCTCCGCGCTGCTTGTGGCCTTTCCCACCGCGATCAGCGGCACCTTGATCCATACCAAGAAGCGTGCGGTATGGTGGAAGGCCGCGCTCATTATGGGTCTCTTCGGATCGCTCGGTGCGCTCACCGGCTCGACGATCACCGCCCAATTCCTCACCGCGGCGATCTTGAAACCGCTCTTCGGGATCGTAATCGCCATCGGTAGTATTCAGATGGTGATAGGGAAGCTGCCCGAGGCTGAGGCTGAAGAAGAAGGATCGGAGTTGAAGGCGCACCCGCTCGTCTGGGCGCTCATGGGCTTTGCCGTTGGCCTGCTCAGCGGCCTGATCGGCATCGGCGGTGGGACCATCCTGGTGCCTGCACTCGTTATGGGGCTCAAATTCAAGCTGCACCACGCGATAGGGACCTCGCTTGCCGTGCTTATCTTCACGAGCTGCAGTGGCGCGCTTGGCTACCTCCTCAACGGGCTTGCAGTCCTCGATCTCCCACCGTACTCAGTGGGCTACCTTAATCTCTTCATCTTTGCCTGTTTGGCGGTGACCAGCATCCCCGTCGCGCAGCTCGGAGCGCGCACAGCGCATACACTACCCGCAATGCAGTTGCGGTATCTCTTTGCTGCGGTGATGTTCTACATCGCGCTCAGGATGATCTACTCCAGTACCCTCCTGCTCCTGCCGTTCTGAGGATTTCAATTCAAGAGCACGACACTATTTCGTCTGGATGACAAACGAGCAGTATCGGTCACCCCGGGCGATACAATTCGTCATCGCCACGCGAGTATCGAGCAAGGTCTCAATGAACTTCTCGTTGAATGCACAAACGATGTCACCGAACTCCTTCGCAACCTTGTAGAGGAGACAGTTGTACTCCTTAAGTATCGTATGGCCATTTTCGCTCGTCAGCTCAGCATACCAGCCCATCTCATTCAACACCACCATGAGCTCATGCACGTTGCCGTCGTGCCCCACACGCCATTTGAACTTCGCCGCGTGCTGCACCCCCAACCGACCCATCATTGCTCGCACATCCTCGGGACCTTCACGCGCGAGTATGTCGGCGATAATCCAGGTAAGGACCTTGTAATAGGCTTTGGGGAAGTATTCTTCCCCCTCCACGGAGAGCGAATAGAAGAGCTTTGGCCGTCCGACCTTCTCATGCACGGGCGTACGCGCCACGAGCCCATCGCGCTCGAGGATCGCGAGATGCTGCCGAACGGCCGTGGACGAGATGCCCAGTTGAGAACTCAATTCATCGACGGACGCCTCCTGCCGCCTCAGCACCTGCAAGATATCAGACCGGGGATCGCCCTGCTGCATGATCTGAAGAAGGGCGTTGAGTATTTAAATTTTTCTATTCCTCCAGACAAAAATTTTTTATAGTTTAAAATATAAAAATATAATTAACTGGAGAAAACGGGCCGTGACGAGCGAGGCGATTCACCTCCGCGACTTTCCGCCCTTTATCAGGTTCGAGCTTACCGCGAGCTTCCGGCGGAAAGTCTTTTCGCACTTCACTGACCAGATAGGTCAGCGCGACGTAGATCTCTCGCCGGTTGATTTCTGGCGCGCTGCAGAGACCGAATTCTGCACTTCGAGGTACGAATTGATCCTGGGCTCGCTGCGTGGCGGGATCGTAAAAAAGCTCGACAAGCAGCCTCTCACGACCAAAGCGATACTGAGGGGCACACCCCATTTTTCGCCTTATTCCGTCTACCATGCTTTGATCTGGCTCCGCGAGCACGGGCTCGTGGAGAAACGCGCGGGTGCGTGGGTGATTCGAACGGACTATTTCGCCCTGGTGCACATCGCCGATCTCGCGCGGGTGCTCGACCTGCGGCACGAAGGGCTGCGTCGGAAGAATGCGCTCTCGATGAAGGATCTGGAGATGGCGATCTATCTCTGGCCCTGGTACAAGCGTATCGCTGAACGGGATGCGCGCCATATAGAGGTCCCCGCATACGGGCGGAGCTACCAGGATCACTTCTCGCTCGCGCGGGCGGCCAAAGCATGGGAGAGAGGAGCTATCAATATCCCGCAATGGGCGCTTATCGCGATCACCGACCTCACCGGCCACGACGCCGAGGAGCAGGGAGCCATTGCGAGCTACTCACTCCCTCCGGGCGTGAAAATCGTTCCGTATTACAAGAACCGGTACAAGATTCCTCTTGAGCTCTCCCCTGATTTCGACGTTATTGCGCTTCGCATGCTTCTGAAATGCTCCGAGGACGGCGTCATTCACCCGCGCAAGTACCGGAAGGCGATCTTCAAGAATCTCTACCACACCTTCGGGCTATTTCACAGTAATCGAATACCACTCAGTATCCGTGAGATCTTTGCGCATCATTATCGCGTCCCTGCGGGTGATAGAGCCTCGTTCAGGATACCAGGGCGATTGAAAGAGCACTGGAAATCGCTGCCGCCGCTTGAACGCGAGCTGGCGCAGATACTGGTGCTCGAGATGCTCTTCGAGCTTGACAAACCGCGTCGAACGTATGAGCTCATCTCACGATCAGAGGGCTTTCTAAAGGATGTCTCACGCCTGGTGAAGGAACTGGGGCTGGGGGAACTGCGTATCCACAAGCGATGGGACCGCCCCCATTATCGCACCTATCTGCCCAAATCGGTGAAAGAGAACCTTGAGCGGTTAAAGGAGGATACAGAACGGTTTAAAATCGAGCGTGTTGTGGAGTTCCTCAGCGAAGAAGCGCGTGTCGAACTCTTCCAGCGGGTTAAGGACAGGTGGGGCGAGCGGGGAGTGAATATCATAGCCAATCTCGCGATGGATGCGGGAGTCCGTGATTTGGACCTCGCTCGAGCTGCTGGCGTAACTCCCAAAGAGGTGCGAAAGCACCTCTACGAATTCAAAGACCACGGCCTCATCACGGATGTCCGCGAGGAAACCTCGACGCTCGTTGAGTACTACTATTA
>CAZFWT010000084.1:0-6402 GCA_964522635.1 uncultured Halobacteria archaeon | reverse complement strand
CAAACGTATTACCGCTTTATCGTGACGCCCGAATAGCTGAATGCGCCCTGCTTCAACTTTATCCATTTCGCTTGCTCGATCCCGATCATGTTGCCGCACGGGCATTTTACCTCGGTGCCCTCGCGGACACTGTAGTCCTCAACGATCCGGGCTTTCCAGCAGTGCCACAACCGTCCCGTGCCGAGTTTCTGATACTTGAGCACTTTCCGCCCGCAGCGGATGCACCGTATGATAATCATAAATAACTAGTCCATTTCGTCGCTGATGCCCACTCTTCTTACCGTATGCTGCTTGCACTAAGCCGACGCCAGGCTCAGGCAAAAGACGATGACCGTTACTAAGAAGAGAATAACGAAGGTCTTTTGCACTGGCGCTTGATATTTATGCGCCAGCTTCATCTCTTTACGGTACAGGGCTGTTGTTATAATAACGACTGAAATATAGACGAGGAAGCACCAAACATACACATCCAGAAGAGCATGCTGGAGCTCATGGTTCGCAATGATAAAGGCTGCAGTCAACCCGGTGAACGCAGAGAATAGCGATAAGAAATGCAGTCTTCTTGACCGCTCGTACGGGAATACGATCATTAACATGAAAGAGATGCACCCAATTATTCCCGCAACTTTGATGAATACTACGTTTACTGTCAAATACGAGTCAATGTTAAGCCACAGAGGCACCAGCAACACCGCGAAGATGATCAATCCCGCCTTATAAAGGATCGTTGAGAGACGATTTTTGGGGATTGTATAGCTTAAATCACAATAGTAATGCCACCAGTAATCGTATTTTTTGTAGTACGCCAGCATAGCGAGATGGCTCAGTAAAAAGAAGAGTATCGCACCCAAAATGCCCAGTTCGAGTTCAAGCATACTTCCGCTCCTCCGCCATCTGTTATTGTTTTATGCTTATGTTTATTTCAGCACGTCTAAAAGCGCCACGCGCTCCAATACGAGCTGCTGCAACTTCTCCTCGCCCACTGCGCTCAGCTCCCTATCCGTGATTCCGAAGAAACGCTTCAATCTGGCTCGCTTCGACGCGTCTTGCTCGAATTCTAAGGTCTGCAGTGCATTTTGCTCCTCATTGAGGCCCGTTCTCGTTTTTACTGCCGCTACCACCGCATCCAAATCCGTTTCAGCAGCCGTAGCAACGATGATAAAGGCGATGCGCTTCTGACCCTCAGTGACGCCCATTGCCAGTGCCCGCCCAATCTGCCGCTTTCCTGCGGCATATACCAGGATCTCCATCCCTAACTCGCTCGTGATATTCGTGCCCTTCTTCACCGCCCGCAGCGCCTTCTCTACGGCCGAGTGAAGGTGCGCCTCACTCACCACCAGGTCGGTATCCAGCGCCTGTATGGTCACGGCATGCTGCTCCGCAATCGCTTTCAGCACCGCAAGGAACTCGCTCACCGATCCGATGCTGACGGTTCCGACAAGGATCCTGTACGGTGATTCTCGTGCGTTCTCCAGAGGCATCTTTCCGTTTTCTGTGCTGAATAAGTAAGGGAGTCCTATTCGCGATGAGAATTAATGAATATAGCCACGCTCCACGAGCACTTCGGCATTCAGAATTGACGCGCCAGACGCGCCACGAACGGTATTGTGGCCCTGTGCGATATATTTGATCTCGTTCCCCACGTTTCCGGCTCGGATGCGGCCGACCGAAACGCTCATGCCATTGCCCGCATCGCGATCCAACCGTGGCTGAGGTCTGTCTGGCTCCTCACGGACGATCACGGGCTTTTCAGGCGCGAACGGTGTCTTAAACTCACTGGCGAAGTCCAGAAATGCATCCTTTACCGCATCGACGCTTACTGCATCCTCGAAGTTCACCCAGATCGCCATTGTATGGCCGTCCAATACGGGCACGCGATGGCAGGAGGCGCAAACGGTAAAGGGCGCGTTCCGCACGCCAGCGCCATCGAGGCTGCCAAGTATCTTAAGCGTCTCGCTCTCCATCTTACCCTCTTCCTTACCGATGTAGGGAATGACGTTATCCAAAATCGCCATCGAGCCCAGGCCGGTATAGCCAGCGCCCGAAACAGCCTGCATCGTAGCGACGTGAACCACATGAATGCCCAGCGGCATCAAGGGCTTCAAACTTAACGCCATAACGATCGTAGAGCAGTTTGGATTCGTGACAATAAAGCCATCCCAGCCCCGGTTCGACTTCTGCGTCTCGATCAGTGCCAGGTGGTCCGCGTTGATCTCAGGAATGATAAGCGGCACGTCTGGCTCCATCCGATGGACTGCCACGTTGCTGGAAACGGCGAAGCCTAACTGCGCGCAGCGCTGCTCCACCTTGCTCGCAATCTCGCCCGGTAGTGCCGAGAACATGATCGCTAGCTCCTCGTTCGCGGGCGTGCCGATGTCGTCCATGGGCTGGACGACCATTTCCGCGGCTTCCGGGGGCAGCTCGGAGGGAAGGAACCACTGCGCTACGTCCTTGTACCGCTTACCCGCGCTTCGTTCAGAAGCAAACAGCGCCCCGAGCTCGAACCAGGGATGTCCTTCGAGAAGCTGCACGAATCGCTGCCCTACGCTACCCGTTGCACCCAGAACGCCTACTTTCCGTTTTCTCATAGTTACCATAATTAAAAATCACGAAAAGATTTAAATGTTTGTGCACTGAGTTGTTTATAGTAACGATAAAAGAGAGAGGTGAAGAACAGTAATGGCACGCTTTCCAGAAGCAGAGGCACGGCTCTTCCGGATGAAGATTTGCATGGATTGTAACGCGCGAAACGCGATGAAAGCGACGCGATGCCGGAAATGCAACTCGAGTAACTTACGGATGAAGTCCACACGTCGCACCCGCTAGCACTTCGGAGTTTGTTTCATCTTAGCGCTTATTCTGATCGATGAAAACCGGCAAGGTTATAGCGGTAGCGGGCAAAGGAGGCACGGGTAAAACGGCTATCGCTGCGCTTTTGCTACGGGAACTCCTGAGCGCAGACGGAGACCGGGATATCAGCATCTTAGCGGTAGACGCGGATGCCGATTCGAACCTGCCCGATGCGCTCGGTGTGGCCTGTGAAAAGAGCGTGGGTGACATCCGGGAGCAACTACTGGATGAGAAGCATCGAAACATCGCTCTGGACTTGCGATCGCAGTTCGAGGGCCGGATTTCGGCGATTATGGCGGAAGAGGACCGCTATGACCTGCTGGTAATGGGCCGTCCTGAAGGCCCGGGCTGTTACTGCCCGGTGAATCACCTCATACGCATGATCATCGACACCCTCGCCCAGAACTACGATTACACGATCATCGATTGTGAAGCAGGCCTGGAGCATCTCAGCCGGCGGACCACGCGTGACGTGGACATCATGCTCGTGGTGCTCGATACAACGCGGAAGAGCATCAAGACGGCGTTGCGACTACAGGAAATCGCGCGCGAGATCGACGTTGACGTGAAGAAACTGCTCATCGTGGCGAACAAGATACCCGAAGGCGCGGCTGATGAACTCCGCGCGACTGCTTCCGCATACAGTATCGAGATCGAAGAGATTATCCCGTTTGACCCGTTGATCACCGAATATGATGCGAAAGGACGACCCGTGGTGGAGTTGCCTGATGATGCACCCGCGGTAATTGCGGTGCGACGGATCGTCGAGAAGATCCAGTGAGCTGCAGCTGAGCTGAATCTGGGGGTGCGGCAACAAAATGAAGATCCTGGTGAGTGGCACGGTGCAAGGCGTTGGCTTTCGGCCAACGGTGTACCGGGTGGCGAAAGCGCTCGGATTGCGCGGCTACGTGCTGAACAAAGGCTCGAACGTGGAGATTGGGCTTGTAGACAGCACTGGAAACGGCGATAGCGTGACCGATTTCCTGGATCTGCTCAGTGAGAAGCTGCCGCCGCTCGCCGCGATTGATAAGATCGAAGTTAACGATGAGCCGGTCAAAGGCTATGACGATTTTACGATACTCACGAGCTCGGAGGGGCGCAAGACCTCGGTGACGCCCGTGGACACGGCGATCTGCGATGAGTGTGTCCGTGAGCTCTTCGATCCTGCGAATCGCCGGTATCTCTATCCCTTCATCAACTGCACCTCCTGCGGCGCACGGTTCTCGGTCATCAAGAACGTCCCGTACGACCGGATCACTACTTCGATGCAGGAATTCCGGATGTGCGAGGCCTGCCTCGCAGAATACGCGGACCCGATGGACCGCCGCTTCCACGCGCAGACGACTTCGTGCCCACGCTGCGGCCCAACATACACGCTGTACGACAACGACCGGAGAGTGATTGATGATACTGATCCGATCGCGACCTTTGCACGACTGATTGACGAAGGCGCACTTGGCATCGCAAAGAGCTGGGGCGGCATGCACCTTCTCGGGACGTTCGAGCAGACTGATCGCGTGCGAGCGCTTTATGCGCGGCCATCGAAGCCCTTTGCCGTGATGTTCCGCGATTTGAAGGCGATCGAGAAACACCTGAACCTGACCGAGCACGAGGAGCGGTTATTGACCTCCACGCAGCGGCCGATCGTGCTGCTGGAGAAGAAGGCGGTGTCGGACCCGGATGAAGATGAGTTGGCGGGCATTTCTCCGGGCTTGAGCACGGTCGGCGTGTATGTACCTTATTCCGGGCTGCACCACGTGCTCTTCCACTACCTGAAAGCTCACGGGATACTTATGACTTCGGCGAATGTGCCGGGCGAGCCAATGACGGTCAGCAACGAGGAGGCATTTAACCTCACCGCTGATTATTTCCTGCTTCACAACCGGACGATCGTGAACCGGCTGGACGACTCGGTGGTCAAATGCTACGGCGCGCGAAGCCAGTTCCTGCGGCGATCGCGCGGCTTCGTGCTGACCACACTCACCGTCCCGTATACCGAGCGGATACTGTCACTGGGTGCGATGGAGAATGTCACGTCCAGTATCGCGAAAGATGGCAAACTGTATACCAGCCAGTACATCGGCAGCACATTCCACTACCCGACGCTGGAATTCCTCGCGGCTGGCACGGAGCAGTTGCTGAAACTGCTGGGCCTCGCGATGGAAGACATCGATGCGATCGGCGTGGACATACATCCCGGCTACGCGACGAAGCGGTACGGGAAATCGCTGGCCGATGAATACTCGATCGAGCTCGTAGCGGTGCAACATCACTGGGCGCACGCGGCCGCGCTGATGCTCGATAATGGGGTAGAAGAAGTGATGGCGCTGACTCTGGACGGCACGGGCTACGGCCCGGATAAAAAGGCCTGGGGTGGCGAGCTCCTTTTCTCCAATTACTATTCCTTCGAACGCGTAGGCTCGCTGGAAGAGATCCCGCTCATCGGTGGTGAGATGGCGATACGAGATCCCCGGCGGCTTGTGTTCGCCGTCTATTCGCTCCTGGGCCGCGAGCGCGAGGCGCGTCGATTGGTAAGCGATCGTGAGGCGGACGTCATGGCCAAGCTCATGAGGACGGCGCCGCTGACGAGCAGTTTCGGGCGAGTACTGGATGCGCTCGCCTGCTATCTCGGCATCTGTCAGCGGATGACCTACGATGGCGAGCCGGCGATGAAGCTCGAGCGGTATTTAGCGCACGGCGAACCCACATATGCGTTCGAGACGACGGTCGAAGTTGCGGATCGGAAGATCGTGCGAACGCTGCCGCTCTTCGACCAGTTGGCTGACTACCGAATCAGCACGGAGCGGGAGAAAGCGGACGTCGCATACTCATTCGTGGAAACACTGCTGCAGAAGCTGGTGGAGATCGCTGTGGACGTCTGCGAGAGCACAGGAGTCCAGACTATCGGGATAACCGGCGGGGTCTCTTACGATCTCCCGATCGTCAGAATGGCCGAGCGATTGGTGAATGAAAATGGCCTTACTTTTATGACGCACAATCGGATACCGAACGGAGACGGCGGCGTCTCGGTCGGTCAGAACGTGATTGTAGGTAGTACATTTAAGGAACAAACGTAAAGGATGATGTATCATGTGCTTGGGGATACCGGCGAAGATTGTGGAGCTCGGGGAACGTGAAGAAAGCGGTCTGCGGCGACGTGCGAAGGCTGATTTCGGCGGCATCTCTCGCGAGATCGATATCTCGCTCGTGAACGTGGAGGTAGGCGATTACGTCATTGTCCATGCGGGCTTCGCGATCGAGACGATCGACGAGGAAGAGGCGCAGGAGACGTTGAAGATCTGGAACGAGCTGCTCAATAAGTACGATGAGCTCGACCAGGTGGCGTAGCCGTCCGTCGGCTCCACATCACTGGTTTTGTGATTTTCCTTGATACCGGGTGAGCACCACGAAGGCAATCAGTGCGCTGATGAGACCCGCGGGGATGCCGACGAAGAGAAGAGCGAGAAGTAAATAACATCTTCGAGCAACCAGGCGACGAAGAACATGACGGCGATAAAGATCGCGAGGCACACGACGATCCTGAGTATGACG
>CAZFWT010000083.1:0-6443 GCA_964522635.1 uncultured Halobacteria archaeon | reverse complement strand
GAGATAAAACCGTTGAAAACACATATACCTGGTCTGGAAACAGAGAAAACAGAGATTGGAGTCGCGGAGGTCGAGGGGAAGAAGACAGTTTATATAAAGATGAAAGTACGA
Organism: uncultured Halobacteria archaeon; assembly: GCA_964522635.1. GTDB lineage: Archaea > Halobacteriota > Syntropharchaeia > Alkanophagales > Methanospirareceae > JACGMN01. Next base: position 6,332 of record CAZFWT010000083.1, on the reverse strand, counting down.
GGAGGATCGTAATCATGAAGGCTAAAAAAGATGATGAGAGCATAGTTGAAGGTGCGGTAGATGAGATTCTGCCCGGGATGGGTAGGCTGGTAAAAAAATTGAAGAAGACTTCGCCAGAACTCGAGCGGAAGATAGAAGAGACGGATAGGGAGATAAAGGAGAGATTGGAGAAGGGCTATTCTCCAAAACCAAAAATCAAATATGGCTATTCTATGAAAACATTGGTGGGAGAAGAGAAAGTTGAACCAAAAGAAAAGGTAAAGCCAAAGATAGAGATAGTAGAGCCAATTGTGGATATTTTTGATGAAAAGGATCGCATAAAGGTGATAGCAGAGTTACCAGGCGTAAGTGAAGATGATATAATGGTGAACTTGAGTGGGAGGGAAATCGTTATAGATGCAGCTACTGAAGAACGGAGATACCACAAGATTATCGAACTCCCCTGCGATGTTAAGGATATGAAAAAACGATACAAAAATGGTATATTGGAATTAGAAGCTGTGAAAAATGGTGCTTGATATTGACGAGGACAATCTGAAGCAAGGAGTCCTGGGGCTTGTTATAGCACTCCTTGAGGTTATAAGGGACGTGCTCAGACTGCAGGCGTTAAAGCGTATGGAATCCGGGGTTTTAAGTGAAGAGGAGATAGAGCGGCTCGGTAAAGCTCTTATGGATCTTGACGTTGTAATAGATGAAATAAAAGAGGAACAAGGGATTACAGAGACCGTAAAATCTGTAAGAGATGGTTTGGATGACCTCGTGGACGATGTGATTGACAAGATCGTGAATCCAAGTCAGTTGCTGGAGGAAACATAGCAATAAGATGAGATGAAGAGAGAAGAAGCTCCTAAAGAGGCTGTTGCATCAGCAGCAACCTCAAGCAAAGATGACCCCACCTTAACGACGGATGCCGGATCGGATCAAGGGTTGGGACTGTATCTGTATGGAATAGCGGATGCAGATGTAAAAACCGAACTTGGACGGATAGGAATAGAAGAAAACGCGGTATATACCATCCCTTATAGTGGGCTTTCTGCAATCGTCCACGATTCTCCTCTGGAACCGTATAAAAGCGATGATGAAGAAGTCGTGAAGGGTTGGGTGACGACGCATCAGCATGTTCTGGACATTGCAGAGGAAAAATTCGGCACCGTCATCCCGTTTGGTTTTGATAGAATAATAAAACCAGAAGGGGAAGTACCTGCAAGGGACGTATTGAATAAATGGATGGCAGAAGAGTTTGATAGTTTAAAAGATAAGATAGAGCGAATACGGGGTAAAAAGGAATATGGAGTGCAGATATTTTTTATCCCTTCGGTGATGAGCGAGAAGATTGTAGCAGAAAGTGAGGAAATCAGGAAGATAAAAGAAGAGATGGACTCGAAGAGCCCAGGAACTGCTTATCTGTATAAGCAAAAGCTTGAAATTGCGATAAAGAAAGAGATGGAATCCCGAATGGTTTCACATTTCAAAGATTTTTATGAACGGATACGGAAGCATGTCGAAGAAATAAAGGTAGAGAAAACGAAGAGGACGGATGAGAAGGACAAGCAGATGATTATGAACCTATCTTGCCTTGTAGCCGAGGATAAGTATAAAGAACTTGGGGGGGAATTGGAAAAGATTGATAACGAAAAAGGGTTTTCTGTTCGCTTTACCGGCCCGTGGCCTGTGTATTCGTTCGTGTGAATTGAATGCCTCAAACGCTCTTACGCGCCGGGCGCACCAACCAGATAGTTGCTCTTCGCTTCGGTTATCCGTGCCGTGCATGAGGTGCCGAGCGGCAGCTCTTCGGGAAGCACGATCATTCGATAGGCGGGATCACGCCCGATAACACCTCCCCCCTTCTTGCCCTGCTCCGTGATGAGCACAGGAACTGTGGTCCCTTCGAGCGCTGTAGTCCGCTTGCAGCTGAGTTCGTGATAGCGCGCGGTGAATATTCGCGATCGCCGCTTCTTATCCCGTTCCAGCAGGTCGTTCAGCGCCGCGGCCTCGGTACCGGGTCGGGGCGAAAATTTCGTGATATTCACTTTCTCCGGTTGCAATGCCTCCAGAAGGCGCACGGATGACTGGAACTGCGCCTCGGTCTCAGTAGGGTAGCCCACAATGAAATCCGTGGAGATCGTGCAATCACTGAATCGATCCCGCAAGCTCGCGACGATTGCAACGAAATCCGCAACCCGGTAATGACGCCGCATAGCTCGCAGTACCTCGTCAGAGCCTGACTGCACCGGCACATGAAAGAATTTGAAGACCTTCTCCGAATCGAAGGCATCCAGGAGCGGGTCTAAAATTGGCAGAACGGTAGCGGGGTTCATCATGCCGATGCGGATGCGGAAATCGCCTTCGAGCGCCGTTAACTGCTCGATTAAGTGGGGCAACGTAACGCCGTGCGCAGCATCAAAGCCATAGGCACTGCAGTCCTGAGCAGTGATCCGAATCTCCTTCGCACCCCGTGCCACAGCACTGCTCACCGCTTCTATGATCCATGCCGGTCGGTAACTGCTCAGCTCGCCCCGTGCCTGCTTCACGATGCAGTAGGCGCACGTTCCGAGGCAGCCCAGGGCGATCGGTATGACACTGACAACGCCCTTTAGGTCAAAATCGCGTGTCTCATGCCAGCTCGCCTGAATCTCAGCTGGCGTTACCAGCACTACCTCCTCGCCCAGCACATCTTTGAGTAATTCCGGCTGTGCCGCGGCCATGCAGCCAGCCACAACCACTGCCTTTCCCGTTGCTTGTAACGTCCGCAGCCGCTTGAGCACGTTCAGTTCCGTTCGTTTTGTTACCGTGCAGGTATTGAGGATAACCACCTCCGCGTCCTGCGCCCCCTCCACAATGGTGTGCCCGGCGTTTCTGAAGAGGGCCTGCAGCTTTAACGTATCACCGAGGTTAGCCGTGCAGCCGAAGGTCTCGAGATGGATTTTTTGCGGCCCCGGAAAGCAGTTCTCAAGCGGCATTGCTCAGATCTTGCGGCTTTTGACGCGCCAAAATAAGGTAATCTTTTTTAGAAGAAAAGGGTTTGAATGAAGAAATGAACCAGACCTCAAAGCGGAAGATCGAGCAACTCAGGCTTTGTGCAGAACAGGATGTCGAAGTGAAGGACAGTGGTTTTGCCGATGTCAGGCTTCTCCATGTCGCACTCCCTGAACTCGATAAGGACGAGATCGAATTGCAGACGGAATTCCTCGGGTTTACCTTCAACTATCCCATCATGATCGCCTCGATGACCGGTGGCCATCCGGAGACGAAACGGATCAATGAGATACTCGCGGAGGCTGCGCAGACACTCGGTGTGGGCATCGGCGTGGGCTCACAGCGTGCGGCCCTCGAGGGCACCGACCAGGAAGACTCGTTCCGTGTGGTGCGTGATATTGCGCCCGATTCGTTCATTTATGCGAACCTGGGTGCGCCGCAATTGAAGGAATATGGGGTCGCGGGTGTTGAACGCGTCATTGAGATGATTGATGCGAATGCGATCGCGCTCCACCTCAACTTTTTGCAGGAGGCCATTCAGCCGGAGGGCAACGTGGACGCACGCGGCTGCCTCGCGGCGATCAAGGAGGTCTGTGAGACAATAAAGAAGCCGGTGATCGTCAAGGAGACCGGTGCAGGGATCAGTTATGCGGTGGCAAAAAAGCTGCACGACCTCGGGGTGGCGGCGATCGACGTTGGTGGCTTTGGCGGCACGAGCTTAGCTGCTGCTGAGATGTACCGTGCGCAAGCTGAGCAGGATGTGCTCGGTGAGCATTTAGGGCACCTCTTCGGCTGGGACTGGGGCATACCAACGGTCGAGAGCATTGTGGAGTGCAATGCGATCCCCTTCCCTATCCCGATCATTGCCACGGGCGGTATACGAACCGGTCTTGACGTTGCCAAGAGCATTGCGCTCGGCGCGGATCTCTGTAGCGCGGCCTTGCCGTTCCTGAAGCCTGCGTTGGCGCAGGGTAGCGCAGACGGCGTTGTGGCGAAGATCAAGGAGATGGGCGAGGAATTGAAAGTTGCCATGTTCTTGACCGGCTGTCGGAGTCCAGGGGATTTGAAGGAAGCGGAAGTCGTGGTGACGGGAAAGACGCGCGAGATAATGGAGCAGCGCAACTTGATGGAGCGTGTGAAGCGGCGAAAGAAGACCATCTAATCTAAGTGGTAACTCGTCGACCTTGGTTCCGTTCTGTTCTGTATCTCCGTTTTTCAGTTCTCTTCTCTTAGCGCGAGCTTTAACGGCTCGCACGGTTAAGTACCTATGGCGGGAGGTGGTACGATACGTGTGAAGAATGAAGCGGAAGCGAAGTCCCCGAATGCGTTAGTGGGCGAAAAGAGCCCGTACCTCCTTCAGCACGCTTATAATCCGGTCAATTGGTACCCCTGGGGCGAGGATGGCCTTAATCGCGCGAAAGCGGAAGACAAGCCGATCTTCCTTAGTATCGGCTATGCGACCTGTCACTGGTGTCATGTTATGGCGCGCGAATCCTTCGAGAATACTGAGACCGCGGCGATCCTGAACGAGCACTTCGTCTGCATCAAGGTGGATCGAGAGGAACGGCCTGATCTCGATGAGATCTACATGAAGGCGGTGCAGTTCATGGCGAGAACCGGTGGCTGGCCGTTGTCCGTCTTCCTCACGCCGGATTTGAAGCCCTTCTATGGCGGCACGTACTTTCCACCGCAGCCGATGCACGGCCTGCCCGCGTTCAACGATCTCCTGCGCTCGATAGTGAGCTTCTGGCACGACAATCGTAAGCAAATAGAGCGAAACTCTGAAGAGGTTTTGCGACTCGTGCAACGGTTATATGAGCATAAACGCCCGGCAGAAGCCGTGGAGCTCTCGGTCGATCTGCTTGAGAATGCCTACGAGCAACTCGTGCTTCAGTTTGATACTGAGTACGGCGGCTTCGGTGCCAAACTGGCGGCATGGTCAGCGAAAACGCCGAAGTTCCCGCTACCAAGCTATCTCGCCTTCCTCCTCCGGTACCATTACCGTACGCAGGAAGAATACGCGTTAAGGATGGTGAGCGAGACGCTGTACGCGATGGCGCGTGGCGGCATCTTCGATCAATTGGGTGGCGGCTTCCATCGCTATTCGACCGATCCTCACTGGCTGATCCCGCATTTCGAGAAGATGCTCTATGATAACGCACTCCTCGCACGGGTATACACCGAAGCGTTTCAGGTAACCGGCGATCAATTCTTCGCGCAGGTCGCACAGCGGACGCTAGAATGGGTGTTGCGCGAGATGAGCGATCCAGAGGGCGGGTTTTATTCCGCCATGGACGCGGACAGCGAGGGTGTGGAAGGCGCCTTCTATGTCTGGGATCCTGCGGAGATAAAGACAGTGCTCGGCGAAGAGCATGGAGACGTGCTCTGCACCTACTTCGGGGTAACCTCGCGAGGTAACTTCGAGCGGGGTACGAGTGTGCTTTACCGACCGGAACTCCCTGAGCACGTCGAGGCGGAGGAAGAGACGATCCGCACAGGCACCCAGGAACTGCTGGAGGCGAGAAATAAACGGATACGGCCGGCAACGGACGATAAAATACTTACGGCGTGGAACGGGCTCATGATCTCTGCGTTCGCGGTCGGTTATCAGGTCTTCCGAGACGAGCGGTATCGTGAAGCGGCGACGGCCGCAGCGCACTTCATCATCAAGACGCTCAAGAAAGACGGGCAGTTACTGCGCCGATATCGGGACGGTGAAGCCGCGATTACCGGCACTCTGGAGGACTACGCATACCTGAGTGCGGCATTACTCGACCTCTACGAAGCCAGTTTCGATGCGCAGTGGTTACGCGCGGCGATTCATGTGAATGAAGGCATGTTAGAGCTTTTTGGGGATGCTCAAGACGGGGGATTCGTGTCGAACCGTGCTGCGGAGACGGAAGTCGGCGTATCGATAAAGGACGCGTACGACGGGCCTGTTCCCTCGGGCAACTCGATCGCGGCACAGAACCTGCTTCGACTTGCTGCGCTTATGGACGACGAAACGCTCAGCAGGAGCGCAGAAGGGGTCTTTCTCACGTTCCACGAGTCCCTGGAACTTAGTCCGCTGGAGCACGCACAGATGCTCTGTGCCCTTGAGTTCTACCTGAGCAACCCGCTCCAGATCGTCCTCACCGCGGAGACACAGGACGAGGCACAGCCCTTTCTCGCTCTGCTGGGACGCCATTTTCTCCCTCATAGCGTGATTGTCTTTACAGCGCCGGACGAACGTGAAGAGGCATTGTCTAACGTGATCCCGCTCATCAAAGACAAGATGCCCCGGGAGGGCAAGCCCACCGTGTATATTTGCGAGCAGTACACCTGTAAGGCGCCGATCACCGAGCTGGAAGAATTGA
>CAZFWT010000082.1:0-6457 GCA_964522635.1 uncultured Halobacteria archaeon | reverse complement strand
CTCCCATTCACGGAGTTGCCGCGGCTCGTGCAGCTCAAACTTACCAAATATCTTCGGCGCATCTACAGCCATTTAATATCACAACAATTTCAGTGCTCGCGCTCATATAAAACTTCCCTTTTAAAAGGATTCATCCGCTGTAGTGAATGGGCCCGATGCGATTCGAACGCATGACCTCCGCCTTGTCAAGGCGACGTCATAACCAACTAGACCACGGGCCCCCGGTATCGGCAAAGCCACATTAATATTCAGCACCCCGCGTTTATAAAACTAAGTGATAAGGTGAATCAGATACTATCTGGTATCACTGAATGGATGCGGGGTGGGGTCCGCGATCATGACGAACGGTAAAGAATATTACGAGTTAATCGTGGTTGGTGCGGGTCCTGCAGGCTTGACTGCAGGACTATTCGGTGCGCGGAGCGGTCTGAAGACGCTCGTGCTTGACAGGGGTATCTGTGGCGGGTTAACCAACGAGGCCACGCTGATCGATAATTACCCTGGTTTCAGGCGGATTGGGGGCATGGAGCTGGTGGAGAAGATCAAAGCGCAGACAGCAGACTACGCGGAGATCAAGGAGCTGGAAGGCGTCGAAACGATTGAGCCGGCTGAGCACGCGGAAACAATGCGCATCGTTACGGAAAAGGGCGCGTATCGCACGCGCGCGATCATTCTCGCAACGGGCACAAAGAAGCAAAAACTGGGTGTGAAGGGCGAGGCGGAATTCCTCGGCCGCGGCGTTTCCTACTGCGCGACCTGTGACGGGTTCTTCTTCAAAAATAAAGCGGTCATCGTCGTCGGTGGCGGCGACTCGGCGGCGAGAGGCGCGCTATATCTACAGAACATCGGCGCTGAAGTCTCCTTAATCCACCGGCGCGAGGAGCTCAGGGCTGAGCAGTACTTACAAACATCTCTGAAGAAGGCGGGTATACGCATCTACTGGAATTCCGTCGTGAAGGAGATACGCGGCGAGAACGTCGTGCGCAGCGTGCTTCGGTACGATAAGGCGCGCGATAAAGAAGAGGAAGTCCCGATCGATGGGGTTTTCATCTATATCGGTGAGGAACCAGCAAACACCCTGGCTCAGCAACTGCATATAACGCTCGATGCTACTGGCTACATCAGCACCGACCGGGGGCAGCGAACGAGCAGAGCAGGCATTTATGCGGCCGGCGATGTCACGGGCGGTGTACGGCAGATCGTGGTGGCGTGTGCCGAAGGCGCGGTTGCTGCCTCTTCTGCCCATGACGACCTTGTCGGGTGACGGTCGCGAGCGGAATCAAAATGCAATCCCGGAATCGAAAGATACGTGAGATCGGGATCGACGAGGCAGGTAAAGGCCCGGTTATTGGCTCTATGTTCGTCGCCGGCGTCCAGAATTTTGACGGGCTCGAAGTGCTGGGCGTGCGCGATTCGAAGCGGTTAAGTCCTGCCCGGCGTGAAGCTCTTGCCGCACAGATCGAGGCCGCGACCAGGGTGTTTGTGGTGGAGATGCGTGCGAGTGAGATCGACGAGCGGCGCAGAGAGCGGACGATGAATGAGATCATGGTCGAGCGGTTTGCGGACGTGCTTACGCATTTTCTATCGGATCGAGCGATCGTGGATGCCGCGGATGTGAAGCCCGAGCGGTTCGCCGCGAATCTGGGTGCGTGTTACCGGAATGTGTGCGGTGGTGAGATCGCGCTCATCTCAGAGAACAAGGCGGATGAGCGTTATCCGCTCGTCAGTGCCGCATCGATTGTTGCCAAGGTGCATCGGGATCGCTCGATACGCGCGCTCGAAGCGGAACTCGGCCGCACGATCGGGAGTGGCTATCCGTCCGATCCAAAAACCATTCACTTTCTGCAAACGCTACAAAAAGAGCATGATTTTGACGACCTGCCCCTCTACGTGCGTAGATCGTGGCGGACAATTCGGGATTTATATACTCACAGCGGCTTTTAAGAATGAAATGGTGACCCCTAAGACGGATACGGAAGAGGGGAAGCATCACGAGGGGAAAGAAGAAAAAGATACAGATGGTTATAACGAAACGGTCAAGATTTGTCCTGAATGCGGCTCTAAGAATCTTATACGGGACTATGGCAGGGCGGAGCTCTTCTGTGCTCAGTGCGGCCTCGTAGTCGCGGAGAATATCGTTGATCTCGGGCCTGAGTGGCGTGCCTTTGATTTTGAGCAGATCTCAAAACGAGCGCGTGTCGGTGCGCCAATGACTTATCGGATCCACGATAAGGGGTTGAGCACGCTGGTTACCTGGTCGCCGACGGGTCAGGGCCAGTACAAATTAAAGAAATGGCAGCAGCGCACACATATCGCGAACACGACCGAGCGGAGCTTCATCTTCGCGCTCTCGGAGATCGATCGAATGGCCTGCGCGCTCAAACTGCCGATGAACATCAGGGAAGCGGCATCGATGCTCTATCGGAAGGCGATGCGGAAACGGCTCATTCGCGGACGGAGCATTGAGGGCATCGCGACGGCGATCTTGTATATCACCTGCCGGCAGTACGGCGTCCCGCGCACGCTGGAGGAGGTCAGGGACATCTCACGCGTGGGTCAGAAGGAGATTAGCCGGGCCTACCGGTTCCTCTTGCGTGAGCTCGATCTGAAGGTCTCGCCCGCTTCTCCGGTCGATTTCGTGCCTCGGTTCTGCTCTTTGCTCGATTTGAGCGGCGATATCCGGTCCAAAGCGATCGAGATCATCAAGCGCGCGTCGGAGGAGGAGCTGACCAACGGACGAGGTCCCATCGGCATTGCCGCGGCTGCTATTTACATCTCAGCGATACTCGGCGGCGAGCACCGCACCCAAAAGGCGGTCTCAGACGTCACCGGCGTGACCGAAGTGACGATTCGGAACAGATATAAGGAATTGTCTGAGCAGTTGGACATTGATGTGCTGCTCTAACACGTCACACGCACTCACGCACTCACTCACCGCTAACTAAACGAAAGCGCTTCCCGCAAACGAAAGTCTCTCTCATCACTGGTACTGGTAAGGAGCGCTCGTGCGGCGAGCTTTGCAACCCGCAGGGGCTCGGGTATCCTGCCGTGGGTGGTGAATCGTTTGAGGAGTTTCACGGCCTCGGCCTTCTCCAGACCCAGGAACCGTATCAGATCCTCGTATTCATCGTGTATAGTCACGGGGATTCGAGCGCCCAGCCGCTGATAGGCTGCGAGTCGTACGTCCCGATCCGCGGCGTCAAAGTGCCTGGCGATGTGCGCTTCCAAACCCTCCGAATCCTCATAGGTCACGCAGATGAGCGGGATGTACAGCTGCTCGTACACGTTCGTTATATCGATGATATTGAACCAGCTGATAACGCAGCCGTTGAGCATGAGCGCATTGATGTCGTCCCGCTGGAGCGAAGCAACGAGGCGCAATACCCCTTCGGTCGCGTCCATGCCCCCGACGGTGATGCGCGTGAAGCCCATGCCGTCAATGACCAGATCGGATCGCATCACGATGCCGGCGAGCACCGACTGCTCATAATCACGCCGGAAGCTCTCGGCAATACCCAGTACACGAATCCCTTTCTTATCCAGATGGAGTACCATTACACGTACGGGATGCGCTCCCGCTCTTTTTGCTCACGGTACCGCCGCCTGAAGCCTGGTTCGGCTTGCAGTCGCTCGAGCTCGTAATCCAGTTTTTCATCCAGCCGCGCCTGCTCGCCCGAGATGTACTCTTTGCAGACTTTGTGCGTCGTCTCCGAGGAATACTGCTGCACACCAGCCATAATAATGGCCAGATCCGCTTTCTGCGGCGCGATCAATCCGAAAGGCACGGGTGAGCCCTGGCCCATGAGCGCTTTGAGCTCCTCATCGAGCTTGCCCACATCCAGGCCAAACCCGATTGCCTCGCTGCTGTCGGTCTGCTCGAATTTGAGCTGCCAGATGCGATCCGAGCTGGAGATGAACATATCATGTCGCCCCTCTGGATTACGGCCGCTGAGCACGCGCCACTCAGCTCTCTGCTTGCTCCTGTCCCACCGCTCTTTCAATACTCGTGTGATCTCCGCAGACGTCTGGATTCCCATGTTACGTGCCTCATTTGTTACTAGCACGCCACACACATAAATTTCTAATCAGAAACGCTCCTCTTTCTTACTTACCGCGTGAAAATAGAAACGAAACATGCTCGCGATCATCCTTGCGGGAGGCCAAGGCAGTAGATTACGCGCCGAGGCGCGAGAAAAAGCGCTCATTACCATCGGTAGTAGCAGCGGAAATGAGCGTAAGCTCATTGATGTCGTTGTGGACAGTGTGCAGAGATCGAGGGTGGACGAATTCTGCGTGGCCGTTACCAGAAATACGCCAAAAACCACGCATTACTGTACGAAAAAGGGTTATACAACAATCGAGACGCCAGGTGAGGGTTATATTGAAGATTTATGGTTCCTACTCCGCAGCTATCCCGAATTTATCTCGGTCACCTGCGATCTCCCGTTTGTGCAACCCGCGCATATTAACGCGCTCATCGACGCGTACGCCGTGCATCAGATCAGTATCACCGGTGCCATTCCGGTGGTCTTGTTACCCGAAGGCGTAACCCCCAGCCATACGTTCACCCACGAGGGCGTGCAGCTCGTGCCCTGCGGTCTCAACGTGGTAACGAGCTCGCATGAGTCAGTACCGTACATCTTCGACGAGCCGCTGCTTGCCTTCAATGTGAACACAAAGGAGGAGCTGGCAATGGCGAGGCGACTGGTGAGACGGAACGGCTGAAACAGCGGTTCATAATCCGCGCTTGCTGCTGACGCTAGCGGATTGTTCGCCGCTTCACCATCACGCAAACGCCATGTACGACTTTGATACCGTTCCGTTTGCAGAACGCGATTGCCTGCTCGGATTCCGAGCCCGGCTGCATCCACACCTTATCGATCCCCAGTGCCTCGCATTCTCGCACGATCTTCTCCGTTAGTTCTGGCGGAACAACGGTATCAACAACATCGGGCTTACAGGGTAGGTCGCTCAATGAAGGATAGCACCGATCGCCCAATAGCTCATCAAGATACGGATTCACGGGATAAACGGTATGGCCAGCCTCCTTAAGGTCCTTGTAGACTTTATGGCCATACTTCTCCGGATTGCGGGAGACGCCGACGACGGCGAAGACGTTCGTCCTGCGAAGGAATTCCGCGATGAGCTCTGAGTTCATCTATCTAATTAATTAATTATTTAATCTCCAAAATTGACCGTCTGAAGTTATAATAGATTTATTTCCCCTTCGTGCACCACCGCCCGGATATCGTTCCGCGTCGCCCGCCGCACGACTCCTTTCACCGGATCCCGTACATGCCGCATATTCGCCGTTTCGGTACTGATCACTACGAGATTCGCCGTCTTGCCTTCTTCCAGTAAGCCTACCGTTTCAGCTTTATGTAACACCTGAGCAGCGTTGAGCGTGCACATCTTCAACACATCCCGGTCGTCGAGTCGAAAGAGCTTCGCGATGAACTCCATCTCCGTCAGCATATCGGGCGCATTGAGCATGACGTTATCCGTGCCGAGAGCAACGGTTAATCCCGCTTCCAGCATCTGCTTCACCGGCGGCAGGTCTAATCCATTGACCAGGTTAGCCCGAACGCAAACCACAGCAGCTATACCCATCTCCCGCATCCTCTTGAAATCCTGCGGCGAGGCCTTCGTTAAATGCACGATAAAATCCGGCTCGAGCTCGAGTGCATCTTCAATATCCTCAGCGGTCCGTTCACCCGCGTGCAGCGCGAGCAACTTACCCCGACCCTTCGCTTCCGCAGCTAACGTCCGCACATCTTCCAGAACATAGTCTGCAACACTCGAGATCCCAATACCATCAACCAGCGCGAAAAGCGCGTCAAGCTCATCCATGCTCACACCATCGGCAGGTCTGCCCAATATCTTAGCACTCAGTTTTACACCCCCTTCGTCGAGCTTTAACGCCGCTTGGAGCGCATTCGCGCCACGAATGCCGCCCTCGCGAAAGTCCGCGAACAGCTGCGTGCCCGTTGCGAACATATCCGCAATGGTCTCACGCATCGCGGTAACCAGCTCAGTGTAAAGCGTCTCCGCCAGTATCCGGTGTTTGAACCCCCCGGGGCCCACGAGCTGCGCCAGCGGCAGAGCCGGCGGTTCCTTCGCTACTGCATCACCGATGTGCGTGTGCGCGTTGACGAACGCAGGAACGATAATGCCTTCGAGTTCCGATTCTAATTTCTCCTCGCTGAGCTCCTTGATAACGCCATGCTCAACCACGATGGAGCCCTCTACCGCATCAAAATCATAGCCGCGTACCACAATGCCCGAAAGTATCAGCTCACCTCGCTGCATCCAGCTCAACCACACCAAGTGTTGAAAGAACCGCAATTACAAATACTTTCCGCTCTGTTGCCTTCATGTGCCCGGCCGTAGGTTTAGGATCCGCGTTCCCGCGTTATCCGCAGATCCAGGACGACATGATATTTCCGCGGGCCGACCG
>CAZFWT010000081.1:0-6574 GCA_964522635.1 uncultured Halobacteria archaeon | reverse complement strand
GGGCGGGTCTCTGGTAACCTGACCCGCCGCGACCACCGAGGTTACTTCACCTCGATCTTCTTGACTTCCGCTTCCTTGAGCCGGGGCATCGAGATCGTGAGCACGCCGTCTTTCACCTCCGCTGCAACCTTATCCCGATCAACCTCAGCCGGTAGGGGTATCGTGCGGTAGAATTTCCGGTACCGCCGCTCGCGCCGGATGTAGCCCTCTTCCTTCTCTTCCTTCTCCTCTCTCTTCTCCGCGCTGATCTCGAGCATGTTGCCTTTCACCGTGATGCTAATGTCGCCCTTCTCAACGCCGGGTATATCCGCGTTCACGACGATGTTCCCCTTCTCATCCTCTTTGATATCGATCGAGGGTGAGACGGTCAACGCCGCTTCTTCTTCACCTTCTCCTCCTGGCAGCGCCTTCCGCTCCATGTAGTAGGGCATCCATGTTTCCCGGAACATCCGATCCATCCACTCTTCCATACGTCTCAGATCTTCCCACGGGTCTCGGAAATACCTTCTCCAAGCCATGTGTATCACCTCCTGTGGGAATATCCCACATACTGAGCATGGTCACAATCACATAAATAATTTTTGTGCGTGGCACCGTCCCGCGGAGGCCAATCGACAACTATTTAAGAACTGCCCCCCCGATAGATTATACACCTGATTTGTCATGCCCGCGCCGGTGCGAGGTGAAGCCGCGCGGTGCGAGTGAGTGGGAGGTACATAAAAAATGCTATCTGAGATACCGACGGATTTTGGAGAGGTAAGTGAGGAAGAGCGGGATAGGGAGATCGTGCGTGTAGGAATCATCGCGGAACTCGACGCGATCAATTTGTACGAGCAGCTCGCGGCACTGGCAACGCACGAAGGGATCAAGAAGGTGCTTCTCGATATAGCGAAAGAGGAGAAGACGCACGTGGCCGAATTCCAGACCTTGCTGCTCAAAATCGACCAGGAGCAGGCTGATGAGATGGAGGAGGGCCGAGAAGAAGTTGAGGAGATGCTGGGGTGAGGTGATGCGCACGTTGAGATGATAAGTGAAAGAATGGAAGCGGCGCTCAACGCGCAGATCAATAAGGAGATCTATTCTGCCTATCTGTATCTCTCGATGTCGGCTTACAGCACGTATATCGGGCTCAAGGGCTTCGCGAACTGGTTCATGGTGCAGTACCAGGAGGAGATGACGCACGCGATGAAGATCTACCAGTATGTCAACGAGCAGGGCGGACGGGTGACGCTGAGGGCGATCGAGCAGCCGCCGACGGAATGGCAATCGTCGATGGACATGTTCGAGAAGACCCTGACGCATGAGCAGTTCGTGACCAGGAGCATTAACGAGCTCGTGGATCTCGCAATCGCAGAGAAGGATCATGCGACACAGATCTTCCTCCAGTGGTTTGTGACCGAGCAGATCGAGGAGGAGGGCAATGACAACGAGATCATTACGAAGTTGAAGCTCGTCGGCGAGGACGGCAAAGGTCTGCTCATGGTCGACAAGGAGCTGGAACTGCGGGCCTTCACGCCGCCAGCTACCGCAGAGGCTGGTACGTAAGTAAGGTAAGGAAGGAGCTGATGCTTATGGCGGGGGAACCAGGTGCTCGTAGACCGCCCCCCGGATTCGGCCGGGGCGGACCGCCAGAAAAGTGCGTGTGCCCGCAGTGTGGCTATGAGGCACCAAAACGACGCGGCGTTCCCTGCCGCTCACTCATATGCCCGAACTGCGAGGTGCCGCTGGTAGGCGGATTATAATAAAGAAAGAGGAGGGTATGAAAAATGCCTAAAAAAGCATTGTTAGTATACGATACGAACCTTGGCTATACTGAGCGAATGGCGAAGTTGATTGAAGCGGCGTTGAAAGCAGGAGGTATTGCTGTGGTGACCAAGTTTGCCACGAAAGCAGAGCCTGAGGACCTTGTGGGCGTCGATGCCGTCGTGCTCGGCTGCCCGACGTACTTTGAGGATGTCTCGACCACCATCAAGCTCTTCATGATCGAGATGAAGAAGGCGAATATGAAGGGCACGGTGGGCGCGGCCTTCGGCTCTTACGGCTGGGGCGGCGAGTCGATCAAGATCATGAACGACACGATGAAGCACATGATCGGGATGGAGATGGTGGAGCCGGGCTTGAAGGTGAAGACCTCGCAGCTGATGACCAGCGAAGGCGAGCAGCTCTGCACTGTGTTCGGGAAGAAGATCGCTGAGAAGATGCTCAGCACGTGAATGACGATAGAGAAGCTATAAGGAGCGTAAAAGGGCATGGAACCGGTAGAGATCCAGCCAGGGATTTATTGGGTCGGCGGGATCGACTGGGATCTGCAGAACTTTCACGGTTATCTGACGCCGCGTGGCACGACCTACAACGCGTACCTCATTGTGGATGAGCAGGTGGTGCTTGTGGATACGGTGAAGCACTACCTCTTTGATGAGCTGCACTCACGGATCTCCAAGGTGCTCGATCCTGCTCAGATTGACTATCTGGTCGCGAACCACGTGGAGATGGATCATTCAGGCAGTCTCCCGAGGATGGTTGAACTCGCCCCCAATGCCACGATCGTCACTTCGCCAAAAGGGGAGCAGGGGCTGCGCCGGCACTACAAGGCTGAATGGCCCTTTAAGGTCGTTAACTCGGGCGATAGCATCAGTATCGGCAAACGAACGCTGCAGTTCTTCCTCACTCCGATGGTCCACTGGCCGGATAACATGGTCACGTATATCCCGGAGGAGAAGCTCCTGCTGCCCAACGACGCGTTCGGCCAGCATATCGCCTCCGCTGAGCGTTATGACGACGAGGTTGGCTGGGCGATCCTCCACGAAGAGGCGGCGAAGTACTATGCCAACATCGTCTTGCCCTACGGTGAGCAGGTGAAGAAGGCCCTGGCCGCTCTCTCTGGACTCGAGATCGAGATGATCGCACCGAGCCACGGGATCATCTGGCGTACCTATCTCCCACAGATCCTGGAAGCGTATCAGCACTGGGCCGCCAATGACACAGAGGCGAGAGCGCTCATCGTGTATGATACCATGTGGGGCTCGACCGGGCAGATGGCGCAGAGCTTACGCGAAGGCCTGGAGAAGGCTGGTGTGCCGGTGACGATGCGGAACCTGAAAACGACGCACATCTCAGACGTGCTCACGGACGTCATTCGGTCAAAGGCGATCCTGATCGGCTCACCCACGCTGAATATGGGCGTACTGCCCACGGTTGGCGCGTTGCTCACCTATCTGGAAGGGCTTCGGCCAAAGAACCGAATCGGCTTCGCCTTTGGCTCCTATGGGTGGGGCGAGCAGTCGGTGAAGAAGATCGTGGCCGTGATGAGTGCTCTCGGCTGGGATATGCCGGTCGCTGGCGTGAAAACGCAGTACGTACCGGATCAGGATGAATTGGCCAGCATACGTGAGGCGGGTGCAGAATTGGGAGCGGTGATCAAGGGAAGCGAATAGCCGAGCTGCTTGTTCGACCGGAGAAGGGGTTAAAGCTTATTAAGAGTAGAGGAAGAGTAAGATACTGAGAAACGCAGAGTGGTGTAAAGATGGGTGAGTTAAGAGACTTATTACGAAAATCCGGCTACTCGGAGAAGGCGGCGGATTTCTATCTGAATCGCGTGAACGTCGGTGAGTTGAGCGATGCAAATGCGTATGCGATCTACACCGGCCCCTGCGGAGACACGATGGAGTTCTTCTTGAAGGTCGAGGACGGCACGATACGGGACGCGAGCTTCCAGGCGATCGGCTGTGCAGGTTCGTTCGCGTCAGGCGCGGCGTTCGTGGAGCTCATCAGGGGAAAGACGCTGGAAGAGGCGGAGGACGTAGAGGAAGACAAGGTCGTTGAGTTCCTCGGCGATATTCCTGTGCAGAAGATTCACTGCGCTTGCCTTGCGAAGCGAACGTTGCGCAAAGCGCTTGCGGCCTACAAGGGTGAGCCATTTCAGGTACCAGAATGTAAGAAGTTAGAAGAGGTCTGGAAGAGATAGATAGGTTGAGGTAAAAGGCAATGAGCGCGGAAGAGACGGAAAGGCTGCCGGTAACGGAGATCGAGGGTAAGAAAGTCCCCTGGGATCCCGCGCAGCTCAGAAAGATCCAGGAGCATCCCTGCTTCAGCAAGCAGGCCTGCCACTTATTTGGCCGCATGCATCTCGCCGTCGCGCCCAAATGTAACATCCAGTGCAACTATTGTATCCGCAAATTCGATTGCGTGAACGAGTCGCGACCCGGTGTTACCAGCAAGGTGCTCACCCCGCAGGAGGCGCTGGAGCGGGTCCGGGAAGTGCTCGCGAAGGTGCACTACATCAAGGTAGTTGCCGTAGCGGGCCCTGGTGAGCCGCTGTACAACGAGGAGACGTTCGAAACTTTCAGACTCGTCAAGGACGAGTTCCCGCATCTGATGCGCTGCTTGAGCACGAATG
This sequence comes from uncultured Halobacteria archaeon, assembly GCA_964522635.1. GTDB lineage: Archaea > Halobacteriota > Syntropharchaeia > Alkanophagales > Methanospirareceae > JACGMN01. The sequence goes on along the minus strand of CAZFWT010000081.1, from coordinate 2,178 downwards.
GCTTGCTCTTGCCCGATCGGATAGAGGATATCGCAGAGCTGGGGATCGGAACCGTAACGGTAACGCTAAACGCCGTGGATCCCGATATCGGTAAAGAGATCTATTCCTTTGTGAACTACAAGGGCAAGAAATATACGGGCCGGGAAGCGGCTGAACTGCTGCTCACAAACCAGCTGGACGGGATCCGCGAGGCGGTGAAACGGAAGATTCTGATCAAGGTCAATACGGTGCTTATCCCGACGGTGAACGACACCCATGTCCTTGAGATTGCGAAGACCATACGTGAGCTGGGCGTCTATATCCAGAATATCATGCCGCTCATCCCTCAGTACAAGTTCGGGCACATTACGCCGCCAACGCAGCAGGCGAAGAAGGCAGCCCAGGACGCGTGCAGTAAATATATCATGCAAATGACGCACTGTCGCCAGTGCCGATCCGATGCGATTGGTCGGTTGGGGAAGGATATTCAAGACCAGTTCGAGAAGGAATAGAATAACCCGGGCGTTTCTTACACGGATGCCTCTTGCCGGTGGGATGGGTCTTTAGTTCTAAGGTTCTCTGTTGGTACTTACCGGAAGTCGAACGAAGACCGGTGGATTTATCTGCTGTAAGCGGCTAGTATTAGCTGTGAACCGAGCATGAAGAAGAACGTGATATTTGCCGCTGGGCTGCTCCTCGGCATGGTGCTCATCGTGGCACTCGCCGTCGTTCTCTCACCTTCAGTTTCTGAGCAGGATGCGTATAACAAGACCATCGAGGTGCGCGGCAGCGGGCTGGTGAAGGCCACACCTGATGAGGCACGCGTGCTGATCGCCGTAGTGAGTGAGGCGAAAACTGCGCAGGAAGCCGCTGCGATTAATTCTGCTAACATGACTACCATCTTCGCCGAGCTGAAAAGGGCGGGATTTAGCGATGTGAAGACGTTGCAGTATTCAATCATCCCTATCTACACCTGGATTGAAGAGGAGACGCTGAACGGCCGGGAGCAAAAGAGTGTGATCGTGGGATACCGAGCAACGAACATGATTGAAGTGGTGTGTATACCCGACGATGCGGGAACGGCAATCGATGCCGCCATACGCGGTGGAGCGAATAGAATTGACTCGATATCGTTTCAGCTTTCGGAGTCTTTGCAGGAACTCGCGTACAGCGATGCATTACGCAAGGCGGTCAACAATGCCGGGAGTAAAGCAGACGTGGTGGCTGAAACCATGGGGATAACACGGATCTATCCTGTAGAAATCTCAGTCGAGGATTACTACTATCCGGTCTATCGCATTTCAGTGTCTGCTGAAGCCGGTGGTGTCCCTGCACCCACACCTGCCACACCAATAACACCGTCAGAAGTTGAGGTGACCGCACGCGTGAGGATCGTCTACGCATTCTAATGGCTCGCACGCACGCACGCGAGCGATGCCGACGACGACCGAGTACGAATATCCGAAGAAGTCTGAGTAAAAGAGAGGACCCTCAGTTTATCCCCCGAAAACGGAAAGAGAAAAAAATTTCGAAAGTCTTATAAGAAATACAGGCGAAGAGTATTGCCCGAGACGAGGGGGAAGAATATATGATGTGCCCAAAAATAAGGTCGGAACGATGCCGGTCGGTGATACCATGAAAGAGGAAGATTTACGTGCGTTACTTGCGGAGCAGCGATCCCTGGCGAACGAGTACCATACCTCAATATGGCGGAGTGCACACTTCATTTCAGCGTTAGTCACCGCCCTTTTAGGATTAAGTGCAGTATTAACAGGATCTCAAGCGCCGAAAATCCTTATCGTTACCTTCCCCCTCCTGGCTTTACTGTTCAGCCTATTCGGGATCGCCATTTTGTACAGGGGGAGTCGTTATTATTTGCAGGCAACCTATGCGATCTCTGTAATCCGGAATAAACTTGATATCCACAATGCTCTTGATAAGAACGGGCTAAAAGAATTGGGAATTGACGATTTACTCTGCGACAGATTTTCTTCTGCCGAAGACTATGTGAAGAAACGCCGCATGAATTTAACGCAATTCAGAATAAGGACTATCATCTACTGGATCTACATCATATTAGCCCTCATGAGCTTGCTTTTTATTGGCCACGCGATTTTCCCTTATGCTCAGCAAATTGCAATTTGAAAATCGCAGGCACGAGTGAACAGGCTGATTTTACAGGCCGCTTTTACTAAATAA
>CAZFWT010000080.1:0-6674 GCA_964522635.1 uncultured Halobacteria archaeon | reverse complement strand
TGAGCGGATTACGATCCTCGACCGTAGCGCCGAGAATACTGTCAATCAGGCAGCCTGAAAACCCCGCGACGAGGCAAATGATGAAGAACATCGCGCCGATATACGTTACAGCGCGCGAGCCGAGGAACAGGAGCGAGACAAAGGCGATCAGGCCCGCGCCGAGCGCAGCAGCGCCAAAGCCCGGGAGACTCACGCCGCCATTCGTGCCCACCGGCACGTGCTTCAGAGTCGTTATCAATCTCGGTGTACCGTCTGCCTGCCCGATCTCTGTTGAGAAGGTGTCTGCGGTTGCAGCCGCAATGGAGCCGGAGAAGCCGAGCAGAAACAGCGTGTTCAGATGCTCGCTGGAGATCGCGAAGAGCACCGCAAAGATCAGCGGCGATAAGCCATTGCCCAGCACGTTCTGTATGTTCCGCATGCCCCTGTGAGCTTCGGCGACCCCGAGCTTGAATTTCTTATCGTATTTGTAGCGCGTCACGAGGTTCCCGAAGAAGAAGAACGCGAGCAGCGTGAGCAGACCGATATAGCCGTATTTAAGCCCCAGCAAAAGCAGAATAAGCACGCCCAGACCCAGCGTGCCGACCAGCGCGGAGGCGTTTATTTTACGCTTCTGGTAAACGAAAAAGACGAGCAAGAGCGCTACGGACACCGTAATCGCCGATAACACAAGCTGCGTACTGACTGCCATCACATCATGAGAGTGATCTTTGCAGGAAATAAAACCCGGCGCTATTGTGCTACCTGCTTATCAACTACGCCCTCAGAAATGATCTTTTCCATCATGGTGGTGCTCTGATCCACTGGAATATTTCCCAGCGATGAGCTAGCTGCGGTCAGTAAGTAACTAAGCGCCGGAAATACTGGCTGAATCGCCCTCGACACCCTCGTGCGCCCACGAACGGGATTGGAATATCCATGACATGGTACTACAGTTACACGCCCAGTATAGAGCCCAGCAGCATCGCTATCAGCCCGCCGGAGAGCGTGGCTAAGAGGTTCACGTGGTGCTTGTTCAATCTGAGTGGATCCCGATCCTCGACGGTAGCGCCGAGCATACTGTCGATCAGGCCGCCGGAAAACCCCGCGACGAGGCAAATGATGAAGAACATCGCGCCGATATACGTTACGGCTCGCGAGCCGAGGAACAGGAGCGAGACAAAGGCGATCAGGGCCGAACCGAGCGCGGCAGCGCCCAAACCCGGTATACTCACGCCACCCTTGGTGCCCTCCGGCACGCGCTTCAGAGTCGTTATCAATCTCGGTGTTCCGTGTCCTTGCCCGATCTCTGTTGAGAAGGTGTCTGCAGTTGCGGTCGCTACGGAGCCCGAGAAGCCGAGCAGAAACAACATATCCAGATGCTCGCTGGAGACCGCGAAGAGCACCGCAAAGATCAGTGGCGATAAGCCGTTACCCAGCACGTTATGAATGTCCCGCATGCCCTGGTGAGCTTCGGCGATTCCGAGCGCGAATTTCTTATCGTATTTGTAGCACGTCACGAGGTTCCCGAAGAGGAAGAACGCGAGCAGCGTGAGCAGACCGATGTAGCCGTAATCAAGCCCGAGCAGCAGCAGAATGAGCACGCCCATACACAGCGTACCAACCAACGCCGAGGTGCTTATTTTACGCTTCTGGTAAACGAAAAAAACGAGCAAGAACGCTACAGACACCGTAATCTCTGATAACACAAGCTGCATACTGACTGCCATCACATGAGCGTGATCTTTGCAGGAAATAAAACCCGGCGCTATCTATTGTGCTACCTGCTTATCGACTACGCCCTCAGGAATGATCTTCTCAATCACGTTGAAGCTCTTGATCTTCTCGATGAACTTCTTCTTCATCTTGCCTACGAGCGCATGCTCGAGCACGTTCTCGATCGTAACGACCGGAATGATCTTGATCTTATTCTTGTACCGCTCCTCGATGAGCACGTCATTGAGGTTCGACTGCGGGATGAGCACCTCTTTCACGCCGGCCTGCGCGGCCGCCTCGATCTTCGGCGTGATCCCGCCTACGGGCAGCACATCGCCGCGTACCGAGAGCGAGCCGGTCATCGCTACGCTCTGGTCTACCGGAATATTCTCCAATGACGAGATAACTGCAGTAGCAACGGAAATACTGGCTGAATCGCCCTCGACACCCTCGTGCGTGCCTACGAACTGGATATGAATATCCTTGCTGGAGATATCCTTCCCGGTGAATTTCTTGATCACTGCGGAGACGTTCTGCACGGCCTCTTGAGCGATCTCCTGCAGCCGCCCGGTGGCGATTACCCTGCCTTCCTCGCGCGATTGCGCATGTGTCACTTCAGCGATTATCGGCAGCATCACACCGGAATCACCGACGACCGCAAGCCCGTTCACCCGGCCGATCTCGAACCCTTCGGTTTTGAACAGCTTATAGTCCTTCTTGTGCTCAAGGTACTCGTCGGCCACCTGCTGCTCCACGGATCTCGCCATCGCCTTCGCCTGGATGACGTGCTCACCAGTTGTATAGGTCGCACCCTCAGCACGCGCGATGTCACCAGCGACGCGCACTAAACCGCCCAGGTCGCGTAAGATGAGTGTGAGATGCCCTTTTCGGCCCGACCGTCGCCGCGCCTCGTGCACGATATCCTCCACACCGCTCCGATCGAAGTGGGGGATCTTCTTGTCCTTCCGCACCTCCTGGGCTACGAACCTGATGATTTTCTGCCGGTTCGCCGGCGTGTCGTCCATCGAATCCTTCATGTAAATCTCGTAGCCGTAGCCCTTTATTCGCGACCGAAGCGCAGGGTGCATACCGGCCATGGCGTCGAGATTGCCCGCAGCCACCATCACGAAGTCACAGGGCACCGGATCGGTCTTCACCATCGCACCGGCGCTCCGCTCTGATTGCCCGGTAATCGGGTATTCCCTCTCCTGCATGGCCGTGAGCAGGTTCTGTTGCGCCTCGATACGCAGCGTGTTGATCTCATCAATGAAGAGCACGCCTTTATTCGCCTTGTGGATCGCGCCAGCCTCGACACGATCGTGCGCGGGCGTCTCCAATCCGCCGGACTGGTACGGATCATGCCGCACATCGCCGAGCAGTGCGCCCGAATGTGCACCGGTGGCATCGATAAACGGCGCGGTCTCCCGCCCTTCATTGCTGACCAGCAACTTGGGCATCAGCGCCTCTTCCTTCGGCATCATCCACCTGAAAACCAGCATGACGACCGCGGCGGCGATGATCGACCAGAAGATGTACTCGAATTTACCCGTCTGGAGCGAATAGACCAGCCCCATCGCCATGATCAGGAAAAAGGTGAACATAAAGAAGGCGTTACGTATCTGAATGCGTTTCCGCACTTCCTGTCGCTGCGCATCCACGATCTCCTTCCCTTTACCGCGAGGCACGACCCTGATCTTGGGATTGTTCTTATCATCACCATTGGGATACGCAAGGATGTCCTGGAGCTCTTCCTTGGGCAGCAGCTCTGCCATGCTGCTCCCGAGCATCGACTTGCCCGTGCCCGGCGTGCCGATGAGCATCACGTGCCGGCGCTGCTGCGCGGCCTTCTTGACCACTTCCACGCCGTGCTCCTGACCGATAACCTGATCAATGAGCAACTTCGGCACTTCTATATCTTCCGTCGTCTTGAACTCGACGCCAGCCAGCAGGTCGTCATCCATACCGCTCTCCTCGACGGGTTCTTTTTTCAATTCACTTTTTAATTCACTCATGATATGATGACCGCTTGATAACTCTCCTTTGCTCGCTATTAGTTAGAAGTGCTAAGATAAATAACCCTTCCTCGCTTCGCGCGCTTACCGTGAAAAGCGGTTTGAGTTCAGTCAGAGATCAGCTCTGCTACCAGCGGGTACACGCCGTTCTCGTCGTGGACCTCTTTGCCGTGCAACGGCGGGTTGAAGACACAGGCCAGCTTCAGCGGCGTCTTCGCCCGTAAGATGTGCCTATCATGCTGGTCAAGGACGTAAATCGTGCCCGGCTTGATGGGATAGATCCTGTTGTCCTTCACCGTTTCCACCTCGCCTTCGCCCTCGATGCAATACACCGATTCCAAATGGTTCTGATACCAGATGGGCGTCTCAGTGCCAGCATAGATGGTGGTGATGTGGAAGGAGAAGCCCATGTTGTCATCCCGCAATAACAGCCGGACGCTCTCCCAATTCGCGGTTGCCACTCGCCGCTCGCTTCGTTCCGCATCCTGAAAGGATCTTAGGATCATGTCATCGCTCCTATCGTGAGCTCCTGCTCGCCCGAGGCTCTGCTGGCTGAGAGTCCCATCACCTCGCGCACGCTCGCATCGAGCATAAGCAAGCCCTGGGTCAGGTGCTCATCGGAAATGGTCAGCGGCATGAGACACTTGATCACGTGCCCTTCTGAGCCCGAGGTCTCGATGATCAATCCCTTCTCAAATGCGCGAGCGGTGATCGCAGAGGCCAGATCGCCACTCCCGCAATCCAGGGCCTGCACCATACCACGACCACGCGCAGCCAGAATACCCTCCGTATCTTCCTGAACCAGCCGTTCCAGACACGCCCTGATGATCGCGCCTTTCCGCTTCACCTTCCGAGTAAAGATCTCGTCCCGCCAGTACTGCTCCAGAGTGGCCGTGGCGGTGATAAAGGCGAGATTGTTGCCGCGGAAGGTGCCGTTGTGCTCACCCGGCTTCCACTGATCCAGTTCTGGCTTCAGGAGCACCAGGGCGAAGGGCAGACCGTAGCCGCTCAGGGACTTCGAGAGCGTAATGATATCCGGTGAGATGCCAGCCTCCTCAAAGCTGAAGAAGGTGCCCGTGCGTCCGCAGCCGACCTGAATGTCATCGACGATTAGCAAGATATCATGATCACGGCAGACCCGCTCCAGGGCCCGTAACCACTCAAAACTGGCCACGTTGATCCCGCCTTCACCCTGCACCGTCTCGACGATCATCGCTGCGGGAAGATCCAGGCCGCTGCTCATATCGGTCAGCATCTTCTCGATATATTCGGTCGTATCCACGCCCTCACCCATATAGCCGTCATAGGGCATGAAGGCGGTGCCCTGTGGCTGTATCCCGCAGCCGTCGCGGAAATGGCTGTTGCCCGTCGCGGCGACAGCGCCCATGGTCACGCCATGGAAACCATTGGTGAACGAAACGATGGTTTGACGTCCTGTTACCTTACGAGCGATCTTCAGGGCCGCTTCAACAGCATTGGTGCCCGTAGGTCCCGTAAACTGCAGTTTGTAGCTCATCTGTCGGGGGCGCAGAATCAGTGCCTCGAAGGCCTCTATGAAGCTCCGTTTCGCCTTCGTGAACATGTCGAGGCCGTGTGCAATGCCGTCCGCTTCCATATAGCGCAGGAGCTCCTTCTTCAGGACCGGGTTGTTATGCCCGTAATTGAGTGATCCGGCGCCGGCGAGGAAGTCGATGTACTCGTTTCCGTCCTCGTCCTCCAGGATTGCTCCGCGCGCTCGGTTGAAGACCACAGGGAACTGACGGCAGTAGCTGCGAACCTTAGATTCAAGACGTTCAATCGTGCTGCTATTTCTATTATGCATTTCTTCACTTTACCTCCTGATTATCGATGCTAAACGGTCCGATGCGGACCAGATATTCCGCTTCGTGCGCTTCCGGCCCAAAGTCCGCCTGCGAGAAACAGACCGCGTCCTCGCACGGTGCAGCGAGATCCCGAGCGAAGGCCTGAAAGAGCAGTCGTGAAGCCTCATTTGACGGGGTGACCGTCGTCTCCAGGAATCGAATGCCCCTGCTTCCGGGGCGGTGTAAGAGCTCGTGTAACATCCGTTTACCGAGCCCGCGTCGCCGGTTCTGACTATCGACCGCAACCTGCCAGACAAAAAAGACGTCGTCACTGAGTGGTGGACGGAATCCGGATATGAACCCAATGATCTCGTTGTCTTCCTCAGCGACCAGGCAGCTCCGGACAAAATACCGGCACAATAAGAGATAGCAGTAGCGCGAATTCATGTCCAGCGGTGCTGAGTTACTGACCAGGGCATGGATCTTCGCGCCATCGCTCACACGGGGTGCACGGAAGACGGGTAAATGTGGCTCGGGCGAGCCAGAATCGTCTTCCATTACGTTACTGGCTGCCATTGACCGTAACCTCCCGTCCTGGAACTCGCATAGACCTGCGGTCTGCCGTAGCTGGTCCCTAATTCCCTCAACATGATTCGTATCTGCTTCAGCGTGTACGCCACCCCGAACTCGCGGAGTATAAGCTCACTTACCTCACGGGTCGTCCAGAGCTCTTTCTGAGCGACCAGCGATTTGAGCTGCTCTTTCTGCTCTGTGGTCAGCTTCGACGGTCTGCCACCTGCATAGCGGGGGAAGAGCCCGCCATACCCCGACTCGTTCCAGCGCCGCTGCCAGTCATAGCCCACACATTTCGCCACACCCACACGCCGTGCAGCCTCATCCACACTCAGCCCATCGTACCGATACTTGATGAAGCGTAGTCGGTCCAGGAGCTTCTTCTCACGTTCTAACTCTCTAATTCGTTTCGTCAATTCCCCGTAACTGAGTGATCTCTGAATGGGGATCTGCTCTGGTTTAGGCATGTTTTTTAATGGGAAGTAGTAAGTATTAAAGTAAAGGTTTGGTTTTCACCTCCCCCCTCCCTGCACCACCATCGTTGCACTACAGTACGGCGCTCACTGAGGCCCGTGGATTGGAAACTCGACTTCTG
>CAZFWT010000079.1:0-6694 GCA_964522635.1 uncultured Halobacteria archaeon | reverse complement strand
GCAGCGCATCACCTCGCCGGGAAGTAGCTAGAAACGAGTCGTCGGCGTTCGAGCGTAAGGACGTTTCCTCGTCTTACTGGCACGGCGTTCGTTCAGCCAAAGAACGGGGGCGACGCTGCTGACGAGTAACTGGTGAGTCAAGATTGAGGTTGCAGGTGACCAATGACGAGTTCACCGGATTTCCGTACCGTTACGCTCTTCTTCTCGTTTTACGGGCTGCCATCGCGAGGACAACGGCAAACCCCAGGGCCATGAGCCACAGCAGCGCGCCGAAGCCCGGTTCCTTCGGTGTCGGTGTGGCTACCGGTGGTGAAGTAGATGTTGGTTCGGGCGTTGGTGTCAAGCCAGGTGTAGCAGGTGGCGATACCGTCGGTGTGGGTGTAACCACTGGTTGCGGCGGCCGCGCTGGATCCAGCGGGAACGAATCTTCCGAATCGATGATGCTATCACCGTCAGTATCGGGATTATGGGGATCAGTCCCTTCGATGAGCTCTTTGGTATCGCTCCATCCGTCACTATCCGAGTCTTGTGCGGCGCCTCCGCCACCGCCCCGGCCCCGTCCTTCACTCGCGATGCTGTAGAGGCAGAAATGCGAGACATTTGCCCAGATATAGCCCTCATAACTCTTCCCGTAGAGCTCAACGTTCGTCGTGTTCATGCCCGTTTCGAAGACCCAGCTCGTATCGTTCGTCAGTTTCGTCCATCTGCCCGTGTTTGCGTCGAACGAATACAACCGCAGGGTGTTTTCATCTATGTCGCGGGTATCGTTCGCCAGGCCGTCACCCGTTCGATCCAGGTCGGCAGCCGTATAATACATACATATCCACGCCTGTTTAACTCTCTCACCCGTTTCGTTCTGAATGTTCTCGCTCACGTTAATCTCGAGATAGCGGCCAATAGGCTCATCATAGCGTGCCAAGCCCAAGCGATGCGTTAGCGTGATGGGCGTTGTGGATGCATCATATCGGCTCAGCTTCACGCGTGGTGTCACTGCTTCATCGAGCGCGACCCAGATGAACGAATCAGTCTCTTTTAGTGTGTTTTCGGAATCTACACGGAATAGATCGCGCGGTGTTGGCCATTCCACTTCCACAGAACCGGGGAAAACCGTCTCCCGCCTGGTTTTGAGCATCGTCAGCACGCGCCAGTGGTCAGAGGGATAGGGATGAGAGAGCATCACGACCGTTTGCGTGCTGTTCCAGACACCGTACTTGATCGCAAACCGATCGTAGTCCGATTCAAGCATCCGGGCGAGCGTCTCGTTGTCGTCTGCCAGAACATTGTGGGTGATGTTCCCCACGGTTCCGTCTCCTGCATCCGGCCGGCCAACGAGCACGATATACGGTTCATTCGTATAATTCATGAGCAACTCGTCCGCGGTAACCGTGGTGACATTGGTGTACCGGGCAAGGTTATCGGCGAACTCATCTATTTCTGTGGCCGGATCGCATGCGAGAACGACATGCTCGACGTGAGCCGCATAGGAATCCGGGTCTTCAGAATCGTTGATACTGTCATAATCGGTATCCTTGTACAATGGATTGGTGCCCAGCTTCAGTTCCGTCCCGTCCCACAGTCCATCCTGATCGGTATCATTGTACAGCGGGTCCGTCTTCCACATGAGCTCGTCCCCGTCGTCGAGGAGATCGAAATCAGTGTCGTTGAGCAGAGGGCTGGTATTAAGAGCATGGACCTCGTAGCCATCGAGTAGTCCGTCGTCGTCAGTGTCCGGATTCCAGGGATCAGTGCCTAATTCGCATTCAAGGGTATCAAAGAGCGTGTCGTCATCAGGATCTGGCTGCAGCAGGCTGGAGCCGCACTCCTTCTCTGCTTTGTCACCGAGACCATCACCGTCGGTGTCCGGGTTATTAGGATCTGAATTGAACTCGAACTCTTCCTTATCATTGAGCCCGTCGTTGTCGGTATCCGCCTCTTTCGGGTCGCTATAGAAGGCAAGTTCAGTGCCATCATCGAGCCCATCGCCGTCCGTATCAAACGAGAGCAGGTTATATTCCCAGAAAACTTCCACGAGATCGGTTATGCCATCACCATCAGTATCCACAGATCGAGGATCTGATGAATCGGGGAACCCGTTCCACTCTTCGAGATCAGTGAGGCCGTCAGAATCAGTGTCACTACGCCCGGGATCGCTGTTCACATGGATGGTGTGGGTGCCAGCAGCATCAGTAAAGGTGACATCCCAGCCGATCGCCTCATTGAGGTCAATGATGCCGTCACCATCGGCATCAGGGCCGTCAGTAACCCATTCGGCACTTGCATTCTCGGTTGTTATAATGACGCCGATCACCTCCCGTTCTGCTTCGGGTAGGATTTCATTGAGATAGCTCCACTTCCAGAGGCAGCGCAACTCATAGATCCCTTCCGTGCTCGAGGCATTAAAGGAGAAGTTGGCAGAACCTTCAGTTCTGTTTCCGATCACCGGCGTGCCGTTATAAACGGTCTCGTTCCGGCTCGAGTTGGCCAGAGTGATCAGGATAGAGCACCTGGCAGGCGCTCCTGAGTCAGGATCCCGCACGCCAATGAGCCGATATTCGACGGTCGCATTGACCGGATCGCCGGGCGGTATGTTGATGCTACTGCCCATTCCGTTTAAGTCTACATTCTTTATACAGCCGTACAGGGGAGTGATAGACTCGTTCGCATCATGCACTCCGTTTCCGTCGGTGTCACCCGACCGTGGGTTAAGCCGTTTCATGAACTCTTCGAGATCACCGAGCCCATCGTTATCGGTGTCACCAACCAGCGGATTTGACCACACCTGCCCGGTGAATTCATGGCCGTAATAGGTGAAGGTTACGTGCCAGCCTTTGTGCTCCTCGGCATCGCTCAACCCGTCATCATCGGTGTCCGTGACAAAAGGATCGGTATTAAGCCGCAGCTCAAGTGCGTCATTTAGCCCGTCGCCGTCAGTATCAGACCTGGTGGGGTTCGTACCGTAATCAACCTCAAATTTATCTGAGAGCGCGTCATTATCAGTATCAAATCGCCACTGGTTGGTACGGTTGGCTTGCTCCGCGCTGTTGAACAGCTCGTCTCCGTCGTGATCGAGCGAGAAAATCTGACGCCAGTAGACGAAATCGGTAATACTCTCAGGGAGCACATCGAAGTAGAGCGTCGTTGAGTCGCTTTTGCTCGTATCAGACTTACTCTCCGTGTCGCACCACCAGCCAAAGAACCACCAGCATTCTCTGTAGTAGACCTGGTAACTGGAAGAGAGCCACACTGAGAGCGGGAAATTGATCATGCCCAGGGGCTTTACCCACACACCGGTTTCGTACTCCCTTACTTTTTCGGGTATAAGGATACAATAATTCCCCAAAAAACAGAATTCCCGATATTGATAGGTCCAATCAGGGGGATAGTCATTAAATTTGCCCTGCCCGGATACAGACCCAGAGGGAACCGAATACTGGTAGGAAGGGTTAATATAGCTCTTATCGAGATCGTCCTGGTCACCCCGCCCCACAACCCAGACCTTCCCTACTATACGGCTCTTGAACTCGATACGGTCTCCCGTGGTCAAGCTGTTATCATCATAGTCGTCGACATTCAACGTGGTCTCTTTCATCTCTAGTTCAACCTTGGTCAGCTCCTCGATATCATAAAAGAGGCTGATGAACCATTCCACAAATTTGCTAAATCCAACGCCAAATATCTCCAGGATGAAATCGATGATCGCAATAATGGCGACGATGATCCAGCCCACCGGACCGGAAGCAAGCACGCCGATCAGGAAGAGCGCAACCGCGAATGCGATCACCATCGTAGAGTAAAAACTTGCGTACCAGATCTCGAAATCCGATGGGTCAGTGGTGGCAAGGAAGTAGATTAAGACGCCAAGTGCGATACCAATCTCGATAATCAATCCGATAATCGCCACCGCCTTTGCTATTCTCCCGATCTTTCCCACCGAGCCAATCTTACAGTTCATGGTGCTTTTCCATCTCAGTTTGAGCAGCTTCCACCGCCCTATATTGAGGGCTTTTGCCAGGACGGTGGGCTTCATATTGAAGGTACGAATCACGACATAGATCGGTAAAATGGACTCGGCGATATGTTCAATCACGCCGATGCCATGGCTTTCAATTGCGTCCAGGACAGCGCTCTTCCCCATGGTATCAAATGTGGTATCGAGGGAGCCCACCCTGATCACGGTCGATTCACCGGCGTCCCAGGCGAGTATGAGGCCCATCATCGTCGTCATGGTATCGTCATCCAGCCCCTTTGCCTGCCCCCATTCCTGTATCTCGGTCAATACATCGTCGATCTCCAGCGATTCGTTTGTGCTCGTGTTGTACCAGGACATCTTCATCGTTTTCGTGGTGACCACGGGCACAGCGCTCAGATCTACCGCGTAGGTATCTCCCATGATATACGAGCCCAAGACCAGATCGTCCATGGCTTTACTCGTGAACTTGTCTTCGAATGCGATGAGCAGGGGCAGAATCATGTTGTCCGGCAGTGAATCGAGCGCATCTGGTGTCATATTACCGGTCAATTCCACCAACCCCGCGTCCTGATGCGAGAACGCACGGGTATTCGCGAGTATGCGCACGTTGTTCGCCGTGAGGATAGCAGGCATGTCAGCAACGTGTGTCGTGGTATTCCTGAGGAACTCGTAGGCCATGACAAAATCGGCCGCCAGGGTTCGGTCTATGTCGTCGCTGTAGAACACGCCAACCTGGGAGCCGTAGTTCTCATCAACGCTAAAGCCGGTGAGCATAAAGTCCTCTTTGTATTTTGCAAGTGTCGTTGTTTCTGACTCTATTTCCTCTAGCTCGATCAGGTCAAAATAGACCGGGTTAGCGGAGTCTGCATTAAGTCCGTCCTGGTAAATAGTATTCCCGCATCCCACACACACGTACTTACCATTATGCGCTTTCAACGCAATTTTGTCATCTTTGCGTTCCAGTGTGAAGGTTTCCTTTTCTCCTATTGTGCCGCGATTGGCAACGAGTGGGTTCCACTCCCAGTACATAATATTGACATGATCAACGCCGACGTACTGTCCATCATGAACTTTCAAGCCCACCTTGTTCTCAGCCACATACATGAGCTCAAAGGTCCCCCACCCGGTCATAACACCTGGAGGAACATAGAGCTCCCTGTCGCCACTGTCCTTTGCACGGACATACTTGCCATTCGGCGCTTTTAACGCGATCTTTTCAGCTGCTTTGTCTGTTTGGGCATTCACCGTCCAGACGAGTTGGGCGTCTGCAGAAAGGTCCAGCGGTGTAGAGGCAGGGAAGAACATCCGACCGGTCAGCGCCACCGGGGCCCCGTATTCACGTGTCGGCGAAAGAGGGAGGTATACTTTGTTAAAGTTGATCATGATGTGGTACTCTTCCACCAGTGACTGGTTGGGCAGGACGTTCTCAGCAGGATCGAGTTTCCATAACTGGTTATCATGACTCCAGAAGTCAGCTTGATAGATGTTGGCGCCGTCCGCGGTGCTGTTGAACGCCTCCAGACACTTGCCACTATGCCTGGCGCTGATTTTAAAGAGGCTGTTACCAACAGCCTCGACTTTCCAGAGCTGGTTATCCTGGCCGCTGCAGTTCGCTTGCTGGACGTTAGCGCCATCGTCGAGGCTCGCGTTAAAAACCTCCAAACACTTGCCGCTATGGTTCGCTATGATTAGGTAATAGCCATCGCTTACATGTTCGAGCTGCCAGAGCTGGTGACTGCAATTGCTGCAGTTCGCCTGCTGGACGTTGGAGCCATCGTCGAGACTCGCGTTATAAACCTCCAGGCACTTCCCGCTGTGATTCGCGCTTATGGTGCACGTTATAGGTATGGTGAGCTCGAGCATGGGGGTAATGTGCACATCTTCTTTGGAGCAGTTCGTATCCTTCATCGAGCCTTCCCAATCGGCTGGCCAGTCCCAGGTCTGCAGGGTCTGCCGCAAGTGGTCGGGGTTCTCTGGACGCAGCTGGAAGTTGATATACGCCGGGTTCCCGTTCGTTTTGATATCAAAATGGATGCTTTCGTGCGTGTTGGATCTGGAGAACGGAGAGAGATCTAACGCATCGATCACGCCATCGCCATCATTATCAACATCCCAGGCATTAGGGTAGCTATCGCCATCAAGATCAAGCGAGGTGACATTGGTCACTTCAAAATAATCTGCTAACCCATCATCATTTGAATCGGGCTTCAAGGGGTCTAGATCGTTATGTGCTTCGAAGGAATCATCCAGCTGGTCGAAGTCCGAGTCCGTGCTATTATAATCGGTGCCGAGCACCCATTCAACAGAATCGTAGAGGCCGTCACCATCCGTATCTGTCTGGTTCTCGACAGGCGTTTGACTCTGCAGTGCGTCCACATCAAGCCCGTTATCCCGTTGCTGATTCGCCATCGCGCGAGTCTGTGCGAGCATGGTCAACGCAGAAGCGGTGACCGGCGAAATGTACGACGGCTCTGGAGCTGGAAACGATGTTAGACGCCTATCCGCAGGTTGCGCAACGGCGGGCTGCACAGCAGCCGCTATGAGGAGAACGATTGCAAAGATCGCGAAGCTGTGAGTTGCTCTTGGCATGCTAGAGGCCTTTCCCGGGTGCCGTGCCTTCCCTTACTACTTATAAGGTACTGCATGACAGGCACACATTTAAAGGTGCCGGTGTTTGCTTCTGGGGCCGGAAATCGGTGCCGTAATCCCGGAATCGTCACTTAT
>CAZFWT010000078.1:2965-6862 GCA_964522635.1 uncultured Halobacteria archaeon | reverse complement strand
AAATCCCTCCCTGCGCTCTCCTTACCATGACGATCCGGATTTACAACACGCTTACACGGAAAAAGACACCGTTTGTGCCGCGAGACGGCCGCGGTAACGGCACGTACGTTCGGCTATTCGTCTGCGGGCCGACCGTCTACGACTATTCGCATATCGGTCATGCACGCACCTATGTCGCGTTCGACGTGATTGTGCGGTATCTCCGCTATCGAGGCTACGAGGTCTATTATCTGCAGAATATCACTGACATCGACGACAAGATCATCGCTCGCGCACATGAGACCGGCGTGAGCTGCCAGGAACTCGCTGAGACGTTCACCCGCGCGTATCTTGAGGATATGCGTGCCTTACGCGTCACGAGCGTGCGAAAATACGCGCCAGCGACCGAGTACATCGGTGCGATCGTCGGGCAGGTGCAGCGGCTGCTCGAGCTGGGTTATGCGTACGAATTGGAGGATGGTTACTATTATGACGTCTCCCGATTCCTGGAGTACGGCAAGCTCTCGGGCCGTACCGCAGAGGACGCAGAGGATACCGTCTCACGTATTGATGCTGCGCTGGGGAAGCGGAACAAGGCGGACTTCTGCCTGTGGAAACGGTTCAAGCCGGGCGAGCCCTACTGGGAATCCGAGCTGGGTAAGGGACGACCGGGCTGGCATATTGAGGATACCGCGATTACCGAGACGGAGTTCGGGCCGACGTACGATGTGCACGGCGGCGCGCAGGATCTGATATTTCCGCATCACGAAGCTGAGATCGCGCAGATGGAAGCGATCAGCGGGCAGAAGCCGATGGTGAACTACTGGCTGCATACCGGGTTCCTGAATGTCGGAGGGCGGAAGATGTCCAAATCACTCGGGAACTTCATCACGATTCGCGAGGCGCTACAGTCATGGGACGTCGATACGCTTCGGCTTATGCTCATCTCCACGCACTATCGCAGCCCGATCAACTTTACGGAGACCGCGATGACCGAGGCCCGGGACAGTTTACGGTACATACGCGAGGCCAGGAAGGCCGGCGTGAAAGCAGGAGACGTGAAGCCATGGATTGCGCGGTTCGTCGCGGCGATGGATGAGGACTTCAACACGCCGAGCGTGGTAGCGCTCCTGTTTGAGCTGGCAAAGCAGATGAATAAGACCGGGGAGAATCTCACGCCTGCGCTCGACGAAATCGGCGAGGTGTTTGGAATCGATTTTCATCCCAGGATGGAACAGCTTCCGCCCGAGCTTCTTGACTTGATCAAACACCGCGAAGAACTGCGGCGGCAGAAACGCTGGGACGAAGCTGATCACCTGCGAAATGAACTGAAGAAGCGCGGGATTTCGGTGAAGGATACACCGGAGGGCACTGAGTGGGCGGTAGAGAGCCCAGAATTGCTCTCTGAATCCGGGTATTGAGAAAGAAAAGAGCAGGAAAAATAAAGAAGAGGGGAGATTTACTGCTTTACGCACCCCTCGATATCGCGCAAAACGGATTTACCAGCCGGGCGCACCGGCCACCCGTTTGCCCGCATCCGGGCCCGAAGACGTGACAAAGATCTCCTGGATATCGACGACCAACGCGGCCTTTGGCTTGAGCTTGTCCGTCTTCGCCTTCACCATTGCGACCGCTTTGTCGAAGATCGGGCCGGAGTCCTCAAAATGCGCCTTGCCCTTGAACTGGTAGCCCTTACTGGTTGCATCCACCCAGACGGAAACCGCGATGCGGGGGTTCACCAGGATGTTCGTTCGGGTCTTGTTCAGGAAAATGTCGACCATCATGAGCTGGTTCTTCGAGAGCACCTTCGCGAAGGCCATGGGCACGACGTTGGGTACGCCCTGATCCGAGACCGTGGCGATCGCCCAGCCGCCCGCTTTCGCGATGACCGCCTCCATCTCTTCCGTGATCTTCACCTCTTCGCCCTTTGCCCGCAATTCTTCCTCACGCTTCGCCACGCGAGCGAAATGAGATTCCTTCTTCTCTGCCATAAGTTCCATCCACCTCCTGTGCATCTCCAAGGCAGAAGTTGTTTATATAACTTGCGCTTGGGGGAAGAATATCGATCGATCGATCGGCATGGCTGCCGAACCATGAAGCGTGGGAACTGGCTGGCTGGATCAGCTGAGCAGGGCTGAGAAGCGCCCGCCTACCGTGCCTATTTCCCGTAACAGTTGACCCCGGTGAATTTCTCCCGGTATGATGCAAGCATCGGCGTCAACTTCCGCGCAGGTGCTTTTACACGTTTTAGTCGTTCCTGCAGCTCCGCATCGCTCAGCTTCACATTCAATGAGCGGTTGGGGATATCGATCTCAACGATATCGCCGTTCTGGATGGCACCGATAGCACCGCCGTTGTACGCTTCCATCTCGATATGGCCGATGCAGGGGCCTGAGGTACCGCCCGAGAACCGACCGTCGGTGATCAACGCTACGTTCGTGTAGCCTGCGCCCCGTATAGCATCCGTTGGCGTAAGCATCTCCGGCATACCCGGCGCACCTGCTGGCCCCTGGAACGGTAACACAACAACGTCACCTTCAACGATCTTCCGCGCTTCGATCGCGTTCAGCAAATCCTGCTCGGTATAAAAGACCCTCGCTGGCCCGGAATGCACCATCATCTCGCTCTCCACGGCCGTTTGCTTTATGACTGAGCTCTGCGCAATATTGCCCTTGAGCACCGCGATCCCGCCTTCCGTGAAGAATGGGTTATTAAGCGGCCGGATGATCTCATCGTCCAGCACCCTTCCGGCCTCTGCGATCTCCGTGATCGAGGTGCCGTTCACGGTCGGCGAATCCTTCAGCATCTTTCGCAGGCGATTGAGCACTGCGGGAATTCCGCCCGCACGGTCGATATCCGCCATCTCGTACGGCCCTGCAGGGATGATCTTACATAAATTCGGCGTCTCACGTGAGATCAAATCGAACAGGTCCACGTCAATGTCCACGCCTGCTTCCTTCGCGATCGCGGGAATGTGGAGCACGGTATTGGTCGAGCCGCCCATCGCCATGTCCACGCGAATGGCGTTCTCGAAGGCCGCCGGGGTCATGATCTCGTGCGGCTTCACGTCCGCCTTCACCAGCTCGACGATCCGCTTCCCGGTCTCGTACGCCTGCTCGTTCTTCTTCGGGTCGATCGCGAGCGTGGTCGCGCAGCGGGTGACTGACATGCCCAGCACCTCGGTTACGGTTGCCATGGTGTTTGCGGTATACAGTCCGACACAGGAGCCCGCGCCGCAGGCCAGCTGCGGGAGCATTGCTTTCGCCTCCGCCTCGCTCAACTTTCCCCCTTTTACCTGTCCCACGATCCCGAAGCCTTCAATCGGGTGATGCTTCTGACCATCGACGACATTGGCTTTCATGGGCCCGCCGGTGAGCATGATCGCGGGAATATTGAGCCGTCCAGCAGCCATTAACATGCCGGGCGTGATTTTATCACAGTTGGTAACGCCGACCCAGCCGTCCAGTGAGTGCGAGAGGGTCATGATCTCGATGTTATCGGCGATGTGCTCGCGGCTCGGGAGGCTCAGTCGCATCTCCACGAACATCGCCACGCCATCGCAGACGCCGGGAACGCCCCATTCCAGGGGCACGCCGCCGGCATCACGAATACCGCGCTTTACTTCCTGTGTCAGCTCGTTGAGCAGGATATGACCGGGCACGATAGTGTTGTAGCTATTCGCCACACCGATGAATGGCTTGTCCAGTGCAAAATCCTCCAGCTTCAGGCCCGCGGACAGCAGCAACGCACGGTGCGGTAAAGTCTCAATCCTCTCCTTTAAAATGTCTGATCGCATGCTTACGTATCACCACACTAAGAAAATCAGGCGTTTGTACTGTATAAACTTGGCCTTGCCGTCTCCGCACGCACGACCGAATCATGGGGCAGCCTGAAGCCTGAACAATCACGTTATGAGCC
>CAZFWT010000078.1:0-2865 GCA_964522635.1 uncultured Halobacteria archaeon | reverse complement strand
GCGCTCGCCCGCCCGATTCTTCCGACCGGCAAAAGAGCCCGTTCCATCGCCTTCCTCGGCTTGGCCTTCCGCGTTAACCGGAATTGTCTGCGGCAACGCACGCGTGCGCGTTTTTATAGTGGCAGGCTCAACCATACCTTGATAACACCTGAGAGATCTTATGGTCTTGAGGTATATCTTCAGAAGAAGCACACGAGAGTGACTGAAACCCAGAAAGAAAGAGTGGCGAAAAGATGAATCAGGCAGTATTGATACTCATCAAACCCGATGGACTGAAAAAATCGTTGACCGGGAACATCCTAACGAGACTGTCGGAGTCGAAGCTGGAGATCGTGGCCGCGAAGATGGTGAGGGTCTCACGCGAGCTGGCTGAGGAGCACTATAAGCATCTGCGCGATAAACCGTTCTTTGAAGAGCTGATACGGTATCTCAGGGGTGAATTGCACGATCGGCGAAAAGTGATGGCGCTGGTTTACTGGGGTGACGAGGCGATAAAAAAGAGTCGCGAGCTTGCTGGTGCAACCAATCCCGAGGAAGCGGAACCGACCTCTATCCGGGGCTCGTACGGTAGAATTCTGAGATCGGGTCTGTATGAAAATGTCATTCATGTCTCCTCCGATGAAGAGGAGGCGGAGCGAGAGATAAAGCTCTGGTTCCTGCCTGATGAGATTATTGTTGATTTGTACCCGACCGAGGAGATCGTCATCGAGGCGTACAAACGGCGGGAATGGGCACGCCCAAACCGAGCAAAAGCCGGCGATGCTTAGGTTAGGTGAAGGCGGAAAGGGCAGGGACGGACGGGCACGCAGAGACAACGATACTCACTGCATTTAGGACGACTCACCACACAGGAGAGGTGAGATAGTTCCAACTCAAATAAGGGCGCTCCTTGTAGTGCCTACCGGCTCCGCTTCAGGGAGAGCACATGAATCACAGGTACTCCACATCAAGAAAAAGCGGTTTTGTACTCACGATGTTCGGGGGAGTGTAAAGAGTTGTGCGCACCCCTCCTGCGCGTCCTCTTTTAACGCCCCTTTTGCCACTTCTACTCAGGCGGCAGTAATCCGGTGCATCGCCAGTTAACTTCCGCCGTCTTTAAGTGCTGTTCACGAGGCCTTCTTCACGAGGATCGTGAAGCGTAAACCCGCGGTAATCAACGTAGTTTTTGAATAGATGAGCGAGCTTCGTTGAGACGTATTTTCTCGAATTAGCGTATCTTGCTGAAGTTTCAGCTTTGCTGCTCATTCCTAACGGAGGAGAAGCGCGCTATCAAAAATGCGAAAGGAACCGATAGCCTTATATGATTTTGAAATTCTGGTATACCACGAGAGAGTGTGTAAGGATGGTGGGATGAAGAATGAACAAGAAGAGGATTATTATTCTGGGTGCAGTTGCTGTAGCGGTGGTATTGCTGGGTTTTGTAGCGTCGAGTAGCGCATTGCAGGGTGCAACGACATGGACCGTTGACCCTGGAGGAGGTTATAATTATACAACCATTCAGGCGGCGATCGATAACGCTACTTCAGGCGACACCATTATCGTGCACGAGGGCACGTATCATGAAAACCTGCTCGTTAATAAGAGCCTTACCATCCAAAATGGCTCGCTGCCCGTGATAGACGGCATGGGCGGCACCGCGGTCACCATCACCGCACCCAACGTGACCATCGACGGCTTCAATATCACCAACTGTACCATCGGCATCAGCTGCACCGCGCTCGGCTTCACCATCGTGAACAACATCATCAACGCCAGCGTTGATGGCATCAACCTGTACCTGCACGACATCGGTCGTGACATGAGCGGCACCAACTCGTTCATCCTCGGGGATTCTACCATCCAGTACAATAATATCACCGCAGGTGAGGATGGCGTGCATATAGATGCCCGGTACTGGGGCTATAACCTCTCCGGTACCGCTGTGTTTGATATCGGCTCATTCCGCGTCAACTGGAACGAGATCGTAGCTGGCGATTACGGCATCTACACCGACTTCTCTGACATTTGTTCAAATTTGTATGATGCCGCTACCTGCAGCATCGGCGACTTCGAGTTCAACAACAACATCATCCAATCCGGGGACCATGGCATCTTCTCCGAGGCCTTTCAATACGTCGGCTACTCGCTGAATGGCAACAATACCGTAACCGCCGGCAACCTCCAGTTCAACGATAACGGCATCAATGCAACAAGCGGAGGCGGCATCTGGTTACAATACTACCGAGACTGGGGCTCAGAGCTGTACAACGACTCGTCCTTCGTGATGGGTACCTTCGAGATCCAGCGCAACACCATCAACGCTCTGAGCTCGGGTATCGACTTAGAAGATGTCCTGACCTATAGTGCCTACACTATGTCCGGCAATTCGACTGCCACCTTCGGCGACACCCTGGTCAACGACAACAGCATCACTTCAACAAGCGGATTCGCGGGCATGTTTATCTCCCTTAATTTCGCCTTCAATCTGGCCTATAATATGTCCGGCAACGCGAATGCCACCTTCGGCGACATCGAGATCAATAACAACAATATCACATCAGGCGACGGCGACGGGATGTACTTCGGCACCCTGTACGAGCAGGTGGCCTACGATATGCACAACGACTCGACCGCCACCGTCGGGCACTTCCAGATCAACGGCAATGAAATCAACGCAACAGGCGGGATCGGCATGGAGTTTTACGAAAAATTTGCCTATTCTCTGGCCGCATACATGGAAGATTCCGCCCATGCGCAGTTCGGGGGCATCGAGGTCAATAACAACACCATAAAGACGAGCGGCGGTTACGACGGGATGCACTTTAATGATAATGTCCTGTGCGAGGTGGGCTACTATATGAACTTAAATAGTCCCGGCAACACGAC
>CAZFWT010000077.1:0-7154 GCA_964522635.1 uncultured Halobacteria archaeon | reverse complement strand
CTAGTCATGTCGCTGGCATCCATCCCCCGCCTCTTACTGTTGATGCCCACAAACTCCGAACCGTTATGACTCCGCCGGTAGCGCCACTAACCGTCAGTTGTGCGCAATATTACGCGAGCGCATAGGATTATCGCGCCAAAAAGAAATTGTGTCTAGCGCAAAATTTGAAAGCCAGTCGGAGGCAGTCGTTCATTCTGTTTTAAGGTGTCATGATAACCTGAGTAGCTGAATTCTTAACTGTGTTCCTAACTTAAACAAAACACGGGCTAAGACAAACTTCGTCCAGTGGTATGTGTTTATCGCAAGCTATTTTCAATGCTGTCGTTGGGGCATTTCTAAAATAAGCATGCTCTACGTGTTTCCCAAGATCTTTTACTGCTTCAACGGCTTCAGCAAAGTCTCCGTCACCACTTACCACTATTGCTACATCATATATATCATCATAAGCGTATTTAAGCATATCAACGGCCATAAAAATATCAACCCCTTTTTCGATAAAAGTGTTACCACGAGGTTCTAGTCTCCCCAAACGGAGTTGGAGATATGGCGTGTTAGTTAAAGCCGGAAAAAATTTTCTGCTGCGATATGTATTTCTCTTCAGGAACTGTTCCTTTATTGTAGGGAGCATTGTAGTAGTATATTCGGATAAGCTTGCGGCGTGACCCGCAGAGCAGTTGCCCAAACGAATAGAGATTTATATTTGTTCTCCAAACGCAACTTTTTAGGGGATAGTAAAAATTATTACCATCAACAAAAACAGCTGCTCTATCCTTAAGTGACCTTTGAGATTATAACCTGCCATTGGGGTTAGCAATGGCAGGGTTGTTATTACCCATACTAAAGAGGAGGGCATATATGAGCTTTCCGATTTTTTGCACGCTCAGCTCCTGCTCGATAGGGATCACACGCCTGAACCTTCCAAACCAGCAGAGGTTATGAAGATAGAATAAAGCGGTATTTTCCAGAAGGGCGGTTTTCGGAGTACACCCGTCGCTCCCCCTATCCCCTCCTCTCCCGGAGTCAGCTTAGAGAACGAGCTGCTTCTCGAACGTTGTCAGGTTCTCACAGCCGTTCTGCTGCACGAGCACCAGATCCTCGAGTCGAACACCCCCGACCTCAGGCTCGTACAGGCCCGGCTCGATGGTGATCACATTCCCCTTCTGCAGAACGTGCTCATTATCACTGACGCTCGGACTCTCGTGCACATTGAGCCCGACACCATGACCGGTAGAATGAATAAACCCTTTTTTGGCGCCTGTTCTGATCGTGCCATATCCGCGCTCCTCGAAGAGATCGCAAACGGCGAAATGAACGTCTCGACATGAAACGCCCGCCTTGACGCGCGCCAGCGCAGCGTTCTGGGCAGCCAGCACCGCGTCGTACATCGCTTTGATCTCCGGGCTAGGCTCGCCGTAGACGACCGTTCTCGTCATATCAGCAAAATAGCGTTCCGTCTTCAATCGCGGGAAGATATCGATAATGATCGGTTCATCTGGTAAGAGCGGACCGCGACCGGAATAATGGGGATCCGCAGCCCGTTTCCCGCACGATACGATCGGCAGGTCTCCGTTGGAACTGCAGCCCGCGTCGATCAGCGCGTGCTCGATGATCGCCCTGACCCGTTCTGCAGTGAGCACCTCGCCGTTATACCGCAAGACGCGGTCCTTATCGATCCTGGCTTGTTTGATGGTCGCAAGCGTCTGAGCCAGCGCGAACTCGCACGCGCGTTGCGCTTTTGTGATGTACCTCACTTCCTGATCCGTTTTGATCTCGCGCTGTTTCGTTATCAGAATCTCCTCCTGGGGGACCACGTCTATCCCGTTCATCCGCAGCGTCTCAGCGGTACCGAGATAGAACGTTCTGGGTACCTCCACGGCCGTTACACCCTCATCCCTGAGGAGCTTTATCACGACCTCATCCAATTTGAGATTCGTGCCGTAGTCGAGCGAAGACCGGACGTCATGCACGCGTGACTCTTTTCGCGCACGCTCATACTCCATTTGTGAGACGACGAGCACCTCTTTCCGGTCTCGGTCCTGCGGTACAGCGAGATAGATAAAGGGATCGGCCGCGAGAAAGCGCGTGGCATAGTACATATCAGCATTCCGTAAGCTCTCACTGAGGATGAGTAGCGGCTTTTGCACTGCGGTTCGATGCGCTGCTTCACCGGCCATTGCTCTCGGTTGTGGTTTATCCTCGTAGGATATAAATAAACCCATAGAAGAAGAGTGTGGGCGCGTGATTTCGTCGAACGCCCGCGTTGCACTGGTAAGACGAATCAGTGGAAATAAGCTTTTTAGTAAAACAAACAGAGGGATACTTATATTATATATAACCCCATGACGCGCCTCGGGTTGCTCGTGCACGGACCAGAAGCAGTAGATGAAGGTGACGTGGAACGAGCAGTTGAGACCCTAAAGGGGCATGGATTTGAGCTTGAAGCGGCACTGGGGGGGATCTCCGGTAAAACGGCGGTTATCGACGCGGGGTTACAGCATGTAATCGATATCAATAAGGATCTGCGCCCCTCTGAAGTGCTCGGCGATTTCCTGAGCCGCGGCATCGACTTCATCATACTGGTCAATCATGCGAAGACAGAGGAGAGCGGCCTCGGGCTCGGCGAAGGCATCCTGGGGAATTTCATGCGTTCCGGGAGGCGACCCGAAGAGCTCTCCTTCGTGCAGCTGGAATACTGTAATCAGCGGTGCATTCGGTGGCTGCTCAAGCCAGGCGATGTAGACGTGTACGCTGAGCTGCGTGCGCTCTTCCGTGGGTTCACCGAGCTCGTGCCCCCGAAGCCGGAATCACGCTGTAAAAGGTCAGCAGGCCGCGTATACCGGGAGATACGGGGGGTGCAGCCCGGAGAGAAGATCGTGCTCGACGGCGTTATCATCGGGACGGTCTCGCGCGAGTGCCGCGATAGCTGCGTAACGCTGATTGCGAAAGAGGGCAGACTGGTGGGGCTCGAAGGGGGCGTGCTGATCGAGCACAATCTCGCGAAGTTGCCGCCGATAGATCTGGAGAATGAGCTCATAAAATCGGCGTGCGTAATCAGGCGTACAGCGCCGAAACGGGTGGAATGCGAGGGCACGTTCGGCAAGGGGAAGCGGAAGAAGAAAGCCTGCATCCTCTACACGGTTGAGAAGCTGTTTCCGAAGCTTGAGGATGCTGATGCGGCGGTTGAAATCGTGGTTACGGTCGGCGACGATACGACGAGCATCGCAGGCGATATATTGAAGCGTTTTGGCGTTCGCTTGATTGGACTCACGGATGGCGATGCAGACGGTCTGATCACAGGCATCGAGCGCGGCGATCTGGAGGAGTACACCAAATTTCTCCCGAAGGGCTCGATGATCATCCGATTGCAGCCTGAGACTGATGACGTGATCGGGGAGCAGGTGAAAGCGGCCATTTTTAACGGGCGCGATGAGCTCGAGCTGAGCGGCGAGGTGGACCAGCAGTTCGAGGTAATGAAACAGCGGATACTCGAGCTCGCGGGTGAAAAACTCATCGGCGTGCTGAGTTCTGAGCCCCGAGATGCCGAGTGAGAAGCGAAACATATATGGACGGTCATCGCTTATTCTATGTTATTATATATATAACTACAGGACAGGGAGGAAAAATGACAGCTGAGATGTTAGAGGTTGGAGACGTGATGACCCCAAATGTCATTACAGAAGATGAAGAGACCCTGGTCACCAAACTCTCGAAGGAGATGGAGCTTGGGAATATCGGGAGCATTGTGATAACCAAAGCGGGCAAGCCTGTTGGTATTGTCACCGATCGTGATATCGCGATCAAAGTCTGTGCTCTGAAACGGAACCCGGCAGAGGTACGAGCGCGGGAGATCATGTCCTCGCCACTGCTCACCATTGAGCGGGACGCGTCGTTGGAGCAAGCGTGCGAGTTCCTCGCGAAGAAGGGTGTGCGCAGGTTACCGGTGATCGAGGGGGATCAACTCGTCGGGATTGTGAGCGTGCGGAATATTTTGACTCGAAATCCGACATGCGTGCATAAATTCTATCCCTCGCTGCTATGAGGGCGGGATGCGAAGCGGCTCAGCGCAGCGGATCGGATCAGCGGCACCCGTCGAGTGGTGGCGTGCAGATACGTATGTTGAGCCATGAGCAGTCCTACTTTTTAGCTGGAGAACTATATATGTATTAGGGGGTGAGCAAGAAGTATGAACGTTCGGGATATAATGAGCCGTCCTATCATTACGGAAGATGAAGAGACCCTGGTCACGAAGATAGCGGAGGATATGGTGGAGTTGGGTATCGGGAGTGTCGTGATCACCAGGGCGGGTAAACCGGTGGGGATTATTACGGAACGAGATATCGCGTTGAAGGCGTTACTGAAGAATAAGCGAGCAAGCGAGGTGAAAGCGAAGGAGATCATGTCCTACCCGTTGACCACCATCGAGCCGGATTTATCGGTCGATGAGGCCTGCAAGCTCGCAGCCAAGCGGCGGATAAAACGCCTGCCGGTGGTTGAGAATGATCGCGCGGTCGGAATCGTGAGTATTCGGGATCTCTTAACGCGGAAACCGGAGTACGTGCGGGAGTTCTACTTCTAATCTCACCTGAGCTAGCTAACTGGCCCTGATCAGAGCAGCCCCTGCTCTTGCAGTGTTCCGGTGATATGTGCGCACGCAGTGGTCGCGCTCGTCACGGCACGGCCCAGCATCGCCTGAGCATTCTCGAAGTCTCCTCGCTCGAACATCTGCTGTACCAGCTTGAGCTTCTCAGCCACCGCTCTGAAGTCCTCACTATCCGAGACACGAATGGCCAGCGCGGTCTCCAAGGCCAGCGCATCGAGGAATGTGCGGAGCACCTTCTTCGCACCCGCCAATTCCTGCCCTTTCAACGCCTCCACCACCGGGAACAACTTCCCGCAAACGAGCAGCATGGCCTTTAGCCGTTCCGCAAACTGGTAGCTCATTATCTCATTATTCGTCATGAATCGTCACTCTAGAAACCTTTTTGTTACGCGGTAATAAAGGGATAGGCATGCCAGCAACAATTTTAGTCGGTGGTTTTTTTGGTGATGAGGGTAAAGGGAAGATCATCTCGTATCTTGCCACGCATGACAAGCCGGAGATCGTTGCTCGCGGTGGTGTCGGACCCAATGCGGGGCATACAGTCATCGTGAAAGGAAAGCGGTACGCATTACGGATGACACCGTCTGGATTCGTGCAGGAGGGTGCACGGATTCTTATCGGTGCCGGCGTCCTGGTTGATCCGCGCGTGCTCATGGAAGAGATCGAGACCTTGAAGATACGGGACCGTATCGGCGTGGATCGGCGCTGCGGTATCATTGAGCTGGAACACATCGACGCGGACCGGAGCGACGCGCACCTGAAGGGCACCATCGGCTCGACGGGGACCGGCTGCGGCCCCGCGAATGTCGCCCGCGTCTCGCGCAAGGGCAGGCAGGCGAAGGACGTCCCGGAGCTACAGGCGTTCCTGACCGACGTGCCGCTCGAGGTGAATACGGCGCTCGATGCGGGTAAAGGCGTGCTGATCGAGGGCACGCAGGGTTTTGGCATCTCGTTACTCTACGGTACCTACCCGTTCGTTACCTCGAAGGACACGAGCGCATCGCAGATGGCCGCGGATGTTGGCATCGGCCCTACCCGGGTAGACGATGTGGTCATTGTTTTCAAGTCGTTCCCGACACGGGTCGGCGAAGGGCCGTTCGAGACGCAGATGAGCGAGAAGCAAGCGGCTGAATTGCAGATAGAGGAGTACGGCACGGTAACGCACCGGAAGCGCCGGATCGGGGCATGGGACGGTAAAATGGCTCGATACTCAGCAATGATCAATGGCGCGACCATGGTGGCCTTGACCGGGGTTGACAAGTTGGATCCGAAGGTGAAGGGCGCGAAGGAGCACGACGAGCTGAGCGCAATAGTGAATGAGTTCGTCGCTCTGGTGGAAAAGGACGTCGGTGTGCCCGTGAAATTGATCTCGACCGGGCCAGAGCTCTCGGAGATCGTGGATCTGAGGTAGAGAAACGAAAGCAGGTATTCGAGCCACACGAAGGGTGTCGTAAGCTTTTTATAGCTTTGAGCACAACCGTTGCCTCAGAGAAAAAAGGTGGCTGCTATGCCTGTTGAACCAGCTCGAAGTTATGTTCGTGTGCAGCGACTGCTTCTTATTGGACTTTGCTTCGTTCTCATGCTCTCGCACGCGCAAGCCGTTGAGCTGCTTGCAGGCGGGAATATGTCACTGGATTCGCCCATTGATGACGACGTCTTTGCCGCTGGCGATTCGCTCGCGATCAATGCACCGGTGGAGAGCGTTGTCTTTGCAGGTGGCGAGCTCGTGGTCAACGCGCCGATCAGCGGCGACATCCTTGCTGCCGGTGGTCGCATCACTGTCAATGCAGCTGTTGACGGCAAGATCGTAGCTGCCGGTGGCGAGATCGAAATGAACGGCACCGCGAAGAATCTCGTGGCTGCCGGTGGCGAAATCACCATTCATCCCACTGCGGTGATAACCCGCGATGCAGTGATCTCCGGCCAGCGGGTATCCAACGCGGGCACGGTCTCCCGGAACTTAACCGTACGTGCCGAGGAGTTCGAGCATACCGGAAGTGCCGGCCGGGTCGACTATCACAAAACGGAAGGGCTGGAAGGGTTACGAGCAGTGGCGACTATTCTACGCGTCCTCATGATCGTAGGCTTCCTCATACTCGGCATCGTGCTGCTCAAGCTCTTTCCCGCGCAGTTCTTCAGTGTGGAGGCGGAGGTGCGGAATTCACCGCTGAGGAACACCGCCGTCGGTTTTGCGCTCATCATCGTCTCGACGGTGGTGATCTTCGTGCTGGCGATAACGGTCGTGGGATTCCCCCTGGCCGCCGTCATGGGCATGCTCTTCATCATCGCCCTGATGCTCTCGAGTATCTTCGTCTCCTTCGCACTCGGCAGGACGCTCAGCGATGCACTCAAGGTGAAGCCCAACGATCTGCTCGTCTTTATTATTGGCTTCGTTGTGCTCGCCCTGCTCGTCCATATTCCGGTGGCTGGCATGTTCATTGGGTTTGTAGCGCTCAGCCTGGGCTTTGGCGCGATCCTCTATGCCGTGCACAATAACTGGCAGCGCATCACCTCGCCGGGAAGTAGCTAGAAACGAGTCGTCGGCGTTCGAGCG
>CAZFWT010000076.1:0-7190 GCA_964522635.1 uncultured Halobacteria archaeon | reverse complement strand
AAAAAGACGAGTAAGCCGATAACGAGGTAAAGATACAGGTCCATGGTGAGTCTCAGCGCTGGCTCTACCTAAAAGCTCGCCGTCCCGGCGCTCACCCTCGCAGCTGCTGCATCTTCTGTGTGCTCCGCTCGATGTAGTGCGGCGCTGCAATGTCCCAGCGATTCCATAACGCGCCGTCTATGCTCCGTATCCCCTCGAGCGAGATCTCGCGCGCCTCCTCGATCGTCTCCCCGATCCCTACCGTGCCCACCGCGCGAGAGCCGAGTGCGAAGGTCTCGCCGTTCTCCCGCAGCTCCATCGAGCCAGGATAAACCCGCAGGTTATCGCCGTATCGCTCCCGCAACGCGTACACACCGCTCAGATCCACCCGCTTCGAGCCGCTATACGTGCGCCGATACTCGCCGTAGTCCATCGGTACCGCGTAGGTCACCACCGTCGCTTTTCTCTCGCACTCGACGTTCTTGAGCGTGCCTTCGATCATACGGAAGCAAAGATCCACGAAATCGTTCTTCAGTACCGGCATGATGTTCATGATCTCTGGATCTCCGGGTCGGCTATTGATCTCGAGGATCTTCGCGCCTTCGGCCGTGTGCATAAAGGCGACGTAAAACGGGATACCACGCAGCCCGTCATTGGTACTGCCGCCACTCAGCTCATCGAAGAGCTGTTGCGTCATACGCTCCTCAGTCGTTCGATCTTGGGGTGTCAGGAACGGCAGCCAGTCATCCGCAGCTTTAAAGGCGCCCATGCCGCCCGTATTCGGGCCGAGGTCGTTATCAAAGGCGCGTTTGTAATCACGGGTATCTGGCAGAGCAGCGATGCGTTTACCATCGCAGAACGCCTGGAAACTCGACTCCTCGCCATCCAGCTTCTCCTCGATGAGCACCGCGCTGCCGCTCTCGTAGATGGACCTGAAATGCTCAAAGAGCTGCTCACGCGTCCTGAAGTGGTCGCCCCAGATGCCAACACCCTTACCCGCCGTCGGCCTGTCAGGTTTAACCGCGACTTCGTCCCCGATCTCGTCCAGAAACCGCCACACCGCGTCCTTTACGTCAGTTACCGTTTTGTACGCCGCATGGTCGAAGACCTTGAAGCGCGGATTCGCCTCGGGGCAGCATTTCTCGATCAGGTACCGCTGCCCTACTTTGCTTTCCTCGATCGCGAATTGCTGCGTGGGACAGATCATGGGCACACCCGTTTCACGCTCCACAAAGTCCCGAACGCCGGCGATGATCGGCTTCTCAGGGCCACAGAGTCCGAAATTGATCGCATCCTTATTCGCGGCTACGAACTCGACGATCTTATCCACCGCCAGATCCGGGATGACCACGTGCTTCGCCGCACGCTCAATGGTAAACGGGTTCCGCTGCTTGTCCGCGACAAACAACCGCACGTCGTAGTCCACACTGCGGCAGAGCGCGTCGATCATCGCGGCTGCACGTGAGCCGTACGAGATCACTACAACCCCCACGTTCTCGCCTTCACCACTCATGGTTTATTTTATTTATATGAGCGCGAGTCAAAGAATAAGTATTCAACCGAACTAAAGAGGATGTCAAGATGAGTGGAAGTACTGAAATACCGCCTCAAGTGCAAAACCTGCTTGCGCAGCTCCAGCAGCTCAGGGTTCAACTAGAAGCGCTGGGGCGGCAGAAGATGCAGGTCGAAGCGATGTTACGCGACGCTGAAAACGCTCTGGAGGAGTTGGATAAGGTTTCAGACGACGCGCTGATCTATAAGAACGTGGGCGAATTGATGATCAAAGCAGACAGAGCGGGGGTAAAGGAGGAGCTCGCGGAGAAGAAAGAGACCTACAGCCTGCGCCAGAAGACGCTCGAACGGCAGGAGGAACGCGGTCAGAAGCGCTTCCAGCAGTTGCAGCAGCAGTTGCAGGAGGCGTTAGGGGCCGTATCCGGACCGTCTGGTACTGCATAAAAAAAGAGCTGGGTGAGCCGTGGCGCTTACTTTACCGCTCGTTCGTGAACGAATCCCGTGCCGTGAAATCGTAAAGCGGAGAAGCTGTAAGAGAGGGAGTTGAATTCTGATGGAAATTCCACTGAAGAAGATCCGTGCGGATGTGTGGGAAGTCCCGCAGTCGTTTAAGGATTATATGCGCACGCCAGCGCGTATTTACGCGGCTCAGGAGCTTCTGGACAAGATGCGCCGTGACCTCACGTTGCAGCAGACCATCACGGTCGCAGCACTGCCCGGCATCCAGAAATACTCGCTCGTTATGCCCGATGGCCATCAGGGCTATGGCTTCCCGATCGGTGGCGTCGCGGCAACGGACTTCGAGGAGGGCGTTATATCGCCGGGCGGGGTCGGGTACGACATCAATTGCGGCGTCCGACTGCTGCGAACTAATCTCCGCGAGGAGGATGTCAGACCCCAGCTTGGTCGGATCGTCGATGGGCTCTTCGAATACATACCGTCCGGGCTCGGGCTTTCGGGGAAAGTGCGGTTGTCCTTTCAGCAGCTGGATGAGGTGCTGCGAGGCGGTACTGAGTGGTGCGTTGAGCACGGCTACGGCTGGGAGGAGGACATAGAGCGCACGGAGGAAGGCGGGCGCTTGAAGGCCGCGAATCCCGCGAGGATCGATGAGAAATCGAAGCAGCGTGGCGCACCTCAGCTCGGCACGCTCGGCTCTGGCAATCATTTCTTAGAGCTGCAGGTCGTGGACGAGATCTTCGATCCAGAGCGGGCTAAAGCATTTGGGATCGACGAACCGGGTCAGGTAACCGTGCTCATTCATACCGGCGGTCGTGGCTTCTCGCACGGCGTCTGCACCTATTATCTCCGGGAATTCGAACGCGAGATGAGCAAAGATCCCGAGTTAGCCCGGATATTGGAGCTGGAGCGCGAGCTGGCCTGTGCGTATTTACAGACCGACATGGGCATGGCTTATTTCGAAGCGATGTGCTCCTGCGCGAATTACGCCTTCGCGAACCGACAGCTTGCCATGCACTGGGTACGCAAAATCTTCGAGGAGGCGCTGCGGAGGAGCGCGGAGGAGATGGAAATTCGACTGGTCTACGACATCGCGCACAATATCGCGAAAGAGGAGGAGCATGTGGTTGAGGGTAAGCGCCGGAAGCTGTGCGTGCACCGTAAAGGCGCAACGCGTGCGTTCCCCGCAGGTGATGAGCGTTTACCTGCCCTGTATCGGAACGTTGGGCAGCCCGTGTTGATCCCCGGCTCGATGGGCACACGGAGCTTCCTGGCCGTGGGTACCGAGACGGCAAAAGAGGAGACCTTTGGGAGCTGCGCCCACGGGTCCGGACGCGAGATGAGCAGAACCGCGGCGATGCGGCAGTATCGCGGCAGCGACGTAAAAGCAGCGTTAGAGAAGCGGCAGATACTCGTTAAGGCACGTGAGCGGACGAAACGCGACGTGCGGAGCAAGCGCGGTGTTCCCTTCGACCGGTACGGCGAGCTGGCGGAAGAGGTTTCCGCGGCCTATAAAGATCCTGAAGTGGTGGTGCGGAGTTGCGAAGTGGCGGGGATCGCGAAGAAAGTCGCGGCCTTCCGCGCTATCGCAGTCATTAAGGGCTAATTAATGCGATGCAGATCACAATCAGCGGTCTTCCGGGGAGCGGCACCACCACGATTGCACGGTTGCTTTCCAAAGCGCTTTCGATGGAGATCATCTCCGCGGGCGAGCTGTTCCGCGAACTTGCAAGGGATAAGGACCTGCAACTGGCGCAGTTCAATGAGCTGGCAGAGAGCAGTGACGATTTTGATCGGTGGATCGACGAGCAGCAGGGCGAGGAGGCACGGAAGCGCGAAAAGGTCATTGCTGAGGGACGGTTGTCCGGATACTTCGTACCGTCTGCGGAGTTGAAGATCTGGTTGAAAGCACCGATTGAGGTACGTGCGCAGCGTGTGGCCAAACGAGAGAAGATCCCTAACGAAGCTGCGCTCGCCGCGATGAAGGCGCGTGAGCAGTCAGAGCACAAACGCTACGAAGAGTATTACGGGATCGACCTGAACGATCTATCCATCTACGATCTCGTCATCGACACCTCACGCTGGCGTGAGAATGACATCGTGACATTGATCCTGCAGGCAAAGGAGCGTATGAAACCCTGAATTGCGCTTTAGCAGCTCTTCCTCTTACTTAAGTATGCAAATTTCAAATGTCATGGTGCTAAAATAGACTAATACTACACATCATAAAACTAACTAGAATAGAGGGGAGACGAAATGAAGCAGAAGAAGTGGTACGGCAAGGATACAGGACTGAGCTTACGGATGGTGCTCACCGGAGCATTATTGATCATCGTCTATCTCGCCTTTCTGACCTTGTTATCCTTCTATCTGGATTTCATCTTTCTCCTGATATTTGCAGCCCTCTTTGTTTTCCTCCAATTCTATTTCGCGGATAAGCTCGTGCTCTGGAGCACCGGTGCGAAGATAGTCTCACCGCAAGAGGCCCCGCAGCTCCATACGCTGGTCGAGCGGCTCTGTACCGTGGCAGACCTCCCCAAGCCGCGAGTGGCGGTAATCAACTCGCCGGTTCCCAACGCCTTTGCTACCGGAAGAAACCAAAAATCTGCAGTGGTCGCCGTCACCACGGGTCTCATGAATAAACTAGATACTCAAGAACTGGAAGCAGTACTGGGGCATGAACTTACACACGTGAAGAACCGAGATATGCTGGTAATCACTATTGCAAGTTTTCTCTCCACCGTCGCGTGGTTCATCATGCGATTCTCCCTGTACTCCTCACTCTTTCGAGGTGGCAGCAGGGATAAGAGTGCGGGAGCTGGAATTATCATCTTCCTGGTCTCGCTGCTCGTCTGGCTCATCAGTTACCTGTTGATCCGTGCGTTGTCGAGATACCGGGAGTTTGCAGCAGATAGAGGCTCAGCTATTATTACGGGAAATCCCCCCGCGTTAATTTCCGCGCTCCTCAAGATAAGTGGTGCGATGCAGCGAGTGCCCACAAAGGACCTGAGAGAAGTGGAAGGTCTCAATGCGTTCTTCATCATACCCGCGCTTTCAGGCGGATCGATCATGGCGCTCTTCTCAACCCATCCACCCATTGAGAAACGGATTGCGAGACTCGAAGCGATGGAACGGACGTTGGAAGGTATTCGATGAGAGTTCTTGATGTGCTTTTGGGCCGAGTAAAGCCT
Organism: uncultured Halobacteria archaeon; assembly: GCA_964522635.1. Taxonomy (GTDB): domain Archaea; phylum Halobacteriota; class Syntropharchaeia; order Alkanophagales; family Methanospirareceae; genus JACGMN01. The sequence continues at coordinate 2,052 of CAZFWT010000076.1, read as the reverse complement.
GCCCCCTCTAAGGTGGATGCCCTCTTCAGCATCTCCACGGCGTATGTCATGCTGGAAACGAAATTAGACCTGCATCACGCGGGTGCAGCCGGTATCTGTTTTAAAATAATTCCCTCTACCGCATTTGAACGCCTGCAAGTGGATTTAGAAGAGCTCCTGGATCTCGCAAGACGTGAAACAGCGACTGAATTTGAGATGGTGAAAGACGAGTTGGGCTTTTTATGGATTGTACTCCGCGATACTGACTTTGAGGATTTAGTGACGACACTCCATCTTATCTCCGAGACACTGATCGAAAATGGTTTTGATGATCAATTGTTAAGTTCAGTATTTAAATTCAATAAAGAAGCGAAGGATATTTATCTTATTTATACGTATAAACGGGGTAGTTTTTATCCTTTTGTTCCCTTGAAAGGCCGGGAACGGGACGTGCAGTACGAACTGAAACTGGGCGCTCTGCTCGAAGCTGAACTACCGGTGGAAAAAAATAGGGAGACCTGGTATCCCCTGTGGGATCTTCCTCTTTAGTTAGTCAGGTATGATACCAGCTCCGGTGAATGTCCTCTTAGCTTCTTCCAGCTTTAAATCTTTAGGGGGGATAATAACATCTGATGTCAGTATCTCGCCAGGATTGAGTGGAATGGCTTCTCGTTTTACCAGTGCGATCATCTCGCGCAGCATTTCTCGCATTCGTTCCTCATTCCCCCTGTTAACCTCTTCCACAATTTTATTATCGATTTCATTAAGGCGGTCTAAGAGTGCACTACTTACAACGAATTGACCCTCGCCCATAATCCGCACGATCATGCTCGCTTGACCTCCTGTTTGAGTTTCTCCAGTTCTGAATCGACCTCGCTTCCCACGCGCACCTTCTCCAATTCACGCTCTATCTGATCTTTACCGCCCGCCAGGTCCTCCAATGTTCCGAACTCCTGCAGCTCATCCAGCGCAGCAGCTCGTGCCTTCATATCCTCCGTCTTCTCCTCAGCACGCTGGATTGCCAGTCCCACATCGCTCATCTCCTCAGAGATGCCACTTATCGTCTCGGTGACCTTGACCTGCGCTTCTGCTGCGGAATACTGGGCCTTAAGTGTCTCCTTTTTAGTCCTGAACGCTTCTACCTTCGTAGATAAGCGCTTCTCGGTTGCTGAAAGCTTATCCTGCTCCTTCTGGAGCTCCCCGATCTGCTGGTTCAGGCTCTCCAGTTCCAGTTCCAGCTGCTTCTTCCGCTCCAGTGCGAGCCGTGCTAAATCCTCACGCCCTATTTTCAATGCCTCTCTTGCCTGTTCAGAAAGCTTGTTGATATTCTGCTCCAATTTTGCTTTTTGCAGTTCCAACCGCTTCTTTGAGGTGGTCACGTCAGCAACGCCCCGCTTGACCTTTTGTAACGCTTCCAGCTGCATCTGATAAGAATAATCGAGCGTCTCTCGCGGGTCTTCAAATTTACCCAGGAGTTTATTTACCTTTGATTTTACGATAGTGCTCATACGGTCTAACATACCCATTTGTGTTTTCCTCCGTGCTACAGCATACGAGCGCGTGGCATATTAATCTTTCCCGTTCTCCGTGGTGGTGGCACTGATCCAGTGGCAAAGGCGCGACAGAGCGCGGCTTTTAGCGTGATTGTGAAGCTTCGGGTAGAGAGAGATCAGAATGCGATTAGAGATACGTGCCCAGGCGCTTTACCCGGACGACGGGATTCGGATGCGTGGAGAAGAGCTCCATCAACCGCTCTGCTCGACCCACCTTCGCGCGCTCGGCAAACATCTTCAACTCGTACGCGTCGATCTTTCCGTCTCGATTGAGGTCAGCCGCACTAAGATCATGCAAATCGCCTCGTGCCGTCATGGGATCGGCAGCGAAGAACGCGCGCATGCTCCCCAGCTGCTTGGTTATCTTCTCCGTTCCGGGGCGTGCACTACCATAAACCATCTTGTAGAGCGCGGAGGCGAGCTCGTGCGGCTTCTGTGTCAGCTCTGCGCTGCCCGCGTCCGCATAGTATTCCCGAACGCGGGAGGCATACAGCACGATGAGGTTACTGATGAAATAGAC
>CAZFWT010000075.1:1598-7338 GCA_964522635.1 uncultured Halobacteria archaeon | reverse complement strand
GGCCCATCCTGAAGAACGAATTACTCGTACATCAAATCAGCACCGTGACAGCCATCGTAATGTTCCTCACAACGATGTACGTGTTCTTCTCGAGGACGCGCGCACCGTATACCGAAACGAATCTTCTCGTCATCGGTATACTCTGGTTAGCGCTCACTATCGCCTTCGAATTCGGCTTCGGGCACTATGTCATGGGGAATCCGTGGTCACAACTGCTCCACGATTACAACCTCCTCGCAGGACGACTATGGATTCTCGTGCTCGTGACAATACTGGTGGGCCCGTACGATTGGTCGATATCTGCTCGCTCATTGTTAAACAGATTACAGCACGCGTGCACGAGAGCGAAGCAAAAGAATTATCGCACCGGAAAACCTCAAATTCAAATCATCGTAAGTAATCGTCAGGAGTAAGTAAACGATAATGCCAGCTGAGTTGAATGAGAACGAGACGGTACGGAGAGCCGAAAAGGCGATAACTGATAAAGCGGCACTTGCTGAGCTCTTGGCGGGCATCCTCTCGAAGAAGGATGAAATCCGGGAGCCCAGTTTCAAAGCTCTGTTGCACATCAGCGAGACGCACCCCGAGGTGCTCTTTCCGCACTGGGAGTACTTCGCCGGGCTACTCGTAAGTAAGAACACCTACTTGAAATACCAGGCGATTTACCTTATCGCGAGCCTCACTACCGCTGATACCAGCAAGAAATTCGAGCGGATATTCGATACCTTTTACGAGCTGCTCGACGATAAGAGCGTCATTCCCGCATCACACGCCGCACTGAACTCCGGCAAGATCGCACGGGCAAAGCCGGAACTGCGGACACGGATCACCGATCGGCTCTTACGGATCGACGACACGCATCATGAACCGGAGCGGCGGGAATTGATAAAGAGCTATGTGATCGAGGCGTTCGACGAGTACTTCGATGCGGCAGAGGACGAGGACAAGAAGATGATCCTGGAGTTCGTCCGCGGGCAGGTGGCGAGCTCCAGCCCGAAGACGCGAAAGAAAGCGAAGGCATTCCTGAAGAAGCGGGATCAGAGCAAAGGCCAGACGTGAAGTGCTTCGTACTATCGGCAGGCGTGAAGATGGCGAGGATCGAGCACCGGAGACCGTATCAGGGATCGTGGGCCGATCGCCGAGTTCGCATGGCGCGACGCGCACGCCAAGGAGATCAAGGGGCAACGAGAGAAGTGTGCCTGAGCGATCCACGTACGTGAAGTGCCGCCGGAGAAGATTTTGATGGAGATCTACGCGCCGATCGCCTAGCGCAAGAAGCAAAGGTAAAGCCAATGCAGGGCATTTTCGTAGCAGCAATTATTGTAACGCTCCTATCATCAGGGATTATCGGCGGCGCCATTTTCTGGCGAGCGAAGGCGAACGAGAGAAAACTGTTGCTTGTGCTGCTCCTGGCGTACATCCCAATCTTCTTTGCCGCGTACTACGGGCTGCGGCTGCCGCTCGATTCGCTGCTTGGCCCGATTCTTTCCGCTTATTCAGTCGAGCGCTACGAGTTCGTCAAATTGTTCTATGCGCCGCTGACCGAAGAGCTGGCGAAATTGTCGCTGCTCGCGCTGTTGCTCGTTGGTAAACGGATAAAGAAGGACAATTACCACCGTTTCGCGTTTACCGCGGGTCTGGGCTTCGGGATTGGCGAAATCTGGTTCCTCGCTGATCTATTCGCGAAAACGCCGCAGATCGCGTCATTGCCGTGGTATCTGCTCGGCGGGTTCATCACCGAGCGCTTTATGGTCTGTTTTCTCCACGGCGTCTTCGTGCTGGTCGCAGTACACTATCTGGTAAAGGGTCAATACCGTGGGATACTGTACGCTATGGGCTTGCACTTCTCCGTCAATTTCCCCATTTATCTGGCATATATCACCCGGGATTACATCGCTGCGTATATCTGGCAAATTATTCTCGCGTATTACGTCATCATCTTCGCGCTTTTGATGCTGGTTCTGACCTCGAGAATCATCAGCGGGAAGACGCGCGGGGTCAAATCGTTTGAATAACGGCGCGATTCTCCCCTATCGCCCCACGAACTCCGGCTTCCGCTTCTCCACAAACGCTGCGAGCCCCTCGCGCGCATCCTCCGTTTGAAACGCGACCTCGAAACAGTTCGCCTCGTACTCCAGCGCCTGCTCCAAATCGAGCTCCAAGCCGGTATTCACCGCATCCTTGAGTATCCCCAGCGCCATCGGACTTCGTGAGCGTAATTTCGTGAGCAGACCGTCCACCGTCCGTTCAAGCTCATGCACCGGAACGACCGCATTCACGAGCCCCAACCGAGCCGCTTCGGCTGCATCGATCCGCTCGCCGGTCAGCAGCAGCTCCATCGCCTTCGTCTTACCGATCAACCGCGGCAGACGCTGGGTGCCGCCGCAGCCGGGAATCAACCCTAAGGTCGTCTCCGGCAAGCCAAAAACCGCCGTTGCCGTGGCGATCCTGATATCGCACGCCAGTGCCAGCTCCAGCCCCGCGGCCAAGCAGAATCCGTTTATCTTCGCGATTACCGGCTTTCGCATTGCTTCCAGATCGTTGAATATCCTCTGGATTCGCCGAGACAGCGCCCCTGCCGCTCCAGGCGTCATTTTGCTGAGCTCGGTCAGGTCCACACCGGTGCAGAATGCCTTCTCGCCCGCGCCCGTGATCACCAGTGCATGTACCGCCGGATCGTCCGCTGTATCCCGCACTATCCCTTCAACGTCGGTCAGAAGACGATCGTTCAAGGCATTTAACGCCGCCGGTCGGTTCAGAATGATCGTCGCGACCTCGTCCCTCTTCTCCAATATGGCAGCTTTCGTCTCCTTAGCCTCGGGTAGCATCTCTCAGTCCAGTCCAGGAGATTGGTTATGAATAATCGTAGAATCCTTTCCCTGCTTTCCGGCCCGTCCAGCCCGCGCGTTCCATCTGCACCATCCGGAGCGCAGGCTTGAAGCGTTCGCTCCCGGTCTCCGCGTACATCGCGTTGAGCACCGCAGCCACGATGTCGAGCCCGATCAGATCCAGGAGCTGGAACGGGCCCATCGGCCAGTTGAAGCACAGTTGCGTGATCTTATCGATGTCCTCCACCGACGCGACCCCTTCCTCATGCATCCGCACCGCTTCGTTCATCACCAGGCAGATCATGCGGCTCACGACGAACCCCGGCGAGTCCTTCACCTCTATCGGCTCCTTGCCCAGCGAGCGCACGAACTCGTCGGTCTGCTGCACCGTCTCCTCCGAGGTCATCAGCGATTTGATAATCTCAACGCCGTGGATGAGCGGTGGCGGATTCATGAAGTGCGTCCCGATCACCTTATCCGGTCGCCGGGTGGCCGTCGCCAGGGCAATGATCGGGAACGTCGAGGTGTTCGTGGCGAGGATGGTGTGCTCCGGGCAGATGCGATCCAGCTCCACAAAGAGCTGTTTCTTCACATTTAAATCCTCGTATGCCGCCTCAATCACGAAATCAGCGTCCTTTGCGCCCTCTTCGAGACTTGTAGTCGCTTTTGCACGTAACGCGCTCATAAGACGGCTCACATCCTCCTCCGTTATCCGCCCACGTTTCACGAAGATCGCAAGCCCGCGCTGTATACTCTTCAACCCCCGTTCCAGCGATGGCTCACTGCGACTCACCACTGCGGTATCGTAACCCGCCTGCGCGCAGATCTGCGCCAAGCCGCTTCCCATCACGCCGATTCCCACCACACACACGTTTCTTATGGTCATAGCTCTTTCTGGTTTCGTTTATCTGTTCACCACGCGACAACGGAAAATATCGGACAGGTGCGCTCCCCGCCCGAATACGTATCGCCTTTGTACGTGTACGCGCCGGTCAGCTTCACCTGCTTCCCGATGAGGTCTTGCGTGGCTTGCTCCGTATCGTACTCGAGCCGCCCTATGACACACGGGCCCTCGCGCGTCCGCACCAGACAGGGGATAAACGGCGCATCGCTTTCAAAGCCTTCCGAAGCCACGCGAATGACCGTGAAGGTCTCCAGAAAACCATCGCCGCTCAGTTCCGTGCGCTCGAGGATCCTGCTCCCGCACCACTGGCAGACTGGCATTGGATTACAGGTGATCTTCGTGCACGAGCCACAGCGAAGGCCCAGCAGTTTTCCCGCCTTCAACCCGTCTTCATAATCGGCATACGTTAGAACCTGATATTGGGTCGCCAATTCCTTTTCTATCTCCTCTTGCGTCCTTCCCGACATTTTCACGATACCTCCGTTAACTGCTCCTTTTCGCCCTCCCGAGAATAAGGTGACATAACGTCCCGAAATCCCCACCGAGCGTATCGGTTATGCCATATTCCGGAACGGGGTCGATCTGATTGCCCTTTGGCGAGTCGCCCCGCATCTGCTTCACGACCCAGTACACCTGCGACGCACCGGTCGCGCCAATCGGATGGCCTTTCCCGATGAGCCCGCCGGACATATTGACCGGTAGTTTGCCGTCTATTTCCGTCTCACCAGCCGCCGTCGCCTCTGCCGCCTCGCCCCACGCGAAGAAGCCCATGCTCTCCAGCGCGATCAGCTCGGCGATCGAGAAGCAATCGTGCACCTCGACCATGTCGATATCCCTGGGCGTGAGCCCTGCGCGTTTGAACGCCATCCTCGCTGAAGTGATCCTCGACACTGGCTTGGTTAAGTCCTCCATCTTGGCTAACGGCGTACCCGAGGCCTGCCCGGTGCCCAGCACGTAGATTGGCTCGTCCGTGTACTGCCGTGCGAGCTCCGCAGAGCAAAGCACCAGCGCAGCCGCGCCATCCGAGAACGGGCAGCAGTCCAGCAGCGTCAGCGGATCCGCTACCATTCGTGAATTGATAACGTCTTCAACCTTCAAATCGCCCATCTTCTTGTAAAATTGCGCTAACGGGTTTAATGCGCCATGCCGATGGTTCTTTATCGATACGTGCGCCATTTTCTCCCGCAGCGTTTCCAGCGGCAGGTCATAGATCTTCGCGTACCGCCGCGCCGCCATCGCGAAGACGCCGGGGAACGTCAACCCCGCGGGACCCTCAGTCGGTGCATGACAGGCCATTGCAAACGTCCGCGTGGCCAGCGGCGTGCCCATCAACAACGCCTTCTCAACACCGCCCGCGAGCACCAGCTCGAATTCGCCGGATGCTACCCACTGTGCAGCGTCCCGGATCGCGACCGAGGCCGACGCGCATGCGCCCTCGTACCGCGTTGCGGGAATCGGGCCCAGGTTGAGTTCAGCCGCCGAGAATGCCGCGGACATCACCTGCCCCTCCTCGAACCCGGGAAGGGCAGCACCCTGGAACAACGCTTCAATATCACTCAAGGACACACCTGCATCGTCAACCGCCCGCAGCGCAGCCTCCGCAAAGAGCTCAAGTGAAGTCTTCGACGCACGGCCAAATTTCGTATGGCCTACCCCAATGATCGCCACATCTCGCATTCCTCTCTCCTTCCTCCCTACCTTAATCCACTGTTCCTTTTTTGCAGTTAAAGCAATTGCGAAATCGCGCGTTTACTATGTATACCTACACAAAAAGGACTTCATCTCATGTATTAGTATCGCTTCGCTCTGCTCTTTCAGCTCCTCGGCCATAAATACGCAGCCGTCGCCTGAGCAGACCGTATTGCCGCGTGCTCGCAATCCCATGCCGAACCTGATCAGCTCTTCCTGCTCCTTGTCTCGTACAATAAGGGATATCGCGCCGGTGCCACCATCGACTGTCACCGTTCGATTCCCCTGGCTTTTCTCGGCCGAGACCGAGACCGAGACC
>CAZFWT010000075.1:0-1498 GCA_964522635.1 uncultured Halobacteria archaeon | reverse complement strand
CGCCGCTTCAATGAGAACATCAAATGCACCGTCGCCGCTGAGGAGCTCGCCGATCTGCATCATTCGTGGCTTGGTGAGCTCGGCAAAGGCGGGAAACTCGATTTCCGCGCCGAGCACGCGGATACGGGCAGAAGCACCCAAGTACACCGTTGGTAACCCCCCCCACCGGTTCACCGATGCGTTCTCTACGGCCACAACGCTGTTTCTCGTGAGCTCTTCGCGCACCGTCCCCGAGATGAAGGGTAATTTCGCGGACTCATCTGCAAGGACGCCGTAAAGCACTCGCTTTCTGCCTCGATCCTTCGTCTGGAGTTCACGACGCGCGACCTCGAGCACTCTAACAACCGTGGTTATCCCCGTTTCACCGGACCTGAGACTACGCAGTCCGCGGCTTTCGCCACCGGAAAACCTGAAGAACCCGTGTTTGCCGTAGATCTGCTGCATCGTGTCCGAGTAGAAAGAAGGCCGCTGCAAAGAAAATACTTTTTTCTCGTGCCGACTAACCCTTGTTTGTAATAATCATTAAGGCCGCGATCCTCTGTTTCGGTTCGACCCGATCCGATCCGAGGCGAGGCGCGGAGCTAAACATGGCGAAACGGGACGTAGTGGGCTTAGGGGCGCTGAATTACGATGTGCTCTACGCCGTGGAGCGCATAGCGCGGGGCGGTGAAGAAGTGGGCATTCTCGATATAAAGAAAGCCCCGGGCGGATCGGCGGCAAATACTATCGTAGCGCTGGCGCGGTTGGGCGCGGCAGTCGGATTTGTGGGCGTGGTGGGCAGCGATGAGGAAGGCCAGCTCATTCTGGATGATTTCCGTACAGAAGGAGTGGCAACGCGAATAGCGAGTGCAGCGGGCTACACGGGCGCGGCGATCGGGTTCGTGGATGCGGAGGGCGAACGCGCATTATATATCTATCCGGGCGTCAACGATCAGCTTGGCATGGCTGCCATCGATCTCGAGTTCGTTAACCACGCGCGGTTTCTCCATACAAGCTCATTCGTGAACGACACGCAGCTGGCAATGCAGCGCGAACTGGTTCAGGAAATGCAGGCAAAGCTCAGCTTCAGCCCCGGTATGCTCTGCTTCACCTATAAGCTTCTGGAACTGGAGGAGCTGATAGCGCGTAGCACTGTGGTCTTTCTCAGCCTCAGCGAGTTGAACTGTCTGGTGGCAGGAGTGGCTTACGAAAAAGGTGCTGAGATGCTTATCGGTTCTGGTGCTCAGATCGTCTGCGTGACACTGGGTGCAAAGGGCTGCTACATTGCTGATCAATCGGGCGCGGCGCACCTCATCGAGGCATATCCGACGCAGGCCGTGGATACGACGGGCGCGGGCGATGCATTCGCCGCAGGCTTCCTCTTCGGGCTGCTACATGAGAAGAATCTACGGGAGTGCGGAAAGATCGGCAATTTCGTCGCGTCACACTGTATCCGCGAATACGGGTGCCGCAAGGGACTGCCTTCTGCACGTGATTTGAGCTGGATCGGCTGATTAAA
>CAZFWT010000074.1:0-7476 GCA_964522635.1 uncultured Halobacteria archaeon | reverse complement strand
AAATAAAGCCCAACAGGTCTATTTATTCATTCGTACTTGACGGCCTCAACCGGGCTCATCTTTGACGCTTTCCGTGCCGGATACAACCCAGAAAGCATGCCCACCACGACGGCAACCGCGACACCGCCGAGCAACACTTCAGGCTTCACAACCGCGGCAATAACAACGTCAAACCCCGTCTGGATACCGAAGCTGATCGCACGAGCGCCCAGCACGCCTACCACACAGCCGCAGAGGCCGCCCAGTAAGCTGACCATGCCTGCTTCGAGCAAGAACAGCGAAAGAATATTCCTGTTCTTCGCACCGATCGCTTTCATCACCCCGATCTCGTGCGTACGCTCCATCACGGACATCAGCATCGTGTTCATGATCCCCATCGCAGCGACGATGAGTGAGATAGAAGCAAGGGCGATTAATACCACCTGCAAAATCCCGAAGACCGATTCTAACTGCTCGATGGCACTGCCCATCGTCATTGCGGAGGTAAAATCATCCAGCTTGTGATTGTTATCGATCCGCTCCTCAATTTCATCCGCTATCCGCTCTGCGTCCTCTATGTCGCGCACCCGGACAAAGAGCTGTGAAATGTCCTTGTTATTGAGGACCGTTATTGAATCGCGTGTCGTGACGTAAATCGCCGAATCCACATCGGCCCTGAACCCGCCCTGCTTCTCCAGTACGCCGACCACCCTGAACTTGCTCCCGTTGATCGTGAGCCGGTCGTTAACGCCGATATCCTCGTCAAAATAATCGTAAGCGATGCTGTACCCGATTTCACAGGCCTGTTTATCGTTCTCACGCAGGTCCCGTCCTGCTGCCATCCCCTCCTCTTCACGCTGAATCGTCTCGCCGAAGACCGCCACGATATCCTGGGGCTCGATGCCCGTGACCGTCAGCCTGAAGGTCTCATCGCGATATGCCACGTCTTCTGTCTCGCCTCTCATCCCCACGACATCCTTGACACCATCGATCCGTCTCACTGAATCCAGATCGCGGTCTGTAAAGCGGCCAAAGGTGCCGAAGCTACCGAATTCCTGGGCGCCAGGCGTCACCATGACCACGTCGGCCATCTCAATGAGCTGTTCCGTGATGGCCGCCTGCATGCCCAGGCCGATGGAAATCAGGGCGATTACCGCACCGATACCCACCGTGATGCCGAGTATGGTGAGCGCAGAACGCGCCTTGCGCTCCTTGACGTTCCGAAACACCAGCGATAATGAATCCATCATAGCTCTATTCGTACCTCACCGCTTCCACCGGACTCATTCGCGAGGCTTTTCGTGCCGGATAGAACCCGGAAAGCATACCCACACTGATCGCCACCGCCATTCCGGCGAGGATAACCGCGACCCTCACACCCGCGCCAAACTCGATCCCCAGTGCCGAGCTGGCAACGAGACTGATGATTCGTGCCAGGAGAACGCCGATTACGCAGCCAACTACCCCGCCCACAATACTCACTATACCTGACTCCAGGAGGAACAGTGTGAGGACGTCACTGCTCTTCGCGCCAATGGCTTTCATCACACCGATCTCATGTGTCCGCTCCATCACGGACATCAGCATCGTATTCATGATGCCGATGGAGGCGACCACGAGCGCGATTGCTGCGATGCCCACCAGAACGCCCCGTAAGATACTAAATACCGAGCCAATCTGTTCGAGCGCGCTGCCCATCGTTATCGCGGTGGCGAAATCCTCGAGTCCGTGATTATCGTTGATCGTTTCCGCGACCTCCTCGGCTATCTCTTCCGCATCATCGATGTTGTACACGCGCACCATAATGTACTTGACATCATCGCTCTGGAGCACGTCCTTCGCCGCGCGTAAGTTGAGGAAAATATGGGGATCGACGTCAGCGGCGTAGAGCGTGCTTGCCTTCTCAAAGACGCCGATCACAATGAATTTCTCGCCATTGATGATCAGCTTATCATTCACGTGTACCGGGTCATCGAAGAAGTCGTTGGCGACCCGGTCTCCAATAACGCAGGCTTTATAATCGTTCTCGCGGAGCCATCGACCCTCCTTGAGCCCAACCGGATCCACATAGAAGCTGCCCAGCTCCTTGGTCTCACCGCCGAAGATGAATATGGGTGTTCGTTTGTTTCGGAACTCCACTTCCGCGGCAGCGTAGGTCATGGCGGTGATGTCTTTGATACCGCCAATACGCTGCAGATCTTTGAGATCGCGATCAGTAAAACTCCCCTGCTCCACGTAGGTCGTCCCGGATATTTTCCCGGGCACCACGGAGATGAGATCAGCAAGCGTCGTCAACTCGCCGGTGATCGCCTCTTCCATGCCATAGCCGACGCTCACCAAGGAGACAATAGCCGCTATACCCACTGCAATACCGAGTATAGTGAGTATTGATCGCGTTCTGCGTTCCCGTATGCTCCGGTAGGCCATGAGTACTTTATCGCGCATCGCTCAGCTCACTTTCACCCCAATAGTAACTCACGCCAGCAACTTGCCGTCGCGCATTCGCTGTGTTCGTGTAGCGCGAGCGGCGATCTCAGGATCGTGCGTTACCACAATAATCGTCCGTCCCTCTTTATTCAGCCCTTGCAGGACATCCATGATCGTGTTCCCCGTCTCGGTATCCACGTTACCGGTGGGCTCATCGGCGATGACGACCTCGGGATCGTTGGATAGCGCGCGTGCGATCGCCACCCGCTGCTGCTGCCCGCCGCTCAATTCCGCGGGCTTGTGGTGCACCCGATTCCCAAGTCCGACACTCTCCAGCAGCTCCGCAGCTCGCTTTAATCGTAGATCCCTGGGCACACCTGAGAAGAACAGTGGCAGGGCGACGTTCTCGACCGCATTCAGGGTATGGACGAGATTGAACTGCTGGAAGATGAACCCGATCTTCTTGCGCCTGATCTCTGCCAGCTGGTTCTCATTGAGGGTTGCGGTATTCACGTTATCGATGTATACGGACCCGCTGGTGGGCTTATCCAGGCAGCCGATCATATTGAGGAGCGTGGACTTGCCCGAGCCCGACGGCCCGATGACGGCCACGAACTCAGCTTCCTTAATCTCCAGGTTCACGTCGTTCAGCGCATACACCTCGGTATCGCCCATCCGGTAGATCTTTGTCAGATGCTCAGTGCGGATCATGTATCCCCCTTACGCACATGCTTCCCGTGCTTTTCTCGCGCTACCTATTCACTCTACTGCTGCTCCCGTGCTCGCCGGCGCCGTGCCCGCATCCAGAGCACCAGGCCGATAACGATGATCACCAGAACCGCTGCACCCGCAAGCAGTGTTGTGGGCATCGTGCTTGTCTGGGTCTCTCGCACCTCAAGCGTCACTGAGTACCCTTCTCCGGTGTATATCTTATCGGTCTCGACATCCTTGTAGAGGAGCTCAAAGGGGATGGTGAGCTCACCGAGGTCCAGATCGTTCGTATGGAGATCGAACGAAGCGGAGAAGATATCGCCCACCTCCATATCGCCAATGAAGTATTCAGATGGCAGGAGCTTGAGGCCGCTCGTGGTCGGCACCACCGAGACCGCCGTGATATCCATAGCCTTACCGTTCGCGACATCGAACTCGATCCTTGCAACCTCCCCCTGGTAGACGAAATCGGGCGCGGCCACGAGGATGAGTTTCACATCGGCGCTGCTCTGTGCGGTAACGGACGATGCCATCGTGCTGAGATGCACGTTGTTCCCGTTCTTGTAGGTAGCCTCAAGGGTCAGATCTTGCGCGCCTGCCGAGTGCGGGGTGAGCATGAAGCTCACGGTTCGCTGTTCGTAGGCTTCCAGATTACCCACGTAGACGCCCTGTGGCGTGAATTCGAGGTCCGATGTGCTGGACCGCAAGAGCACGTTCACACCACGTACCATATTCGGTCGGTTATTCGCCACCATGATTTTAACGGCCCTGGATTCACCGAGCGAGATCACGGATGGTATATCCTCCTCAAGCAGCTCCACTTCACTGCTGTCTATCTCCACTTTGATGGGGAACCGGACGTTATCGCCGTTATCCACCTCGATATAGACTTCCGGGAAGTAGACGCCGTCCGGCGCGTAGCTCTGCACTTTTATGGGCAGTGAAACGGTCATGCTCTCGCCAGGCCCCAGGGTGCCGAGATTGAGGTATTGCGTGCGGTCCGTGCTTTCAGCCATCCATCTGGTATCCTGGCTCTTGGCGCTCAGTCGTATCGTCTCGATCTCAGCGCTCATCCCCCGCGACGAGGTGGTGGTAGTTGTCTGCTCGGTAGTACCGCTCGGGTCAACGTTCGTCTCGGTCTCCGAGGCCGAGTAATCGATGAATGGATTCTTCATGGTCAGGGTGACCGTGCCGGTATCACCGGGCATCAGCACTGCGGGCTCCACCGAATAACCCGTGACCATGACCGCGGGTCTTTCCGCGACTGACGCATCGGCAGCTCCCGATACGGGGGTGAGCAGTGAGAGCGAGCCCGCCACCAGAAGCGCTATCACGATTACCCCAACGCTCTTCCTTCTTTCGCTCATTTATATCGTTTCCTCCTTGGTTTCATCCTCAGCTATAATTATAGATATTCTTTTCGCCATATCCTTTACGTCATCCTCCATGCTCTCTATATCCCATTCATTTATCAGAGCGATTATCCGGGGAGTGAGGATAAATGCGATGCTCATTTTCTTGTATTCGTCCCTGATGGCGAGCAGAGAGTCGCGTATCCGTTCATCGCTGATAGCATCAGCGAACTCCGAGAGGAATTCGATCACCTGCTTCATCCGCTCCTCATATTGCAGCCCGACGAATTCGCCGTAACTCGTGGCCAGCGCAGGATTAATCGAGTAGTGCTTCTCCCGTCCCGTTCGCTCGACGTTGATCACCGTGCGCTTTTCCATGCCCTGCAGGCACTGGCTGATCAAGCCCCGGCTATAGCCGGTCGCTGCTTCGATCTCTTTTTGTGTTACGGGCCGCGATTTGAGGAGCAAAAAGCCCCAGATACGGCCCACAGACTCGCCGACACCGAGTATCTTCCCTGCCTTCGCGGCCGCGTCGAGCATCGTGTCTTCGTCCATCTCCCCCTTCTCCACTCTTGATTTTAGTGTTTTAGTAAAATATTAAAATAGTGGTGTATATAAAAAGGTGGTGCCTCCATGATTCGGCACGATGTGGTTAACGACCAGGCTCAGGCGCGCTTCCGCAGCACGTAGCCGGTGAGTGCAAGCAGGCCGAGGCTGAAGAGCGCGATCGTCGGGAGCTCTGGGATTGGCGCCATTGGCATCGATTCGCTCGGATCGAGCCCGCAGGTGCACTCGTCGTCAGCCGGGAAATCTATATCGTCGTCTGGATCATCGTCATCGATACCATTGCAGCACTGGGGGCAGTTACTGAGACACAGATCGGACGGCGTAGACTCTGCGAAGCAGGCAGAATCCTGATTCGGCTTCCAGTACGCCCCTAATTCGCCGATGCACGCATAACAGGGTATGTTTGTAGCTACCAAATCTCCCGTACAGTCAGGTCCTGAGTAGCAGTCACCGAGGCACTGGCCACACTCTTCAATGCTTTGTCTTGCCCTTATTCCAATATCGTAACTATTACGTTTTTGAAAATTGTTACCATCACAACTCATATAACTCTCGCCGGAGACAACCGCAGATGCTTCATAGTCTATCGGGATAGGGAAATTATACCCTGTCGTTGTTGTAAATTTGACTTGAATTATGAAATCGTCTCCACTACCAAGCCATAACGGCGTCTCTAACGGAATTGAATAGTAACCTTCCTCGTTGGTGATTCCGGTTTGCGTGGAACCAAGCTGATTGCTGAAGGTATACCAATCTGGGCCACCACTTAGAGTATCGAAGATCCTGATTTCATACTGCATATCAGGGTCAACTGCCCAGAAATCGACTGAATGCAACAGACCACATTGGGTGGGTACGAACCGAACAGCACCAGATGCCGTGGCAGCGGAACAACCAGCAGCTCCATACCAACCATACTCGTCGTGGTAATGTATCTGGTCATCGGCATTGTTGTACCCCGAAATTGCACTGGTGTCATCTCCAAGATTTGCGGAACCGTATGCCACCCATCCATATCCATTTATCCCCCATGATGTCCCCCAGCTGTTCTTAATCAGCCAAGCTCCATTGCCGTGAGTATGCGGGAGTGAGTCGTTCCATCCAATTATTTGTATTACGTGATTTGGTGTTTGTATGCCCCAATATTCGTATACCCCGCCGTCGTAACCGTCAAACGTTCCATGCGCGTAAATCGTTGTATATACTGGGCCATAATTCATTATCGCATTTTTTATTGTGTCAACTTTACTAAGCTCATTTCCACTGCTGTCTGTGATAATTCGCCAATTGTCCACGTTTTGGAGTATAGGGCAATTTTGACAAGTATCTGTTCTCGCCAGATAAGTATGGCATGATTCTGCAGCTGCTCCTTTTTTAGTGAAGTAATTCGTAGTCATATAGGCATTACCACCATTGCAAAATCGTTCCCAAATGTTACAATCCCCTACTTCCTGCTCTGAGAAATCAAGCAAATTCGATTCCGATATGGCCACATCAGATTCAAAGTCTGCAATTGCTCCAAATATCCAGCAGCTCCCACAATATCCCTGATTTTTAACCGGCGTTACATATCCGTATGTTCTTGCGTCATAAGCGGATGGCGGCTGCCCAACCAGTGACTGTCCAACCATTATTGGTTGCGATATCTCAGCCGAAGTCCGAAAATGAACATTCTCTGGAAGGGGGCCCGTAGGTGGCTTAAGTGGTTTATAACCATATATGCGCTCTCTTTCGCCAGGCGGAAGTTCAGTTATCCAGTTTTTAGCCACGGTGAAGTTATATCCTTGATTATAGATCCACTGCTGGAGTTCTTGTATATTTTCTGAAGGTTCTGGAGTTACCGACAAATTCGATTCCTTGGCCGCTCCTTCTTCGTCCAAAAATGTCCGCACCAGATAGGGATTTTTATGTACTGCAGGCTCCTGAGCCACAGCAGAGGTAAAGAGGAATAGAGCGAATACTAACAGAACAAATCCGATTGCGATGCAGACATTTCTATACCGTATTTTTCGCGTCATTCAGCACTCATTCTGGATCGGTTAGCAGGTGCATACGAAGCCGTACCTATTTAAAGATTTCGGATACGGGCGGGCGTACGCCCGCAACCAGTAGGTTTGGTGACCGCTTATATATAGAGAACGAGTGGAATTATTGCTCACTGCGAGCACTGCCCGGTCGAATCACGGTAAAAACGGCAGCCATTACAGCAGCTTTCGTTTGCTTACGTATGCTCAGTGCCGCCAGTGTGGTGCGGTGAGTACGTGCACCGCCAAGCGCGACGATCACGATCTCGTGAGCGCGGCGATCAAAATTAGCGTCGCGCGGTGCTTGTTTTCGCGGAGACCGCAAAGCTTAAAACCGCAGAAATTAATGAGGGTTCTGAACAGGGGAGAGCGCTTCAGTCGAGGCATCTTTACTCTGTCTGGCAAGCACTGACAGA
>CAZFWT010000073.1:4403-7496 GCA_964522635.1 uncultured Halobacteria archaeon | reverse complement strand
GGCATTGAAGCCAGCTCCAGACGTAGAATCGTATCCATTATCGCCCGTGCGCTTTTCCCGATTATCTGCTTGCCACTGGGCGAGTGTTGTGCGCAGATCCGCCGCTGGGAATCGCCCTTTTCATCCGTCTGGCACAGAAAGATCCTGAAGAACCCCCTGGGGTCAAGCTGCCATGTCTCATCCGGTGTCGCAGCAATGAGTTGATCGTCGTGCACGTTAGTAAGAGGTCCTTTTCGCTTCTCTTTGAGTACCAACAGGTCAATACCAAGGTCTTTCGGTGCGCTGCGACGCGCCCGCGCGAGCATCATCATTTCCGAGGCCACTCGCAACTCGCGCACACTCCCCCAGGCCTTATCACTGCATTCCGGTGTGAAGAGGATATCGGCCCGCAGTTCAGAAGCGATGCCGGCCAGGGTCGCGTTGATGCCCACGGAATCAGCATCCATGAGTTCGGTGATATTGCCGACGCCGAAGAAGAGCGGGGTGTGGTTGTCCTGCATGCGGAACGTATAATAGTTATTTAACGAATCGGCAATGCCGTAGCCCACGGCATTCAAGATCGGGTCGCCGATGATGCGTGTGATGCCTGCTGCTCTCACTTCTGCTATATTCGCAAGCAAGCTCTCGTTCGTCGTCCGTGACTCAGCACTGTCAGGTATGACGACCGCGGCCACATCGTGGTCCGCAAGTGTGGCGCTAATCTCGGTAATATTCTCCCGGTTCAAGCTGAGCACCATTTGCACCCCGTTCTCGACCCCCGTGCGGATATGCTCGGCATCAAGGGTATCGATGGAAACGAGCATGTGCGGGGCGAACGACCGTACGGTTTGTATCGCCCGTGCCACCTCGCTAGCGGTCGCACCGATGTGAACACCCACGTCCAGAATGTCCGCGCCGCTGCTCAGATAATGATGCGTGAGCCGCTGTATCTCTCTCTCAGTCATTAGCGTGGCATCCACGAGTTCCGCGCAGACCTTCATCCGCGAACCACCACCGATCTTCACCCCGTTCAGAGAGAATACCGCTCGTGCTCTGCGCTCTAACTCATCCAGCTTCTGCTGCGCATCCGCTCGGCGCTTGGCCGTCAGGAACTGATCGGCTGGAACGTGGGCTGAGAATTCGATCTCATCCAGGAATCGTAACGCCTCGCCGATGTCGTACGCGTGCCGTGGCCCCAGGCGAATGGGCGTTCCTATCTCAGCTTCCAACGCGCTGAAGTCCGCGGTACAGAAGCCCGAGACCAAAATCAGATTGCTCGCTGTTCCGTGCTGCTGCTTCTCAAGCGCGCGCTTCAGCGATCTCGGTGTGCTAAACGCGGCGATGTTCAAGTCCTGCGTCAGCACCTCGCAGGTGACATCAGGCCCATCCGCGGTTTTGGTCGCATCCCTCACCATGCCTTCCGCTTTCCGCCCGGTAGCCAGAGTAATCTTCATGAGTCCACGCCTTTATACAGTTAAGTTATTGGTCAAGGAAGCCTAAAAACGCGTCCTCAGGCTTATCCTTGATTGTCTGATTCACGATAAACGTCTCAGTTCGCTCGACTGCCTCAAAGGCTTGCAACTCTTGCAAGAACGCGGTCATCTCGTTCTTATCCCTGAACAGCAGCTCGAGGAAGAAATCGAACCGGCCGAAGAGGAGCTGGATCCTTCGCACGTGCGTACTCTCTCTCAAGAACGCGTAGAGCTGCTCGCGCAAGTGCCTCTCGGGCTTGGCGATGATCAGCGTGTAGGCCTGGAACGCGAACCCGAGCTTCTCTGCGTCCAATGAGACCGAGAAGCCCCTGATAATACCTGCTGCGGCGAGCTTCCGGACATGCTCTAAGGCGATTTGTCTACTCACCCCGCAGTGCCGGCCCAGTTCGGAGTACGAGCGTCTTCCGTCCGCCAGCAGCGCGCGCAGGATGCATTTGTCCTTTTTCTTCAGCTTCTGATCATCCATTTGTACAAATATTAATCGAAAATTTTATAAATAGTTATCTTTTTTATTCCTCTTGGCTGAGCACACGATTGCTAAAGAAAGCGGACGGCGCAGCAACTGGAGTGTCAAAATGGACGAAGGAAGCATCATGGAGAGATTAAGAGCACTGGTGGGTGAGGAAAACGCTCGGAAGCTCGAGAAGATCGATCATCCATCACTTCATCACGTTATTGCCCGGTATGTTGAGCTCTGTAGGCCTGATAGGGTATTTGTCTGCACGGATTCGCCCGAGGATATCGCGTACGTGCGGCAGGAGGCGATACGGGCGGGTGAGGAGCTCGAGCTCGCGCTGAAGGGTCATACGGTACATTTCGACGGCTATTACGATCAGGCACGGGACAAGAAGAACACGAAGTTTCTGCTCCCCCCGGGCGTCGATTTAGGCTCGGATATCAATGCCATGGGAAGAGCGGCGGGGCTGGCGGAGATACATAAGATCCTGAAGGGTATCATGAGGGAGCACCAGTTATTTGTCCGCTTCTTCTGTCTGGGCCCGCTCAACTCAGCATTCTCCATTCCTGCCGTTCAGCTTACTGATTCTGGCTATGTCGCGCACTCTGAGGATCTGCTCTACCGGCAGGGCTACGAGGAGTTCGTGCGCCTGGGTCGAGCGGCGCGGTTCTTCATATTCGTCCATTCAGCCGGCGAGCTGGACGACCGCAAGACCTCCACGGACATCGCTCACCGACGCGTGTACATCGATCTCGAGGACGAGACGGTGTACAGTGTGAATACCCAATATGGCGGGAACACGATCGGACTCAAGAAGCTGGCGATGCGGCCCGCGATCGATCGTGCTTCGAAGGAGGGGTGGCTCACCGAGCACATGTTCATCATGGGCGTAAACGGGCCACATAACCGGGTTACGTATTTTACCGGGGCGTTCCCCTCGCTCTGCGGCAAGACCTCCACCTCGATGGTGACGGGCGAGCGGATCGTTGGCGATGACATCGCGTATCTACGGATAGTGGACGATGTTATACATGCCGTGAATCCAGAGCGGGGCATATTCGGGATCATCCAGGGCGTTAATGCCAAAGATGATCCTATCATCTGGCATGCTCTCCACAGCCCTGCGGAGATCATCTTCTCCAACGTGCTGGTAACAGAAGATAA
>CAZFWT010000073.1:0-4303 GCA_964522635.1 uncultured Halobacteria archaeon | reverse complement strand
GATAAAGCGGTCTGGCTGAAGTGGATGGAGCGGCGTGTGCATAACGAGGTGGAGGCGATCATAACGCCTACGGGGCTCATTCCGCGTTACGAGGACCTCAAAGAGCTGTTTGCAGCGGTTCTTAACAAGCTGTATGCTGAAACAGCGTACCGCCAGCAATTCACCGTGCGGGTAGCGGAGATTCTGGCCAAGATCGAGCGGGTGGAGCAGTTCTACCGGACGACCGTGCCTGACACGCCACCGATGCTTTACACCGTGTTGGAGGAGCAAAAAGAGCGGCTCAAGGAGGCGCAAGAGCAGTATGGGGCGTACATTTCCCCGTTTGCGTTTGAATAGCACCGCCACGATCTACAGCTGTGTGATCGCCTAATTCAATGACCGGATCTTGGAAGCGGATGCAGGAGCGATCACAGATCGCAGACCGACGACTACTCGAGTTGCTCCAGTATTCGCTCGATTTTTGCGTCATACATTAAAAGATAGCTCATAGCCTCCCTTGCCAGTTGCAGGTTTGTAGTGCGAGCGATCTTTCCGTCTTTTCTGAGCGCCGCACCCACGTCATCGTAGCTCGCGGGGTTCACGATCACGGTGACGTGCTCAAAATGCTTTATCCCGTTCCGGAGCAGCGCCACGCCACCGATGTCCATTCGGTCGAGCGGATTCGTGGAGTTCTGATCGGGGGGTATGAGATTGACAACGACGAAACCAATTTCCCCGGTCGCGATCTCGGCGTGGATATGAGGATGTAGCGTCTTTACCTTGCCTCCGAGCAGCTCCGGGGTGCCGGTGAACGCAGCAACTGGTGTGACCGGGATACCGCTGCTCTGAATGGCTCGAGCGGTACCTTCGGTTGCGATAATGGTTATTCCTCGTTCGTGCAGCGCCTTCGCGAGTTCTACCAGCTTCGTCTTATCATATACACTTATGATGGCTTTCATGACGCGACAGACAGTTCCTGCTCGAGTATTGTATAGTGTAAGTTACCAGGATTACGGTGCTAGCAACGAACCAACCAAAGAGGCCTAATTTGTGGAAGAAGCTAAACTGCTGGGTTTACGTAACTCCAAGCCCCACGTATTTCTCTTCTCGCGAGGTATGCGGTGTGAGCATATCGATATTCAACCGACTCACCAGCTCCTTGTAGCGGTCCCGGATCGTGATCTCGGTCGTGCCAGCGACTTTAGCGATCTCCTTTTCCGTAATCTTCTCGCCGCTCAGCATAGCGGCGATGTAAATAGCAGCCGCGGCGGTTCCTATGGGCCCCCAGCCCTTTGCGACGCCGGTTCCCTGGTCATCCTTCAGGATCTCAATCGCCCGTTCCCGGATCTCCTCACTCAGCCCGAGCTTCGAGCAGAATCGTGGGATGTAGAGTGCAGGGTTAGCAGGCGCGAGCTTGATCTCCAGCTTCCGTAAGAGGAAGATATAAGCACGGCGAATCTTCTTCAAGGGGCTCCGGGAGACCGCGGCAACCTCCTTCAAGGTGCGCGGGACCTCGTACCGGCGGCAGGTGATATACAGCATTGCGGAGACCAGCTCCTCGATACTGCGGCCCTTGATCAAGTTCTTCTTCATCGCCTTCCGGTACAGGACCGAGGTCTCTTCCTTAATATTGTTCGGGAGCTTCAGGGCACAGGCCATGCGATCGATCTCAACGAGCGCAAGTGCAAGGGTCTTGTCACTGGAGTCGATGCTTATACCGCGTAACCGCTTCGTACGCGCGGGCAGTCCGGGCATGGGCGTACCCAGCCCTTTGTCATGTATCCGATAGCTCATTGGTGGTCCGGTTCGTATCCGCTTCGCTGCTTGCTCTTCGTCGTATGAGCGCCATTCGGGGCCGAGATCAACGATATCCTCGACCAGGACGACCCCACAGTCCGCGCAGTACAGTTCAGCATGCTTTGAATCGACGACGATGTTCTTCGATCCGCATTCAGGACATGTCCGTATTCGCTCACTCATATACTCTATCCGCACCTCAAAAAGCAGTAACACGACGCTTGCTCGCGCTCATAAGAACTGCAGAACCTAGCGTACAGTAATCCTCTATTGTAATCCCAAGGAGCATCATAATTCCCAAGGATGGTGTTACGATACTCCTTATATGTTCATACTATATAAAGTTGCAGGAAATTATTTTCTTGCCCCGGGCGGGCAAAATTGCGGGATGCCGTACGAACCGGTACGACGGCCTCTGGTATGAGCTCATAGCGGTTAGTTGTCACAACGCGCGCTCACAGCAGGTTGATGGTAATCGTTCCACTGTTGAGCACGTCCGTTTCGGAAACGTGGACTTCCTGCTCTGTATCCCAGATCAGCATCTCGTTCTCGTAATGCCCTGCGCTCAGGGTGTAAGGGGTTACGGAGACGTCGAAATTCGTACCTCCCGCGATTGCCCCGTCCGTCGAATACGGAACGATGAGCTCGTAGGTGTCGGTGGGTGAAGCGGTGGTTTCGAGCGCATAAGTAAACGTACGGCCCTGGTTCGTGGTGACCTCTGTGGAAATCTCGATGACGGAACCATTTGCGGCAGTACCAGTAATATGCGCGCCCGGCACGTACTCGAAGACCTTCACGTAGCTCACGGGGTTGAGGTATTCAGGCGTCCAGGCTTTGACGTTCTCCTGCCCGGTTCTGACCCCGTAGAGGTACACCTGCAGCATTCCCTCGGATTTGGAGATGATGAAGACGTTGTTGTTGGTCATATCCCGGATTGTCCACCGACCTTCGGTTACTCTGCTCACGATGCTGCGTGCGGAGAAGGGGAGGCCGGAGGAATTAAAGGCGGTAACGAGCATCGCCGGCAACGTTTCGTTATTCAAGTCGTCTTCAATCCAGGCTCCGGCAGGGAAGTCGAAGAGATGCCCGTGCAGAATCTGCGCCTGCGCTGAAGTCGTGTTATAGTCATTGAAGTAGCTCCTCCAATTCATGTAGCCCGTG
This sequence comes from uncultured Halobacteria archaeon, assembly GCA_964522635.1. Classification (GTDB taxonomy): domain Archaea; phylum Halobacteriota; class Syntropharchaeia; order Alkanophagales; family Methanospirareceae; genus JACGMN01. Next base: position 1,366 of record CAZFWT010000073.1, on the reverse strand, counting down.
TTCGTGTCCATAATGATCATGGGCAAGAAGAACGTGGGCGACTCGTGCACCAGGCGGTAGTGGTGCAAGCCGGGGATGATCGTGCCATCAACGTTTGTACGTGTACCGTCGAACATGTGCAACCGCGCTTCCATGGTGGTGTAGTAGTAGCTGAGGCTGCTGTACCGTTCCGGGTCACCGGCCCAGACGGTCATTGCACCGTACTTGTTGTAATAGGAGTTCCAAATATCAGCCATCATGAAATCGCTGACCACGTATTTCACGTCGAGCGCATCGGCAATCTCGTTCGCAGCGGGCTCGTTATTGGCGATGAAGAATACCGACGCACCCGGGGTATTCTCTCGATAGGGGCCGCCGATGCCGTCCTGACCGAGCGGATTAGCGACGGGAATCCTCCGGCCGATGCGGGTGATCCAGTGCCCGTAGTCCCACCAGCTGATGACGGAATACGCGGGCTCTGGGTAATTATAAACCTCATATTTATTCGCCGTTTCGTTGAAGGGTGGCTCCTCATAGAGTGCATAATAATCGAGACCCGGCTCGGGTGTGTTCCCTTTCATCCAGGTAAGCGCTTCATACCAATTATTGTCCGGGCCGCCACCGGACTGCGCACTCGCTAACGTGGTCGTGAGCGGCGGGTAGAAGACTAACAGACCAATAACGAGAATCGTGAGTATGAACTCAGGTCGCAGGGGGATCGCAATCTTCTCTTTAGTGTGGTTGAGCCTGTTCCCCGGCTCGGCAGCGGTAGTTTTGCTTTTCGACTTTTCTGGTGCTGCTCCTTTCGCGTTTAGCTTCATCTTACCTTTTACCTTGCCGCCTTTTGCCGCCGCTTTACCGGCTCTCCCGGCTTTGCCGCGTGACCAGACAAAATCAATAATCGTGCCTGAAACCAGACCGCAGAGCAGCGCGACATTGACGGCATAGTGCGCGGCAAATCGGTTTTGCCCGAAGCAGGCGAAGAGAATAATGCCACTCCACACAAGGATGAGTATCTCTTCAGCGCGGAACTTCTTCGCGATGTTGTAGCCGATCAAGAGGTAGCCGGCGAAGGCAATGAAGAAGGTCGTGCTGAACCACCGCCAAGCTTCGCCATCGAAGATATTGCCGGTGTATTGCGAGAAGATATACATCGGGTGCACTTCCGCGATGGTTAAACTAGATTCTGAAGGAACGAAGACATGAAGCGCTCCGATAACCTTTGCATAGAGCGAGGGTGCCAGAGCGTTCAACAGAATAAGTGATACCACCGCGAGTAGAACAACAATAATAGGAAATGCATACGGCGTTATTTTTTTGTAGTTCAGCACAAATGAAACTGCGCCCAGCGCCAGAACTACCGCGATAGCAAGGATAATGGAAATCA
>CAZFWT010000072.1:3857-7515 GCA_964522635.1 uncultured Halobacteria archaeon | reverse complement strand
CATCAGACAGACAAGCGCAGCGCCGGCCATCGCCCCAAGCCGAAGCGTTCACGAGCTCACCGCCGACCGTTCGTTAGCTCGCTGCCATCGTCATCAATTCCGATATACGTCCAGTTCAGACTGTCCGTCGAGTACCAGAAAGAAGGACGCAAAGCTCACGGTAATGGACGCCTGCTCCGGTCAACGTAAGCGGTGCCTGCCGTGTACTCCCCCTACGCATGCCACCACAGCGGAGCGCATCGCTCGGCTCGCTACCTGACCAAAGCACTGGTGGTGCTCAGGCTATGGAAACGTTCGCATACGTATATTCAGGCATACCAGAGTAATTTGCATATCGTGGCCACGCGGTGATTGGAGCTCCCCGACTGCGAATCGATGCGGTTGCGGTGCAAACGTTTTATAGGCGCAGATAGATGGTATAGCCGAGCTATGAAGAATCTCGCGGTTGGCATATTCCACGACGACGAACTTGGTCGGAAACTGGGGAAACGCGGCACGGCGAGCGATGTCGTGCTGTACAACAGGAAGACGGACGGCTGTATCTACACGTTCATGCAGCCGGTCGAGGATAAAGTAACAGTGAAGAGTCAGATCATGTCCTGCATCGATGCGGCGATCGTATCCTTCGCGGCAATGACGCCAGCCGTTGGTGAGACCATCATTATGCTTGACTCGTTCAACATTTCGCGCGGCATTATTCTCGTCCCGCCCTACACAGAGCTTGCGAAGATCGCCGCGATTACCCAAAGAACCGCACTCGAGTACTATGTCGTCATGGAACAGGATAGCCCGGGAATACAGAAAACGCTCGAGGAGTTTGAGATCACTCGGAATACGCGCGCACCGGCACGGATCGTGGTCGATCACTCGTTTCCGGTCAAGGGCGCTGGTGAGGTCGTACTGGGCTGCGTGAAGCAGGGGCTCGTGAGGCGGCACGACAAGCTCCTGCTGCTGCCTCAGGGCACCGAAGTGGTCGTTCGCTCCATCCAGGAGCAGGATAAGGACGTTACGGAGTCTGAAGCGGGCTCTCGGGTCGGACTCGCGATAAAAGGGGCCACCGCGGAGGAGATGAAACGTGGCACGGTCATCTGCGCGCCCGGAAGTGCTAAAGTAGGCACGAAATTCACGCTTTCCTTTGTGCCGAACCGCTTTTATGCCACAGGCCTAAAAGAAGGCGCATACCACCTTACCATCGGCATGCAGACGGTTCCCGTCAGCGTTACTGCGGTCGATGCGGGCATGGTGACGCTCGTGACGCAGCGACCAGTGGTTTACAGCGCGGATGATACCTTCCTGCTGCTGGACCTCAATGCTGCTAAGGTGCACGTGGTGGGGCGAGGGAACTGTCAGGAATTGCTGGGGTGATCGTAATCCGGCTTCGATACAGCCGCTCATGACGTTAACGCACGAGCGAGCAGCCGCCAGTGCGCGTGGCCGCGAAACGCGTTTACGCTACTCAATCACGAGACAAGGCCCCACATCGAGCAGTCACCGTTTCCGAAACAGCATCTTCAGATCATATACCCCTTCCGCACCGCTCTTCTCAATATCAAACCCGGCATGCTCAAAGACGTGCATCATCATGGGATTATCGAGCAGCACCTGCGCGGTGAACCCGAGCAGCCCTTTCCGCTTCGCCAGGATCGTCAAATACGTGAGCAACTCAGAACCAATCCCCAGGTTCTGATACTCGTCCCGTACGGCGAACCCCACATCGGCGGTATGTGTCGCTTCGTCCACGGCGTACTGCGCCAGACCCACAATCACTTCCTTACCGTCCTCCTCGAGCACCGCAAGGATCGCCATCTGCGTCGTGTAATCAATGATCGCGAACTCCTGAAGCCGGTCATGGTGAATAGCCCGTCTGGTGATGAAGAACCGCTGATAGATGCTGTCGTCAGAGAGCGAGTAGAAGAAGTCCTTCAGGAGCGGCTCGTCGCTTATTTTCACCGGTCGCAGCTTGAGCTCCAGACCGGTCTTCGTCCTTCGATAGGTTTCCAGCTCCTCCGGGTACTCGCCGCGTTCGCCTGATATGAACGCCTGATCGCTGTAGATCAAATTGAGCTTGCGCGCTTCCTCAATGAGCCACGGTCGGAACTTAGGATGCGCCACCGAGATCAAGTCCATAGCTCGCTCCCGGATGTTCTTGCCGTGCAGGTACGCGATCCCGTATTCAGTGACGACGTACTGCACGTCGCCGCGATTGAGCGTCACACCCGCGCCCTCCTTGAGGAATGGCACGATCCTCGAGACGGTGCCCCTATCTGCGGTCGCGGGCATCGCGAGAATCGCCTTACCGTGCTTCGCCAGCACGGCACCGCGCATAAAGTCTGCCTGCCCACCAATGCCACTGTAAAATCGCTTGCCCAGCGATTCCGCCGTCGCCTGGCCCGTGAGATCCATCTCGAGCGCCGTATTGATCGCGGTCATCTTCTCGTGTTGCGCAATAATCAGCGGGCTGTTCGTGTAATCGATCGTGCGGAACTCGATCGCGGGATTATCGTGAATGAACGCGTAGGTCTTCTTTCGGCCCATGCAGAATGTGGCAACCGCCTTACCACGGTTGAGCGTCTTCTTACTGTTGTCGATCACGCCGTGCTCCATCAAGGCCACGAGGCCGTCACTGATCAACTCGGTGTGCACACCAAGATGCTTCTTCTCGTGCAGATTCGCGAGAATCGCGTTGGGGATGCTGCCATAACCGACCTGAATCGTATCGCCGTCCTGAATGAGCCGTGCAACGTACTTCCCGAGCCGCTGCGCAACGCCACCCTCAGGCTCCGCAGTGTATTCCAGCAAGGGCTCGTCGTGTGGGACGACAAAATCGACATGTTCAATATGAATGAAGCTATCGCCGTGCACCCGGGGCATGTAGGAATTGACCTGCGCGATCACCAACCCCGCCTTCTCGGTCGCGGCCTTCACGATATCCACACTCACGCCGAAACTCAAGTAGCCGTGCTCATCCGGTGGCGAGGTCTGCACGAGCGCGACATCTACAGGCACGATCCGGCGAGCGAACAAATCAGGCACCTCAGAGAGGAAAATCGGCGTGTAATCGGCCAGACCGCGGTTAATCGCCTCGCGGGTATTGTTGCCAATGAAGAATGAATTATGGCGGAAATTCTGCTTGAATTTCTCGTCCGTATAGGGCGCGACCCCGAGTGTCCAGACGTGAAAGACCTCTGCATCATAGATCGCCGTCGGGTGCGATTCGGCATACCGAATGAGCGCACCCACGAGGTACTGCGGCTCACCACAGCCGGTACCAATGAAGATGCGCGCACCCCGATGGATCAGCCCGAAGATGTGCTCCTCGGACGCAAACTTCTCCGGGTAACGCGCCTTCATCCTGTTCAGTGCTCGAGATCCCTTACCTAACCGCATTTACGATTGCGCTCCTACGCATTCAAGTAGCTCCTAGGGGAATAAAAATTCTGCTGATTGCTCTCTAAAGCGCCGTTCAAGCGCGGTGATCCGAGCCGCACCTAAAAAGGATAAAAGGACGGGCTTATTGCGCCCTGTCCAGTTCCTCCACGGCTTCCGGGTTGGCAAGCGTCGAGATATCGCCTACCGGCTCTCCTCGCGCCTTCGCCTTGATCACCCGCCGCATGATCTTCCCACTCCTGGTCTTCGGCAGATCCTCCACGAAATTGAT
>CAZFWT010000072.1:0-3757 GCA_964522635.1 uncultured Halobacteria archaeon | reverse complement strand
CGCCCCTGGATCCAGAAGTAGCCATCCTCATCCTTCCGGGCAACGTCTCCTGCCAGATACACACCCGGGAACCTGCTCCAGTAGACGCTATTATACCGCTCCTGATCGCCGTAGAGCGTTCTGAGCATCGCGGGCCACGGCTTCTTGATCACCAGATACCCGCCCTTGTTGGTCACCGATTCGCCGTCCTCATTGTAAATGTCAGCCGAAATGCCGGGCAGTGGCCGCGTTGCTGAGCCGGGCTTCAGCGGCGTTATTGGCAGCGGTGAGATCATGAACATGCCGGTCTCCGTCTGCCACCAGGTGTCCATTATCTGGCACCGCTTGTTACCGATGAGATTGTAGTACCACATCCACGCCTCAGGGTTTATCGGCTCACCAACACTCCCCAGTAAGCGGAGCCCGTTGAGATTGTTCTTCTTCGGCCATTCGTCGCCGAGCCGCATATGGGCTCTGATCGCAGTGGGCGCGGTGTAGAGCACGGTGATGCCGTGACGCTCGATCATCTCCCACCACCGGTTACCGTGCGGGAAAGCCGGCGCGCCCTCATACATGAAGGAGGACACCCCGAGCATCAACGGCGCGTAGACGATATAAGAATGCCCGGTCACCCAGCCGACGTCAGCCGCGCACCACCAGATGTCCTCGTCCTTCAGGTCGAAGACGTACTTGAGGGTGCCGTAGATGCCGACGGCATATCCCCCATGTATGTGCACGATCCCCTTGGGTTTACCCGTCGTCCCCGAGGTATAAAGAATATACAGGATGTCCTCAGAGTCCATCTCCTCAGTCTTCGCATGCTTGGATTCACCCGCAATGAGCTCATCCCAGTAGATGTCGCGATCATCGAGCATTGCTAAGTCCGCCCTATTCATGCGATTGACCACCACCATGTTCTTGATCGTGGGCGCATCCAGCAGCGCTTCATCCGCGCTCTCCTTGGCAGCGATGACGCTTCCCTTACGGTAGAACCCATCCACGGTGATCAGCACCTTTGCTTTACAATCATTGATTCGATCCCGCAACGCTTTCGCACTGAATCCCGAGAAGACGACCGAGTGGATCGCGCCAATCTTGGCGCAGGCGAGCATCGCCATCGGCAACTCCGGTATCATCGGCAGATAGATTGCTACCCGGTCACCTCGCCCCACGCCAAGGCTCTTTAAACCGTTCGCAAAGCGATTCACCTCGTTGTAGAGATCCCGGTACGTTAATTTCTTTACAGCGCCGTCCTCGCCCTCCCAGATATACGCGACCTTATTCTTATGCCCGGTCTCCATATGCCGGTCAAGGGCGTTATAGACGATGTTCATCTTACCGTCAATGAACCACTTGTAGAACGGCGCGTTACGCTCGTCGAGCACCGTACTCCACGGTTTGTACCAATCGAGCTCCTTCGCCACCTCGCCCCAGTACCACTCAATGTTCTGTGCCTTGGAGAGCAACTCCTCGTAGCTCCCAATGTTATGCTCGGCCATCCAGTTCGTGATGTTGCTCTGCTCAACCACCTCAGCGGAGGGTCTAAAAACCCGTGCCTCTTTCAGCAACACATCTAACTCTTTCGTTACCATCTTTTACCTCACTCTTTCCGTACGTACCGTAGCTACTCCCTTCTGTGCTGTCTGTCTGTGCAGGTGGAATCTGGTAAAAGCGCCATCAATGGATCGGCACTGACTAACTGACTGACTGACTAACTGACTGAATATCACAAAAAACCGCTTAACGCAATGAGTCATTGATCGTCGTGCTGTATTTCCGTGCGCTACGTCTCATGACGTTGTTTGCAGGGCTATATAAAACCTACCACTTTTGACACACCTAAAAAAGTAATTGTGCATGCCAACCAAACCGAGCACGCCACGTGAGCTATCCAAGGCACTAGGCGGGTTCGACAGAGAGCTGAGTAGTACAGGAGCAGAAACATGCGCTAGGACGCTCGCATCGCCATGAACTCCTTCACCACGTCCTCGATCGCTTCGACGCTCTCCAGAACGTAGATCCCTTCCATTCGCCGGAGCCGCTCCACGTTCTCCACGTCCGCTTTCCGCATACGCAACTTCAGATCCCGGCCGTCGGGCAGCTTCGTGACAATCTCGCCCTCTTTCTGATCCACCGGGAAGATATAGACTGGAACGTTCGCTTTAACCGCTTGTGCCGCGGAATTGGTGAGGAGAGAATCCGCGATGCCGTACGCGATCTTGGCCACGGTATTTGCCGTTGCGGGCGCGATTAACACAAAATCGTAGATGCCTAACTGGATCTTTCCGGAGAGGAAGGGTGCATTCGGCCCTATTTCGAGGCTCACCTTCGAAAATCGCTCCTTCACAGCGTTCAAGAGCTTGTAAAACTGTAAGACCACCTTCCCCTCTTTCGAGAGATACACGTGCACCTCAAGGTTGTGCTCACGGGTCAGACGCTCCATGAGCTCGACCGTCTCCATGATCTTGTCACCCGAGCCGGTAATCCCCCAGGCGATCCTGACGTGCTCCCTCATACGCGCGGCTCGCCCTCCTTGATCAGTTGGCAAACCGTCATGAGCCGATTTATGGTCTTATGAAGACTACTCAGACCGTCCGCATCTGCTGCAACACCCTCAGCACCCTTGTCCTGGGACCAGAAGCTCGCACCGAGGTTGGCACCGAACGCGCCCCCACCAACAGGGACCATCTCATTGATGACGTAAAAGTCGGTAATGGCCCGGATCGCAATCTCCTGACCTCCGATACGATCGCCGCCATCAGCAACCGCCGCGCCCACTTTGTTCCGGAGTCCGTGCGGGTTGCCTGCCGCGAATGCGCGCATACGATCGAGTACCACCTTCGTCTGACCGCTGAGCGTACCCTGATACACCGGCGTCCCTATGAGTACAGCGTCAGCCCACGCGAAATTCGCGTAGACCTCCTGCATCGCGTCCTCGTGTATGCAGCGCCCCTCGCGAATACAGTGGTCGCAGTGGATGCAGAAATTGATCTTCTTGCCACGGACCGAGAAATACCGTGTTTCCGCATTCCATTTCGCTCCGGCGTACCGTAACGCCTCTTGCATGATCCACTCGGTTGCCGCCCTGCGTGGACTGCCAGAGATACCGAAAAGGGTGACCATCGATCACGAACGATTACCCGGCATCCAGCCGGAAGCCCTCTTTCATAGTGAACCAGCCTTCGGGATCCTCAAGGAACTCGCGGTAGTCCCAGAGCGTGAGATAATGACCCCGTTCCTCGTGCTCCAGCGCGATAAAGAACCGCTTCTCGAACGGGTCGGTCGCCTTCGCCGCCAGCTCATGATAGAAGTTCATGCTCCATTCCTCGCGCTCGATGCCCAGCTTCAAGATCTCCCGGCTCACTTCAAGATCCTTCGCCGCCAGTTCGATCGCCTTCACATCAGCCGGTGATACCATCCTCACGGTAACGGTATCGCCGATCGAGGTCACCTGCTGTGGCCATGCGCGCTCTTTACTGAGCCGATCATACACCGCTTTGACCGTTCTCAGATGCCGCTCCTCGTCCCTGGCAAGGGAGCGGAACATATCCTGTGCAAAGGCGTTCGTGATCTTCCGACTGGCATCGAGGTAAAAGGCCTTTGCTTCTGCTTCACGTTCCATAGCGAGTTCAAGCGCCTTCAAACGCTCTTCCATTGCGTACGTTTCACCCTGCTGGCTTATTGGTTGTGCTCACTTATCTTTCTACCGCTCTCTCGTACAGCTCCGTCTTTCCCGCCATACTTCGCTTCGGGATAACGGTGCCCACAGCCGAATTGT
>CAZFWT010000071.1:0-7695 GCA_964522635.1 uncultured Halobacteria archaeon | reverse complement strand
GCATGATAATGAGGTGCCGCTGGTGTTCGGAACTCACCCCTTTCGGAACTACTGCTGCGCCCGGTACCACCGTTGTCACAACGGTAGCGGCAGATTTTATTACCGTGCACTCCCTTAACCTAACTGGAGCGATGAACGAGGACGAGCGAGCGGTAGACGAAGCAGGGATCGACGAACGAGCGCATGTTATCGAGGTCAGTGTCGAGAATGAGATGAAGCGCTCCTACATCGATTACGCGATGAGCGTGATCGTCGGCCGGGCTCTTCCTGACGCCCGTGACGGGCTCAAGCCGGTGCATCGTCGCATCCTCTACGGCATGCAGGAGCTGGGCGTCGCGTATAATCGGTCGCACAAGAAATCCGCACGCATCGTCGGCGACGTCCTGGGCAAGTATCACCCGCATGGGGACGTTGCGGTGTATGATACCATGGTGCGCATGGCACAGAATTTCTCGTACCGTTACCCGCTGGTAGATGGCCAGGGCAATTTCGGGAGCGTGGACGGCGATTCCGCGGCAGCGATGCGGTATACCGAAGCGCGACTCTCGAAGATCGCGGGCGAACTCCTGGAGGATCTCGATAAGGATACCGTCGAGTGGGTACCCAATTTCGATAATACGCTCAAAGAGCCGCAGATATTACCCGCAAAGCTCCCCAACCTCCTGATCAACGGCTCCTCCGGCATTGCCGTCGGTATGGCCACCAACATGCCACCTCATAACCTGGCCGAGGTCGTTGATGGCATCATTCGCGTCATTGACGAGCCTGATGTCGAGATCGAGGAGTTGATGCAGCACATAAAAGCGCCCGACTTCCCCACGGGTGGCATCATCTCGGGCTACGAAGGCATCCGACAGGCGTATCTGACCGGTCGGGGCAGCATCAAAATCCGGGCAAAGGTGGAGATCGAGCAGAAGGCCAAACGAGAGCGGATCATCATCACGGAGATCCCTTATCAGGTGAACAAGAGCAAGCTGGTTGAGGAGATCGCGGAATTCGTCCGGAAATACAAGGTAGACAGTATCATCGGGCTGCGCGATGAATCAGACCGCAAAGGGATGCGCATCGTCGTCAGCTTGAAGATGGGCGCGAACGCTCCTATTATCGTGAATCGGCTCTTTCGACGTACGCAGCTGGAGACCACCTTTGGGGTCATCAATCTGGCGCTCGTTGACGGCGAGCCCCGGGTCTTAACGCTTAAAGAGCTGATTGAGTGCTACATCAAGCATCGCAGAGAGGTCACAGTCCGGCGGTTGCAATTCGAACTGGATCGCGCAGAGAAGCGAAGGCACATATTAGAGGGCTTGATCATTGCGATCGCGCACATCGACGAGGTGATTCAGCTGATCAAAGCATCGAGCGATGTCAAAGCGGCTCAAGCCGCCCTGATCGAGAAATTCGCGCTCAGCGAGATGCAGGCGAAAGAGATCCTGGACATGCGGCTCTCGCGGCTGAGCGCCCTCGAGCGTGATAAGATCGAGACCGAGCGCGGCGAATTGGAGCAGAAGATCGCGTGGCTCAAGGAGGTGCTGGCGAGTGAAGCGCGTATCCTGGGCGTGCTTAAAGATGAGTTGCGCGAGCTGAAGGAGAAGTACGGAGATAAGCGGCGCACCGAGCTCGAGGATATGGTGACGCTCAGCGAGCGCGATTTCATTGAGGATGAGGAAGTGATTCTCTTCTTCACTGAACGGGGGTACGTGAAACGGTTGCCCGAGAAGCTCTTCAAACAGCAGCAGCGAGGGGGCAAAGGGATTGCCGTCATCGATCGCCGGGAAGATGACGTTGTCGCCAATTTCATTCGTGCATCCACACGAGAGCGACTGCTGATCTTTACCGAGAATGGTCGCGTCTTTCAGGTGAAGACCTATGAGATCCCACCCAGTTCCCGGCATGCGAAAGGCAAACCGCTGGTAAACGTTCCCGGACTGAGCATCACCGCCGAAGAATCGAAGACCTTTGTCACCGCACTCTCGGTGCCAGAAGCGGTCGATGAGGCAGTCGAGAACGTTTATCTCGTCTTCGCGACCAGACGGGGGGTGGTAAAACGGAGCGCGCTCGCAAGTTTGAAGCACATCCGCGTAACGGGCATCGTGGCATTGCGGGTGGACGAGCGCAAGAATGATGCACTGGTTGATGTGGCCCTGATGAAAGGTGAGGCGAACCAGGGCATCATCGTCAGCTCGAGGATGGGCAAAGCAATCTTCTTCCACGAGGAGGAGCTCCGTGAGATGGGCAGGTACGCCGCGGGCGTGCGCGGGATACGTCTGGATAAAGGCGATGAGGTTGCCAGTATCGAGACAGTCGATCTGAGCGTGCAGAAGTCGAACTTTGTCACCATCACCGAGAAGGGGTATGGTAAACGAACGCGGCTGGACGCTTACCGCGAGACACACCGTGGCGGTAAGGGCGTGATCAGCATCCGGGGCGCGCAGCGCAACGGGAACGTGGTGTGCATCAAGCAGGTAAAGCCCGACGATGAGTTGATGATCACGACCTCCGATAACATGGTGACCAAAATCGGTGTGGGGAACATTCCTGTCCAAGGGCGGAACACGCAGGGCGTGCGCCTGATGAACGTCAAGAAAGGTGCGCGTGTCGTGACGGTAGATGTCATTTAGGCACTCAGAACATTTTGGTGCTCTCTACTGCCCTGCCGTGGCGCCGGTGAGCAGTGTGACATTACTTTTGGTGAAGAACCCCTCAAAGTCACCATAGCGGTGAATATACTCGTTTACCACTAGCGTGCTTGCCGAAGCGAGACTGAAGGTCTGCTTCAATCCCTCATCAGGCGACCCTACAAGCTCGATCAGGAACGCCAGGCCGTCCTCTTTGAGCGCCGCGTAGGTCTCCTCGATCCGCTCGGTCTGAAACGCCAGGTGATGCACCCGTGGTCCGTAATTGTGCATGAATGTCTCCGTCGGTCCCGACTCCGCTTCGCCGTGGTACTCGGTAATGCCGGTGGTAAAAACCATGGCGAAGTCTAATTTGGAGAGCCGCGCAACGGTGGTGATAGCGTTGAAGAGCTTCACGTAAATGGCGAACTCGAAGTTGTAATTGGTCAGCTCCATGAACTCGATGACCGCCTCGTCTCTATCCCGTGCTCGCAGCCGCATTGCCGCGTGATCAAGGTGTTGTATGTTCTTCAGTTCAGATAGGGGCGCTCGGGTTTCGTGACGGTAACGTCAAAGCCTTCGCTCTCGGGGGTCGCGTACTCGCCGCGACGCCCGTGCCACTGGATGAACCCGAGCGAATTGCCGGTGTACCGGGAAGGTCTGGTCTGTATGAGCGAATAGTTGGCGGTATACACGATAGCGTCAATAAGAAAGCGTACGCCACGTGCTCGCTGGATGCTGACGTACTCTTCTCTATCCCTGATTCGGAACACGAGCGTTTCCAAGCGCGTATTGGGGAGATGTTTGGACTTCGGAGACAGGTTGAAGGAGGTGAAGGGATTATCTGAATCTCGTCGCGCTTGAATCAAGAAGTCCGCAGATCCTGGCGTTTTGAGCACGCAGGTCTGATAGCGACGGTCAGCAAACGCGTCGGCGAGTTCGAGCCCGGTGTACCGGATGAGTTCCGCAACAGCCGCCTGCTGCTTACGCGGCTCGGTAGTGATGATCACGCACTCGAGCCCGCTAACGAGCCCCTCCAAACCGAGACGCTTCCGCTCCTCAACCACGCGCGGGACGGCCTCTTTGAGATACGCATCGCTCGTGCTGTAATCGGTAACGTAGGGCGTGGTCAAATTGCAGAGCGGGCATCGAACATCCGCTTCGCCCTCAAAGACGCCCTTACAACGTGGGCAGATCGTTTTCGCCATTGTTACGTAATCCTCAGGATGCTCTCCTCATGCACCGCGATCTACACGGCTAAGAAGAGGTAAAATCCGTGGAATTGTTCGAGCTTTTTTCAGGAAAAGGAAAGCTCCTTGCGCACCCATTCTTTTCCTCATGCTTACTCAAACCGCTCTGAGGTTCCGCAGCGTTGCCAGAATCACCTCGGACATCGCCGGATGGATGTGGATACCGCGCCCGAGTGCTCTATATTCACGGTCATCCGCCATAATTTGGATCACTTCCAGGATGAGTATGGGTGCGTGGGGCCCGATGATATGGAATCCCAGTATCCTGTTGCTCTCGCGATCCACAATCGCCTTGGCAAAGCTCTCTTCGTCCCGGATAGCCTGTCCCTTCGCCACCTCTGCGTAGCGCGCCATGCCCACCAGGATCTCGTGAACCCTCCTCGCCCGCTCCTCCGTCAATCCGACCGATGCGGTCCGCAGGATGGATCAGCATCTTCGAGGGTATGCAGCCCACATTCAGGCAAGTACCGCCGAGCAGTCCCTTTTCTATTAGAGAGAGCGACAGTGAGCCCCGCGGTTACCGCACGCGCAACGATCAGCATTCCGGCACCTGATCCGATGACGATCACATCGTACTCGTTCATACTTCGCCTCTCCCTGCTCTTTCCAGCTCTCCACGCTGCTTTGCGGTCTTGAACTGCCCCAGAAGCTCTGCGATAGCACGCCGTGATGGGTATTTCAACGCGGTCAGTGCACCGTCATAGATACTCGCGCGGAAATACTCGCCGAAGAGGTGCGGTGGCTCTTCCGTCCGGTAAAAAATCCCGATCGGGATTCGTTCGCCCCATTCAGTCGCCTTCTTCAGTGCGGTGTCCTTGTCATGCGGGTTGTAGCCCGGAGGCAGATGGTAGATCCGGTCCCGGTACCAGCTAATCGGGTGCGTTCCCCAGGTGATACAGGGTTGTATGACGTCCACGTACGAGAGCCCTCTGAACTGGATAGCCGCGACGAAGAGTTCAGTAAGATGTTTGAGATCGCCGGCGAAACCGCGAGCGACAAAGGGGCAGTCGTGGAGGATCGCGAGTGCCAGCGGCTGCAGGGGGCGGATTTTGACGCCTTCGAACTGAAGCCTTGTCTTTTCGCCCGCGTCGGTCGTCGGCGACGCCTGGCCTTTGGTGAGTCCATAGATCTGGTTGTTGTGCACGATGAGTGTGAGGTCAGGATTTCGGCGGAAGGTATGCACGAAGTGGTTCCCCCCTTCGCCGTAGCAATCCCCGTCCCCCGTCACCACGATCGTCGTCACATGCGGGCTCACCACGCTGATCGCCGTTGCGATGGGAAGCGCTCGTCCGTGCAGCCCGTTGAAGAAATTACAGCGCAGGTAGTGCGGTAGCTTTGCCGCCTGCCCGATCCCCGAGACCAGGCAGATCTCATCAGGACGCTTGTCCAGCGCCACCAGTGCGTTCTTCATCGCTTTCAGAATGCCAAAATTGGAGCAGCCCGGGCACCACTGGTTCTCCGCATCGCTCTGGTAATCGTCAAGCTCAACCATGCTGCCACACCTCCATGATGTACTCGTAATCCAGCGGCAGCCCGTCGTACCGTGCTATTTTGCTCGTTACTGATAATCCATACTCGCTCCGCAGCATGCGCCCGAATTGCGCGGTCGCATTGCTCTCGACCAGATGGTACTGCTGCTGCTCATCAGGGAACGTGAATCGTGGGAGCGGCCAGAGTTCGGTAAAGTGGAGCATACCCACCGCATTTCCCTGCTCATTGAGCCGGTCCACTGCCTCGAGCACCGCGTTCCGCGAGGAGCCCCAGCTCACCAGCACGTCCTCCGCTTCTCTGACTCGATAATCCTCGGGCGGCTGGATCTCATCCCGCAAGCCCTCCAGCTTCCGCAGCCGCTTCTCCACCATCCGCTTCCTCAGCGTCAGATCCTCCGTGATGTGGCCGTATTCATCGTGCTCGTCGCTATCACAGCAGACGAGCTGCTGGCTCTGGCCGGGGAAGAGCCGGGGCGAAATCCCGGTCTCCGTGAGCAGATATCGCCGGTAATCCACCATCTCAGCAGTAGCTGCGGTATACGTCTCATGCCTTAGGGTCTCGAGCTCGAAGTCGGCCACCGTGGAATTGGAATCGGCCAGGAACTGATCACTCAGGACGATCGCGGGTATCTGGTACTTCTCGGCCAGATTGAACGCGCGTGTGATCTTATGAAATGCGTCCTTGGGATCAGCGGGTGCGAAGACGAGCCTGGGGAATTCGCCATGGCCCGCGTTGACAGCAAAGAGCAGATCAGCCTGCTCCGTGCGCGTTGGAAGCCCGGTTGCCGGCGCGGGACGTTGGCCGAGCACGATAACGACCGGCGTCTCCGTCATCCCGGCGAGGCTGATCCCTTCGGTCATGAGCGAAAAGCCACCGCCCGAGGTCGCGGTCATTGCACGCACCCCCGCGTAACTCGCGCCAATCGCCATATTGATCGCCGCGATCTCGTCCTCCGCCTGCTCGGTGAAGATCTGCAAGCGCTCTTTGTGCTTTGAGAGGAACGTTATGATCCCGGTCGAGGGCGTCATGGGATACGCGGCAATGAAGCGGCAGCCGGCGGCCGCAGCACCCAGTGCCAGCGCTTCGTTCCCCGTGATCAGGTAGTGCGTCTGCGCTCGTCTCGGCAGGGTCCATGCGCACACGCCCTCGCAGCTCCTCTTCGCCCTGCTGTAGCCTGCCGCAGCAGCTGCGCGATTCGTGTCCACGATCTCATCACTCTTCCCCGCAAACTCGTCTGCGATCACCTCGGTGAGTGCCTCCAGCTCAAGGCCGAGCACCGCCGCGAGGGCGCCAGCAGCTACGGTATTCGCAAAGAGCTTCTTGCCAAAGTCCTCCATGGCGATCTGCTCAAACGGCACGGTGATCACCCGTTCACCGGTCTCCTGCTCGTCGATCAAAACGCCCTCCGCTTTCAGCAGCGGTCGGTATTTACGCTTGGATTCAGCGTTCAACGCCACGAGGATGTCAGCCTGGATCAGCGGGCTGTTGGCCGGAATATCGCTCACCCGTATCCGGTAGCTGTTGCAGCCCCCGCGGACGCGCGATTCGTACTCCTGCCATGCGAAGACGTTATAACCTGCTCCTGAAGCGGTCTTGGCGAGAACGTACCCGATCGTCTGAATCCCCTGGCCCGCAGCCCCGGAAACGACGATATTGAGATCAATCATCCTGTTTGCTCACCCCCTTTGCTCAGCTCATATAAAGCGATTTTCTTTTAGGGCATATAATGGTACTGCACCAAGGTCTTTCCCGCTGTTCGGTTCTCGATCGTGGAGTGCAGACGTTATGCCGTCGTACGGCCGTCATCTCATACCACCCACCCTCGAGAGATGGGCGAGGCAGATCAGAATCAGGGTGATGCGTTCTGACGAGCGCTGAATCGTGGGGCGACGCAACGGCATGCGCCAGAGCAAATGAGCTTCTGCGTAAACCGGAATCAGGTGAGGAGCTCAAGAGGGTGCCACATGAGGGACTCATCTGGACAGAACGGAAGCAAAGGGAATTTATACCGGGCTGTGGAAACGTAGTGTTTATGGGATGAGCATGCCGGTGAAGGAGGAAGCGCAAGGGCACGGGCTATCGCCCATAACGCGGCTACTGGTGGTGCTCTTTACTGCTGTAGCGTGCGTTGGGTTGGCTTATTATGCGGAGTTTGTCCTGGGCATTGCGGTGGTTTACACGCACCTCTTCTACATTCCCATTCTCCTCGCGGGTCTGTGGTATCAGAAGCGAGCGGTCTATCTTGCGCTTGGACTGGGGCTCGTTCACGTTCTGGTGACCTACTACTCGCCGCTGCCGCTCACCGGGAATGAACTGGCACGTGCGGCCATCTTCGTCCTCGT
>CAZFWT010000070.1:0-7786 GCA_964522635.1 uncultured Halobacteria archaeon | reverse complement strand
AGAAAAGACTGCGGTGATTACTAGCGGAATGAGCATAAAAAGTGGTGCTTCTTTTACCTCTACCTCTTTTCCCTCTCCTTCCGGTTCCTTGAAGAAGGCAGTGTGTATTATGGGGAAGAAGTAAACGACATCGAGCAAGGAAGCTAATAATAGGACAAACAAGAAAATCATCATTATATCTCCACCCTCTAATGTCCCCAAGCAAAGATACCATTTACTTATGAAACCCACGGCAGGCGGAATGCCGATCATTCCAAATGCGGTTATGGTGAATGCGAGCATCGTTCTCGGCATGATCTTTCCTACGCCGGCCATCTCACTTATGTCCCTCTTTCCCGTAACGACCATTATCGCACCCGCACAAAGGAACAAGGTTATCTTCATGAAGCCATGAAACGGAATGTGCAGCATTGCACCTCTTATGCCATCTTGTGTTAACAGCGCCGCGCCCAGAATTATATACGATAGCTGGCTAATGGTGGAGTACGCAAGTCTCCTCTTCAAGTTATCCTGAGCAATGGCAAACAGATTGGCAGCGATCATGGTAAAACCCGCTATACTGGCAAGTATCAAGCCGAGCGTAAGCGTTTCGTTTAGTACATATACCTCGCGCATCAAATCCACGCCGTAGATATAGCAGACCACCCTCACGATACCAAAAACGCCGGCTTTTACCACTGCGACCGCATGCAAGAGCGCGCTCACCGGGGTAGGTGCGACCATCGCGGTAGGAAGCCAAGAGTGAAACGGCATCCATGCAGCTTTCAGGAACCCTAACAAGAAACAGAAGAACAGGATCACCAGGGTCAGTCGAGGTGCGGTACCAAGTAAGGGTATGCCACCATTCGTAAAATCAGTGGTATCAGTAAGATAGTAGGTCATCATCACGGCGAAGAGGAAGAAGACGCCCGAGGTGAGCAGGTAGGCGAAATATTTACGGCCGGCGCTCAGCGCTTCTGGTGTCTGGTCATGAATAACCAAGGGGTAGGTTGAGACCGTTAATATCTCGTAAAAGATGAACATCGTAAACAAGTTTGCGGATAATGCGATGCCCATGGCGCCGAATATGGCGAGAGCGAAGGAGAAAAAGAATCTCGTCTGCGCATGCTCCTTCAACGACCGCATATAGCCTATGGAATAGAAAGAGACTAATATCCAGAGAGAAGAGGAGGTGAGTGCGAAGATCAGACCAAAGGCATCCACTTTAAAGCCACATGCCACACCCTCGAATAAGGTCTGGAAGAACGTGCAGGTGATCACTTCTTCGTCTAATATCGGTGGGATCATGGAGAGGACGAGCGCGAACGTTGCTATTCCCGCTGCTATCGTCCATCCCTCCCTTATATTCGGCCTTTTATCGAAGAGCAGTATCAGAGGGGCTGCAAGTGCGGGGCATAGGATCACGAATAGCGGTGTCAGCAGTTCTACCATTACGGCAATCCCCCCAAGCCTAATTCAGAGAGCACATCCGCAATCAAAGGCAGGGGAATCTTCGTCAGCCATAACATGCCAATAACAATAGAAAGAGCTGCGAGGAGTAACATCGGCATAAGCATGCTCATGGGCGCATCACTTTCTTTTACCCCACCGGTCAGTTCTTCCTCAGTCTTTACAAAATACATGCGCTCAATGACTCGCCAGAAATAAACGAGGTTGAGAAGACTGCTGAGCAGTATCACAGCCACGAAGACGTAAGCGTAACCGTAAAAAACGTCTGTCGAGTGTAAAGATGCAAGGATTAAGAACAATTTCGTTACAAACCCTGCGCTCGGGGGCACGCCGATCATGGCAATCGCCGCCAGGGTAAAAGCAGCACTCGCGTAGGGCATCTTCTTCCCTAGCCCTTCAAAATTCCGGATGTCCCACAAACCGTACTTATAAATAAAGGCACCCGCAGCCATAAACAGGCATCCTTTCATTATCGTATGATTTGCGAGGTGTGCCACAGCGCCGAGGAGACCCCATGAGGAGATGGGGGAAAGCCCTATCCCCAGCACGAAATAGCCCATCTGCGAGATACTGGAATAGGCAAGCATCCTCTTTAAATTATGCTGCATTATCGCAAGCACTGACCCTGCTACGATTCCTATCGCGGCTATCCAGCAGATGGTTATATCCATACCGACGTAACTTCTGATGAACTCGAGCGTGAACACGGAGTAAATAACCCGTATAAGTACATATACGGTCACTGTTGACATCGCTGCCGATAGGATCACACTAATTCCCGAAGGAGAATACGTATATGCATCTGGTTTCCACATATGGAGCGGGAAGAGACCCAACTTGATGCTCAATCCTGTAAAGAAGAAAACAAAAGCCGCTTGAACTACTCTACTCCCATAGAGCGGTGGCAATAAAAGCGAGACATCGCGCATATTCAGCGAGCCGGTTACCGCATAAAGGAATCCGACGCCAAGCAAGTAGAAGCAAATACCAATACTACCCATTATTAGGTAAGTATACGATGCTCTAAATGCTCTTCCACCTGCACTTGCGATTAATGCATACGCAGTCAGAGATGCTACCTCATAGAAAACATACAGGTTAAATATATCACCGGTCACCACCACACCGCACATTCCCGCGACGATGAGCTGGAAAAGGGTATAGAAGGTTACATACTTACTCTCCTCTATCTCGTGCTCCACACTCCTCTTTGAATATATCGCACATATCAAACATATAAACAGCACGATAACCAATATATACGCATTCAACGCATCCACGACATACTCAATACCCCAGGGAGGCATCCAACCGCCGAGCCAATAATGTATGGTTCCTACCGTAAGGACATGATTAAGAATGAAAAGTGCCATGATGAACTGAACGGAAATGGTGGCGGCAGAAATAAAGAAGCATGATTTCTTGGTTCGCCAGCCGACAACTAGAATAGTTAAAGCAGAAAACACCCCTATGGTCACAAGAAGTACGGGGAACAGTTCACTTAAGGTCAATCTTTTCTACCTCTTATTCTTCTCCTTTTTTTCCCTTCCCCCCGGATAATCAGGGAAGTGTCACTCGTGCCTCAGCAGATCCCCCAGCATATCTGTGTATGTGCAAAGAGATATTTATATATTTCTCTCTCAATCACCAGTACTTCCGAAACCATGGAGTTCCGAACACCAGAACCATCTCTCATCTCTGAAAAAAACACCTCACCCTATCTTACTATGCGTTCTGATTCTATTCATACTTAACCCTCACCTTTCTTTCCCGTCTCGACATCCCTCTCTTCGTGCCTTTCTCGGCACATGGTTACGCGTCGTGAGCGTGGCGGCCTCCACTCGATTTAACGATCCTCGGAGGATCAGGGAGAAGACGAGGCTCTTTGCGCCTTAGTTTCTTTATAAGATTCCTGCTTCGTTAATACCCAATAGGCCGACTCTGCAAGGTGACACGCGGTGGCTACGATCGCTATCTTAGCGCCTCTTCTCGCCTTCACCTTCTTTTAGATAGAGCCGCTGGAATCGATTCGGCGTGGACGATAGTACTGCGGACCACGCGCTCTGGATTAATGTCCACCGGGGAAAACCATTGCTCTGACGGTTGATATGGCCGTACCGTACCTGGTCGCCCGATTGTGCCACCTTTGGCGCCAGGTCCGCGTAGCAGACGAGGCCCTGAGGGCGGGAAAATCGGGCTACCTCTCCCACTTCGCTCAGGATGAGCACCGCGTTATGGAGTCCGATGCCAGGTATGGACATCAACCATTCTACATCCTCGGTCAACTTCACCTTCTCTTCCAGGATCTGTTCGACCCCGGTAATCCGCTTATTAAGCTCATCCAGCACCTTCAGATAATTATCCAACGCCAACCGTCTCGGCCCTCGGATCTTGACCGTTTCCAGAAACGCCCGTCCTTTCTTCCCGAAGAGATCGCTCACTGCTGGCGGCATGCACGCGATTCTTAAGGGAGGTTCTGATTCGAACAAGGCCAGCCCGGTGTCGGACGCGCGTTCGCAGGTCCCTCATCGCCTCACCGGGCACATAGCTCTCCGGGAGATAGTCCATCCTGAGGAGTTGCGCTAACACGATCGCATCTACTTTATCAGTCTTGACATGCTTCTTCGCAAACGGCCTGACCATCGTTGGATGAGCCAGATGAACCGCTATTCCCTGCTCATCGAGCTGCTCATAGACGAAGCTGCCCGAAGCTGATGCTTCGATCGCTACCTGACCCCCCGGCAGAGCGCTCGCAAACTCCTCCAACTCCTCTCATGTCGTGCAAAACCGGTCCTTCTTTACCACGGTGCCCCTTCCGTCCACCATCGCGTAGTAGCAATACCTTTTATGCACATCCAATCCTACATACATACGCACCTCACCGTTCCTCACTTAACGGGGAGGTGTTTTTTCATGTAGTCAGTTTAGTATCGACCTTGTGGATAGTCATGAAGCGGACAACTCCGCGCTCACCGGTTGCTCTTCAGAAGAAGAAAAAATTGCCCGTATCCGCTCTTGATGTAGCTCGGTACGATATTGGCGGAGTGGCCAGAAGCATCCGGCATCTTCCGCTTCAGCTCTTTTGCCGCCGCTTCAAAACGGACTCATGAGTCCTCGCTTGTGGAGAGGATGCAGCCCTCCTTTATACATTCCTTTCGGAAGTGGGTGGGGGCGTTCGGAAGTACTGGTCGATTTTCGTGGTAGTTTAATATGTGGTAGTACAAATATTATGTTGCAAGTCCATGCCTTCGGATGGCTGGGTAACACTGACGAATGAGGGGCTCACGTGGCTCACAATCCGTGTAAGGTCCGCCTTTTTCACCGTGAAGAAAAGCTGTGCAGATCTATGAGGTAATGGAGCGCCGTGTGCCAAGGGTGTAGTGGTAAAGAAGCATGGATAAAAAAGTACTGAAAGGATTGCTCATACTGCTTGTGTCTGTGGTCATAGTGGTATCAGCAGTATTCGTATTTATCCTAGACAGGCATTCAGAGTACTTTACAGGCGTTCTATACGGCGCGGCAGGAGTTGGCCTTTTCATGCTCTTTGCGAAGATATTATCCTTAATCCAAAAGGAGGGGAAGCAGGATGATTGATTTTGCTCTACCCCCTTTTATCATTATCTTTTTAGGAGCCTCGTTAATCCCCTTGCTTGGAAAGGGTCGCGCGAGAAGGATTTTTCTTGTTGCTTTGGTAGTTCTTTGCGTGGCGAACGTTGCGCTACTAAAACCCCAAACAGGCTGGATATTGCCTATTCTGCCTGGAGTTGATTTGATACTTTTGCAGGCTGATAGGCTGAGCTTGATTATGGGGTATATATTTGCACTGGCGGGTGGTGCTGCGATAGTATACTCAATCAGCACGGTAGAGGAGACGGGGCAATACGTATGTGCGTTGTTATATATGGGAAGCGCCTTAGGTGCGGTATTTGCCGGTGACTTCTTCACGTTATACATCTTCTGGGAGATAATGGCGTTCTCCTCTCTGGGATTGATTTGGTATGAGGGTTCGAGGAGGGCGAGAGATGCGGGGATGCGATATATTCTGTTTCATCTGTTTGGTGGAGCTGCTCTTCTTGCGGGGATAATCATACACTATGTGAATACAAATGTCATCGCCCTGGGTCCTGTGAAACCCGGCGTGGGATACTTTTTATTGCTCCTCGGGATAGGAGTAAACGTCGCATTCATACCACTTCATACCTGGCTCCCCGATTCATATCCCAAGGCAACGATAGCCGGCACCATTTTCCTGTCCATATTCACGACGAAGACAGGTATATACGTGCTTGCGAGGACATTTTCGGGTGTGGACGCGATAGCATATATGGGTGGCGCGATGTGTCTCTATGGCGTTATATTTGCAATATTACAGAACGATGTGAGAAAACTCCTCTCGTATCACATTGTGAGCCAGTTGGGTTATATGGTGGCCGGGGTGGGGTTGGCATCTGGAATAGTAACTGAGATAGCGATAAATGGGTCAATTGCACATCTCTTCAACAATCTGTTGTTCAAGACAACGCTGTTCATGTGCATGGGAGCAGTGATATATGCGACGGGAAAAAATAACCTCACAGAACTTGGAGGACTGGCGAAGAAGATGCCGGTGACGATGGTAACCTGTGTGATTGCGGCTCTTTCTATCTCTGGTGTTGTGGGGTTTAATGGCTATTTGAGCAAAGGGATGGTCATCCACGCGGCGGAATTATTGGAAGGTGGGCATAACGGGGCTATTCTCGCAACCGCGTTAACCTTGGGTTCAGTAGGTACGCTTATATCCTTTTTAAAGCTCACGTACTTCGCCTTTTTCAGTAAGAATGAAGAGATAGAAGCGAAAGAAGCGCCATTACCCATGCTCGTTCCGATGTGTGTTACCGCTTTTCTTTGTATCGTTATCGGGGTATACCCAAAAGTGCTTTACGCACTCCTACCGTATCAAGAGGCAGCGTTACAATACCACGCATACGAAGCTGGACATACATTTGGAGTTATCCAATTGCTGCTAATGACCGTTTTTCTGTTCTTCATGCTGGGCTTCTTCGCGCCTCATGATAAGATAACGTATGACATAGATTACCTGTATAGAAAGGCGGGTAGAGGATTTATATGGTTCTGCGAGAAACCATTAATGGGTTTTGCACATGCGGTGGAAAATGGTGTTTTGAAAATTGCAGATATGCTCGTCAGGTTCTTTAGGGATCCAATAAGAGGGCCCAGAGTGATGATTGACCTGATAGGTGTAGCGCTGATTAAACCTTTTGTTTTACTGTTCAACTTGGTAATCCATCCACTCTATAAGTATTATGAGCGAGATTTGGAGAAGGTAAAGAGTCAACCAATTGAAGAACCAATCACAAGCGTAAGCATAGGAACTGCAGTGCTCTTGGTGTTGCTCTTTTTCGCTTTATATTTGATCGTTATGCTTACACACGGGTGGCTTAAGCTAATACCATAACAATTCCACTCATAGTGAATATGCCCTCACTTTCTTTTTAGTCGTGTGGAGCAAGCAGATAGATAGATAGATGATCACGAAAGAAATGATAAAGGAGGTTACCGTTAACCTTTTGCAGCGCGCTGAAACGTCATTACCCGACGATGTCAAAGCAGCCTTGAGAAGCGCGTACGAGCGCGAGAAGAGCGAGATTGCGCGGGTGCAGCTGGCGGCGATGCTCGAGAATATCAGGTTGGCCGAGGACCTGCAGCGGCCGATCTGCCAGGATACCGGGCTCCCCATTATCTTCCTGAAGCTCGGGCGTATATCTGAATCACTGAATCTTGGCGATATCGAGGCAGGTATCCGCGAAGGTGTTGCGGAAGCCACAGAGCAGATCCCGCTGCGCTCGAACGTTGTCGATCCCGTCACGAGACGAGGCGTGGGCGGGAATCTCGGGGAGCAGATACCGTACATCAATTACGTTGTGGATCCTGACGTTGCGGGGATTGAGCTCACCGTTTTTCCAAAGGGCGGTGGCTCGGAGAATATGAGCACGTTCACGATGCTCACGCCCCTTCAGAACGAAGAAGCGCTGCAAGCGATCAAGGCGTTCGTTCTGGAGACGGTGGTCGAAGCAGGAGGGAAGCCCTGCCCGCCTACAATCATAGGCGTGGGTGTAGGCGGCTCGGCAGATCTGGCGATGAAGTTAGCGAAGCTCGCGGTGTTACGGCCGATCGGCACACGGAATAAAGAGGAGCGGATCGCGCGACTCGAAGCAGAGCTGCTGGACGCGGTGAACCGGACGGGGATCGGGCCGATGGGGTTGGGCGGGGCCACGACGGCGCTCGACGTGCACATCGAGACGGCGGGGACGCACATCACCGGTTTACCCGTAGCGGT
>CAZFWT010000069.1:2573-8122 GCA_964522635.1 uncultured Halobacteria archaeon | reverse complement strand
GGGAGCGATGAGAACAAGGAACGGAATTCTTGCGGTGGCTGCGCTGACCCTGCTGGTCCTTACGCTGGCGCTGGTTCCGTGCACCACCGGAGCGACGGAACTCAGGATCGCGAGTCTTAACGATAACTATGTGGGGAGAGCGGTGACGGTCTCGGGCGTTGTTATTGAGATTGCCAGCAACGTTGAGCCGTCATCGGACGTGGACGAAGGGATCCAGACCTTCGAGCCCGGAAGTACCGGGGTGCTCACCCTGGCGGACGATTTCGAGCTGGAGGATCAGGTTCTCGTCAGTTGTGATCCGCGACTACTCAGGGAGTTTTACAAGGGGCAGCGCCTGATGATCACGGGGATCTATGCCGGTAAGGTCGGCGACCGCGGGCTCATCTATGCGGATCGCGTTATCGAGGATGTCTCCCTTGTCTACACCCGGGTGACGGTACAGGAGCTCAAAGAGTTCCCAGAGTATTACCTTGATCAATCGGTCAGCCTGGAAGGGGACGTTACCCGCATTGTGCTTGCCACAGGTGACACGGAGCTGGAGATAAACGACGGCACGGGCAAGCTTACGGTGGACTATAGCGCGGAGCTCAGGAACGTCTCGATCGGTGACGCTGTGCTCGTGGAAGGTAAATTTGATCATAACAAGCTCTTCGCCTTTACCGTCACACAGCTGAACCCTGAGCCGGCGGTAACGCCGGCACCGAGTCCGACGGTGACCCCAACGCCCGCACCCACGCCCGCACCCACGCCAGTACCAACTGCTGAACCAACCCCCGCGCCTGAAGAGGGCGGGAGAGGGCTCTCGTGGCTGCTCACCTGGCTCATCGTCGGTGTCGTGGCGGTGGTTGTCGTGATTCTCTTTATCAAAGTGAGAGAGATGCTCCTGCTCAGACGATATAGCAAGTAACAAATTCGAATTCCCGAAAATGAGGCTTAAAGCGGCAAAGGGAAATCAGCAAGCAACGGGTGGAGTAACCGCAGGAGGGGCTGTCGCGAAGAAGCAGCTGCTGCACGCTTTGAGCGAGGTAAAGCAGATCGAGGAAGCGGGAAAGCTGCAGGAGCGGGTGCTTACCGGGGTACAAACGCAGCTCAAAAAGGCAGAGGCAAAGGGCGATGCTGATGAGCGTGCGAAATTGCAGGCGGAAGGGCAGGATGCATTAGCCACTTTGGAGCGTATCCGGTCGAAAAAGAGCGCCGCCGATGTCGCGCTGAAGGCAGCAATCGCGGCGTTAAAGGGTGAGACCGTGGAGGCAATGCCAGGTGAAGTCCCGCTGCCAGATCCCGTTACCCAAAGGCCCGGTGATGGGGTGGGCGCAGGTGCGCAATCGTTTGCTTCATATCTTGAAGCACGTGAAGCGCGCGAAAGCGCAGAAGTGTTGGAGGATCTTGAAACGTATCCGGTACATGAGCCCTGGGCGTATGTGCACATCACGGCGACCAATCCACCTATTTACCGCGTTCAGGAGGTGGAGCTCACCGAAGGCGAGCGAGAGCTTCTGAAAGAGATCAAGACGTACCTCTATGAGACCCTGGACGTGGGCCTTACTGCGCTCCAGAAACCCATAGATTTTCTCAGGGAACGCGTAGAGCGCGTGCTGAAGGAGTTCGGCGTGGAAGGGAGCATCAACCCGGATAGTATGGATAAGATCATGTACTATATCACGCGGGACTTCATCGGCTATGGGAAGTTAGATCCACTCATCCGTGACAAGATGGCGGAGGACATCTCAGCCGACGGGCCGGAAATTCCACTCTATGTCTACCACCGGAATTACGGCTCCATCGAGACCAACATCATCTTTGATCGTGAGGAACTGGACGGCCTGATCTACCGCTTATCACAGCGATCGGGGCGGCACATCTCCATGGCCCGACCTCTCCTGGACGCCTCACTGCCCACCAAAGACCGGTTGCAATTGAGTATCGGGAGTGAGGTCACGACGCGGGGATCGACTTTCACGATCCGCAAGTTCCGGGAAACACCCTTCACACCGATCAACCTCGTGGAGTATGGAACGTTCTCTATGGAGATGATGGCGTATTTCTGGATGGCTGTGGAGAACGGGGCGAATATCCTCATTGCCGGCGGCACCGCCTCGGGTAAGACCACGGTGCTCAACGCGATCGCGATGTTCATACCACCTGAGTGCAAGATCGTCTCGATCGAGGATACCCGGGAGATTAACTTGCTGCATCAGAATTGGATCCCGGCGGTGACACGGCAGGTGGAAGAGGGCGGGTACGCCATCGAGATGTACGACCTGCTCCGAACCGCGCTCCGGCAGCGGCCGGAATACGTCCTCGTGGGTGAGGTGCGGGGCGTAGAGGCGCATACGCTCTTTCAGGCTATGGCTACCGGGCACATTACCCTGTCCACGATTCATGCGGAATCCGCGACTACTGTGGTCAAACGATTGACCAAGCACCCCATTGACGTTCCGCTCATGCTCCTTGACAGCCTGGATATCATCGCGATCCAGCGTCAGGTGAAGTTGGGAGATCGGCCCGTGCGACGCTGCACCAAGATAATCGAGGTCACCGGGATCGATTTCGAAGATGAGATGCTGAAGACGAACGAGCTCTTCACCTGGCGGCCCGACGAGTTCGAGTTCACCGGTGAATCGCGGGTATTCGTTAAGATTATGGAGAAGCTGAACATGTCCGAGGAGCAACTGGTGGAGGAGTTCTCACGCAGAAGACGGATTTTGGAGGCGATGCGTGTGCGGGGGATGAACGACTTCCAATCGCTCAATCGGGTATTACTCGATTACTGTAATGATCCAGAAGGGACGGAGAAGTGGATAGTCCAGTTGGAGCAAGAGAGCGAAGAGCAATGAGTACCGAGAGCGAGGGAGCACCAACGTGGGGCATAGCTACGAGTATATTTCGCGGCTACTTCATAAAGCGACGCGATAAGTACGAGAAGCTCCGTGACAAGCTCCTGAGCGCGCGC
Source organism: uncultured Halobacteria archaeon (assembly GCA_964522635.1). GTDB lineage: Archaea > Halobacteriota > Syntropharchaeia > Alkanophagales > Methanospirareceae > JACGMN01. Next base: position 5,169 of record CAZFWT010000069.1, on the reverse strand, counting down.
ATTTTCGTGCCCGTCGAGCGCTGGCTCTCGCAGGCGGTCTTCTATTCGATCATTGCGGCCGGCGTTGCCGTTTCGATCTACATCCTTCTCCGCTACCTGATTCTTTCGTTGCTTGCCGAGTTCACCCTGAGCGAGTTCGACATCGCGTTGAGCCTCATGCTCGCCCTGCTCGCTTTCCTGGGAACCTACGCGGGCTTTCGTTACTATCCAAGCATCAAGACGTGGGAGCGAAAGGGCAAGATCGACATGAATCTCCCCTACGCGATCAGTTACATCTCTGCGATGGCCTCGATCGGGGTGTATCCGTTCACGATCTTCAAGAAGCTCGCGGGCGCGGATGAGACGTACGGTGAGGTGAGCAGGGAGTTGAAGCTCCTGGTGCGGGATGTGGAGCTGCTCGGCTTCGATTTCATCACGGCACTCAAGAAGCTCGTGGCCACGACGCCTTCCTCAAACATGCGTGCATTCTTGCAGGGTGCGGTAACCACAACGCTCTCGGGCGGTGATATGGGCTCGTATTTCGTGAATACGGCACGTGAATATATGGGAGAGCGGAGGAAGCGTTATCAAGATTTTATCCAGACACTCGAGCTCTTTGCTGAATTCTATGTAATCGGGGCGGTCGCGGCCCCGCTCTTACTCGTGGTGGTGCTCTCGATCATGGTCTTCCTCGGCGGGGCGTCGATCGAGGGGCTGTCCGCGATCATTTATTTCGTCATACCACTGGGCTCCGCGGCTTTTATCTTCCTCGTCGGTACGGTATCATCGGAGTAAGTAAGAAACCATGGTAGAAGATCGGCTGCTAACGGCACTGGAGCGCAGACGGCAGGAGGCGCGAATTTTACGGATACTCCGGGATCCTATCGGGGTATTTCGTGAGAATCCCTTGCGGTTAGGCTATATCTCGGGTGCCGTTGGCGGCTGTCTCATGTTCCTCTCGTATCTCTATGGCTGGGAATTTGTGGCACCTACCGATGCGTACATCCTCGCAGGACTTGTCGCCGCTATCCCGCCGACCGCGTACCTGTACTTGGAGCAGAAGCGGGAGAGGAGGGCGGATAATGAATTCCCAGGCTTGCTTCGCGATCTCGCGCAGGCGAAACGCGCGGGGCTCACCCTGATCGATGCCATCTCGCTGACCGCGGAAGGGAATTACGGCGTGCTGACTGATGGGCTCAGAACACTGGTCTGCCATCTCACCTGGGGTGTCTCGTTCGAAGATGCGTTACACATGTTCGCCAGCCGCTATCCCACGCGAATCATTAAGCGTTCAATAGCGATCATCATCGAAGGGTACCAGGTGGGCGGCGATGTGGGCGAGATTCTGAAGATGGCGGCAGATGACGTTATGGAATTGCGATCCCTGGAGCAAGAACGCATCGCGGATATGAGCGTCTATGTGCTTATCTGTTACACCGTCTTCTTCGTTTTTCTCGGCGTCTTGCTCGTGCTCTACCACTCCTTTATTCCGATGATGGTGGAGGCTGCGGCGCGAGTAGAGGGGACGGGGATGGGGGGCATGTTTACGGCCGTCACGGAGGTTGAGAAGATAAAGATGCTCTTCTTCCATTGCGGGATCATTCAGGGCGTCTGCACGGGTCTGGTAGCCGGGAAGATGGGCGAGGGGAAAGTGATCGCCGGGCTGAAGCACGCGACCATCCTCGCACTGACGACCTTCTTCTTCTTTGCGCTCCTGAAGATCATCCCCCCTATGACCGCGCCGCTATAATTAAGGCACGGATCGCTGCCTCGCCGTTACCCAGGAGGGCCGCGCGTCGTGGGCGCGCTCTGCATGCGGCGTGCGGTAGCATTAGAAGAGACATGGTATCGCAGCGCTTAGGGGCTCATACGAGCGATTGTTTTACTTTAAGAACCCGTGAACTCGGCTCAGTTCAGCTCAGCTCAGCTCAGGGAAGTGAATGCCGATTTCGCGCTTCGCCGCGGCTTCAGAATCGGACGCATGCACGACATTGTGCCGCGTGTCGATCCCGAAATCTGCGCGTATAGTGCCGGGCTGGGCCTCGCGCGGGTCTCTTTTGCCCGCTGTCTCACGTGCGACGTTGACGGCATCTTCGCCTTCGAGCACCATAGCGATCGTGGGGCCTGAGGTCATGTAGGAGATCAAACCATCGTAAAAATCCTCGCCCTTATGCTCCGCATACTGCGTCTCCGCCACCTGCTTCGTGAGCTGAATCAGCTTCAACGCGGCGATGGTCAAGCCCTTTCGCTCGAATCGTTCAATGACCGCGCCGATAAGGCCGCGCGCAACGCCTCCTGGCTTGATCATCACGAAGGTCCGCTCCGTTGTCGTTGCAGCTGCTTCCCTTTCGCACAGTCCTTCGCAGATCACTACCTTACTCATCTTTCGCCGGCCCACCCGCCGTGCGAGTGTTCTTTCTGGTAGACCCTATCGCGGTCGTCCATAAAAATGAAGGAAGCGGGATTATGGGGCGCCCCCGAGCCCAAGTTACGTCCCTACCAGAATGGGGATAGGCTCATTAGGAAAAGGAACGTGCATTTGAAGCCTTCTTGTCCTGAGCTCCATGATCAGAGCAGAGCCTGCTTCATGCCGACTTCGGAGCGTTGATTTTGTGTG
>CAZFWT010000069.1:0-2473 GCA_964522635.1 uncultured Halobacteria archaeon | reverse complement strand
GCTCAAGATCCAGCACACCCCGGCCGAGAGAAAGGTGATCCTGGAGCACCGAGTCGACACATGCGCAGTCATGCACATGCGCTACCAGTATCTTTCGGCCGCAGTGATCCACCCATCGCGTGAGATAATCCATGAACCGCTCACCGTTCTCCTGCCCCTTCGCCCTGGCATGATACACTTCAGCCTTTATCGCATGCCCGATGTCCAGGGTGAACTGTAACCGCGGATAGAAGCGTGAGAGCGCTTCGTGCAGGAGCTCTGATCGCTCGCAGGTCGTTAATTCGTTCTCAACGCAACTTGTCAAGCCGAACGTCGCGGCCGTTTGTGTCAGCAATTCACAGCGCGCAAGCATCTTTCGCTGTATCTGCGCCCTAACGTCTCCGAGCTTGTAGGTCGGGATTTTAACGGGCACGTGGAAATTATAGTAGAGCGTGCGGGGGTGGAAGGTTGCTGAAAAGGCCATGCAGCTCCGCACTATACGCAGACCGGCCTCCGCCAAATCGTCGCGTGGATGCGCGACGGGCGTATCGAGCGGTGAATGGAAGCCGATACGCATATCAAATTCATCCAGCAATCTCAGCAGCTCTTCTCGCTCTGTCTCCGACATCGAATCGGGCAGCGGATAATCCAGGGAGAACTCGATGTAGTCCAGGTCGAGCTGATGGAGCTTTCGTAAGGTCTCGGAAAAGGGTCGGTTCCCATACCACACCGGCGCGCCGAGTAGGATCTGCATCGGTCAGTCCTCTTTCCGTTTCACCCGCAAGGTCAAGCCATCGCGGTCCATGATCTCCACCTTCACCCCCCGGGGGATCTCCTCCCCCGCTGCGGCACGAGCGTTCCAGATCTCTCCGCGTAGTTTGACGGTGCCTTCGTCCTCGGTGATCGTGGACTCAGCTTTTGTCACCCGTCCGATAAGCTCCTCGCCACCCACCTGTGCTCGCCGTTTCCTGATCTTGAGGACTGCACCGACGGCGAAGAAGAAGAAGAGCGCAGAGGCGATGGCGACGCCGAGGACGGTGAGCACGAAGCCTTCGAACCAGCCCGACTCAGGACCGACGAGGAAAGGCTCTTTCGGGAGGATCAGCGCGCCGATGATCAGGCAGATCGCACCGCCGGTCGTGAGTATGCCGAAGGTCGGGGTCAGCGCCTCGGCGATGAAGAGCAGGACCGCAACGATAATGAGGAGCACACCGAAGACGTTCACCTCAAAGAGCCCGATACCGTAGAGCGCTAAAATGAGGCAGATCGCGCCGATCATCTCCGGCACATAGGTGCCGGGCGACATGAACCCGAAGATGAGCCCGTAGATGCCCACCAGGAGCAGAATGACCGCGATCTGGGGATCGCTCAGTGTCTCTAAGAGCGTTGAACGGATCGTTTTCTCTTTACGGTAAAAAGTGACGTCCTTCGTTGCTAACGTCCGGTCCTCGCCCGCTATCGTAACATTCATGCCGTCAAGCTTCGCTAAGAGATCAGTTTCATCGTCGGCGATGAGATCGATGATCCCGCGTTCCAGAGCGAGATTCTCATTGAGCGCGTCATTATCAGTGACGAAGCGTTTGGCCTGTGTGGCATTGCGGCCGCGCGAGGCCGCGATGCTCTCGATATGCCCGGCGAAGAAGTTGATGGTTTTGTTGTCCGCGGCCTGGCGGCCTTCTATGCCGATCTCGACGGGCATTGCCGCGCCCGTGGTCGTGCTCGGGGCCATGGCCGCGATATTCCCGGAGACGAGGATGAAAGCACCAGCCGACGCGGCGATCGCGCCTCTCGGTGTGACATAGGTGATGACGGGCACGTCTAAGTTCAGAATCGCCTCGGTGATCTTCAGTGTCGAGCTGACGAGCCCGCCGGGCGTATCGAGCTCGATCAGGACCGCTTCGGCACCCATCTGCTCTGCTTCTTGCAAGCCCTCAGCGATGTCCAGGGCCGTGCCCTCGGTGATCGTGCCTTCTATTTGGATTACGTAGATAACGTTGTCGTTGCTGGCTGCTCCTGCACAGGAGACCAGCGCGCCTGCAAGGGCGAGGCTCATGAGGGCAATAAGACACACCTGATATTTTTTCGTGGCCATTGATCTGTAGTTGTAGGTGATAGATACTTCGATTAAAGCCCCCGGTACAATTAAATCTTCGCTTTACGGAGGGGAGCTTCTTAGAAGATCGTGGTGGCAGCGCCGATTTTCCTTCCAAGAGACGCAGGCAAACAAAAGCGAAAGTTTTTAAAGATGCAAACGAGCATTTCTAAGCACGCAGGAGGAATTCACGATGGATAAACGATACCTGGCGGTACTGGTAATCGTCATCCTCAGCGTGATCGCGGCCTACGGTGTGTACCAGTGGTCTTCGAGTGGGAGAAGCGGAGAAGCCGGCGTTTGACGATACCGCCCCAAGCTTAAACGAATCGGGCAGCCCCCAACCACTAGTGTTGTAACAACTTAGTGATGTTACCTATGTATATGCTGGATACTCTTATA
>CAZFWT010000068.1:0-8305 GCA_964522635.1 uncultured Halobacteria archaeon | reverse complement strand
TTAGCGATCGATTCCCTCACCTGTTTCCCCAGGCTGCATGACCTCAACTCACTTTTGAGCAAGCTGACAGCATCGGTATGCCTTCGCGCCACCTCCACCACGTATCTGCCGTCCTCGATGAATATCCGGTGCGATGGCCGGTACTGTTCCTTGAACTTCGCAGCGTGATATGCAGACGTAACGGGCGGCCCGATATGCTTCTTTATCCGCGGGAGTTCCCACACCAGCAGCTCGAAGAGCAGAAACGCGTTGCCCTCTTCTGCGTAGACGTCGCTCCGGTAGACCTGGAATCCGTGCCGCACTATCACCTTGTTGACCGACGTTTCTGCCTTACGCAACTGCGGGAAGAGGATGTCCTCAACGACGTCGGGTGTCTCGAAGACGACCAGCACGAGCTCCGTCCCGCGTTCCCGCATGGATTCCGTGAATTCCGCAGCGCTCATCGGCTCGTCCTTGTGGAGCTCAAAGAAGTCCGTGCCCGGCTCCGCCAGGAATTCACGCGCCGCGTCGATGAACCGTGAGAAGGAATACTCCGAGACCGCAGCTGCGACGTTCCGTTTGGGATCGACCGGGTCGATCACGATGAGCGGGTCGTGCCCCTCACCTTTGTATGTGCCTCTTCCTTCAAGATCGATTCGATCGCCATACTGCCACTGCGCAGCGTTCTTCAAGAGCTCTACAAAGGAGTAATAGTGCAGAATCAGCAGCTCGCAGAGGTAGCCGGCAAAGCCGCGACGCCTGAGCTCTGAGCCGTAAATGCCCAGAACCTTCAGAAACTGCTTCAATAAGAGCACGTCATCCTCGCGTCCCGCGATTCGCCCCTGAACATACCGATTATGAAAGGGCGTTCTGTCCACCGCGGATTTCAACGCGGCGGGGTCTGCAACCGCGAAACAGGGCACCAGGTCCGCCTCGTACTCCGTTCCGGTCTCAGCATCGAGCACGTAGGTGTGAATGTACGGATGCGCCGCGTACCGCTCCTCATAGCGATGCGCAATGCTCTTCGCGAGCGCGAGCCCTTGCGCTTTAAACGCGTCCTCAGTGAGCTCGACCGGGAACATGAGAAAGATATCAATGTCAGCCTCGCCGCGTACCCAGGTATTCCGGGCCGTGGAGCCCACTGATATGGCCTTCGCCTCGATACCCAGCACCTGCGCCTGCTCAGCTAACTGCGCAATGATACGCTCAATAACTGCCTCAACGCGCCGCCGCTCCTCTGCCGGCGGTCTGATTCGCTCCAAGACCTCTGCACAGATCCGTTTTATCTGTTCTTCCCGGTGCACCCCTCGTTTACTCGCAATTGCGCTCCAAAAGAGGTGTTGGTGATAGAACTAGTTAAATCTGCAACTCGTGCGACACCGTCGAACACGCAAGAACGCTGACAGACAGCTCTGGAGTAGCTCAAAAAGGAGCGCCTGTGCGGTGATGAGGGTTTATAAGGCCTCAAAGCTATGGGATGATCGTTGCAGCTCGTTCGTGCTTGCTTGCTTGTAGGTATGTATGTATGTATGTAACCGTTGAATAGGGAACTAAAGCTATGGCTGTGTTTGAGATCCGGCACAAGGACTTGATGGGACGAATCGGTAGACTGCAAACACCGCATGGTACCGTGGAAACGCCCACAATACTACCGGTGATCAATCCCAACATTCCGACGATCGCGCCTCGGGACATGCGGAAGTACGGCGCGGAGATGCTCATTACCAATGCATACATCATCTACCGCAACGCCGGGTTGCATGAAGAAGCGGTCAAACACGGCCTGCATGCGCTGTTAGACTGTGATCTGCCCATCATGACCGATTCGGGCTCCTACCAGCTCTACGAATATCAGGACGTCGAGGTGAGCAACCGGGAGACGCTGGAATTTCAGCAGCTCATCGGCTCGGACATCTGTGTACCGCTCGACATTCCCACACCGACGGATGCGCTGCATGCACGCGCAAAATCTGATTTAGAAGAGACGATTAGACGGCTCCGCGAAGCACGGAGCATTGTTCAGAGCGCCGACCGTCTCCTGGCGGGAGTCGTGCAAGGCGCGACGTTCGTTGACCTGCGTGAAGAGAGCGCGAGAGAAGCTGCGGAGCTGGGCTTTGACCTCTATGCCATCGGCGGTGTCGTGCCCTTGCTGGAATCGTACGCGTTTGGCACGATCGCGGACATCATCGTGGCAGCGAAACGGCACGTACCGCTGGATGCGCCGGTTCACCTCTTCGGCGCCGGACATCCCATTATCTTCCCGCTCGCCGTCGCGCTGGGCTGCGACCTCTTCGATTCCGCTGCCTACGTGCTCTACGCAAAAGGTGGACGATACATAACGGCGGACGGCACGCGGAAGGTGGATGAGCTGCAGTACCTGCCCTGCTCGTGCCCCGTTTGCTCCTCCTATACCATCCGCGAGCTTCAGGAAGATGTGGATCTGCTGGCTGCCCACAATCTCTGGGTCACGTTCGAGGAGATGCGGATCGTGAAGCAGAGCATCGTGGAGCGGAACCTCTGGGAGCTCTGTGAGCGCCGTTGCCGCGCATACCCCGCGTTACTCAACGGGTTGCTGCGAATGACAAGCTATGCCGAACTGATTGAGCACTACGATCCGGGGACTAAGCACCCGTTCTTTTACCTCAGCGCATGCTCCGCACGCAGGCCTGAGGTGCTGCGGTATGCAAGCCGGCTGAACCGATTCACGGTCTCCGGTACGGTTTTGATCACCACGGCGGCAAAACCGTGGGACACCAAAGGCACGTTTGATCATATCTTCTTCGTGAAGCCGCCGTTCGGACCGTATCCCGTAGAATTGGCGGAAAGCTATCCGGTGGGGCAGGCGGAGCTACCCCAGACGGTGGATGACGAAGCCCGGGCAGTCGCCTTGCAGAACGTTCTCAAACTGCTGAAGCTCAACAGAGATGTGACGTTCGTCTTCTGGTACGATCGAACGTGGGAGGGGCAGCCCTTGATTGATGAGATCCGGAAGTATGCGGAGGTGCGTATTGTGGAATGAAACGTGAAGCAGAAGCGATAACCGATCGTGATAACGCGCTCTTTGAGGCGGGCATCAAGCTCGGCGCGCTCTACCACCAGTTCATCGGCACGCCTGTGAGCGCGGAGACTGCGGAATCGTTGGAAAACGCGATTGAGCAGAGCGTATCGCTACAGCCCTGGGTCAGTGCCGTAACCGCGAAGATCGATCGCGAAAAGATTCGAGCACGTGCGAACGAGTTCGGATACTGCGAGTTGCGGGGCGAAATGCTGGACGTGACCGTTGTGGTTCGTTATAAGACGGTTGAGGCGCGTGTGCGGGTGAACTACGATAAGGAGCGGGATTATCCACTGATGCGTATTGAAGCGGTAAGCCGTCTGGACAGATAGCGGAAGAAGTATTCGATAAGGTCGAGCGCCTCAGGGAGTAACACGAAGACGGCGTAGGCTACAGCGATGAGCGAGATCATGACGAAGATCCGTGCAATGATCCCGTGGCCGATATCAAAGCTCTGAAGCGGCGGCCCGAACCACTCGCCGAAGTACGCCGCGGTGACAAAGACGTTTCGCACGATGTTCAGCACGTAGATGGTGGGAACGGAGACGAGGAATGCTTTGAGCTTTCGGTTCCGCGGTGCCGTTACCCCGAAGACCAGGCCGGCGAAGAGGACCATGCTCTGGATCGCCGTGCAGGCCAGAATGATCTCGATTGGTTTGTAAACGGCGTGGAACGAGCTGGCAGTGGTATAGATGCTGGATGGGTAGACCATGTACACGCTTACGCCGAGAATCGCAAGCACGGTGACGGTGATTCGCGTGGTGAGGGCAATGATGAGCGTCTCAAGCGCGGGGAATTCAGCGAAGGGAAAGTAAAGGGCAGCAGTGATCAGCGCGATTTTGGTAACCGTGAAGTGCAGTGCCTCTTCCTCCCGGTCGCTCGGCGACGCTGGTTTGAGCATGAGCGCAGCGAAGAGCAGCGTAAAGGCGAGAAAAATAAGGGCAATCGCAGCGTCAAAGTACTCCGCCTTCTCAATGAGATAGTAAGAGACCTCAGATGCGCAGTACAGTGAGAAGACAAACCAGCCCAGCGCACCGACCGCTCGCTTCTTGAAAAGCAGCGCTAGGGCGAAGAGTCCGATGGCGATGAACGGGATGCTGGATAGTAAGACCATTTGCTAGATTGCTGATTACAGACGATTCAAAACGGCTTTGATTAAGCCCACCGTCCCGGTCATCATCATGTCTCCAGCCGGTGCGGCAAAGACGCCCAGGCCCGCCATTCTCCGACGGTTCGGTCCCGTTACTGAAATAATCTCCGGTTGATTCGCGCCGCGCACTACGGCACCGTGCCCGCCGTCATTGAAGACTTCCTGGAAGGTAAGCGTGCCGTCGCACAGTCTGGAAAGGTAGCCCTCGAGTTTCGGCTTATCAAGCAGGTGCGTATGGTGCTCAAAGACCCCGACTATCTGGCCATCGTTGAGGGAGATCGCGATGGTATGCGCGTTGCCGACGTTGACACAGACAACCCGGTTCTTGTCTTTCACCCGTTCGTCCTCGAGCGAGCCAAGCACCGCCGCAGGCCCGGTGTCCATCAGGAGGATGTGCCCGTCATACCAGCGTCTCAGCGACCGATAGAGCGACCGCATTCGGCTCAGATTCTCCGGTACACCATCGAGGTACGCGAAGGACTCCAACCCCCCGCCCACTTTCTCCTCGATCAACTGAAACCGGTGCTCCCGATCAGTAAGACCCGCGGGTGCGACCCCGTGGTCCTGCACAGCGATCGCGATGACATCGAAATTGGTATCGATGCCAAAGGACGCGAGGGTCGGCAAGAGCTGAAGATTAAAATCCGATATTTTTATCGGCGCGGCCGTCTCGCTCAATTCCTCGAGCTCATTATCGCTCGTAATGAGCTCAATTCCATATCCACGGACGCTCTCCAGGTCGTCTCTCACTGTCCGTGCTGCATCCTCGGTCATGTACACCTTATAGTCTCTGAGATGGTCGAGCACGGCGTGTGTGAAGGCCCCACCGCCCATCGTATCACCGAAGATAACCACGTCTTCCTGTGTCCTCCGAAGTTCATCAGCCACGATACGGGTGGGTGACGGGAGCACGAGCTTGTACGCGCTCTCCAAGTCCCTGGTGAGATCAGAGTCATAGATCATTATGTCCTGCGTGCCCGCCCCTACATCGATTGCGAGAATATTCATGGCATTCGTCTCCCTTTTATCTCACCGGCGATATTCTCCTGCATCATCTGCCGTACGGCCTCCATATCACTCGTCTGGCCGAGCACCCACATCAGCTTCACCAACGCTGTCTCGGGTAGCATGTCCTCAGCCTCTATGATGCCCGCATGGAGCAGATCACGGCCGGTATCATAGACCCTATCACAGATAGCGCCATATAAACATTGGGAGGTCATTACGACGGGAATGCCGCGCTCCACCGCGCTCCTTATGCTCGGGATCCATTCCGCGGAGACGTGTCCTAACCCCGTACCCTCCACGACAAGCCCTTTATACCCTTGCTCGACGAAATACGCGAGCACCGCGGGATCTTCACCCGGGAAGAACTTGATGAGCGCACAGCGCGCCTCAAGCGCGTCTCTGAGCTCCAATTCGCGCTCGCCACGCCGTACATAGGGTGCCGTGGTGGCCTCGATCCGCACACTCGCCACATCGCCGCTGCTGTACCGTACCCGGCCAATAGGCTCGTCATTGATCGATTGGAATGCGGTCCGGGCTGAGGTGTGCATCTTCCGCACCTTCGTGCCGCGGTGTATGAGACAGAAATCGTCGGAGGTGCTCCCGTGCATCACGACCACCACCTCCGCAATATCGCTCGTGGCTACCTTCGCGGCGCAGATCGCGTTCATCGAGGCATCACTGGACGGGCGGTCTGAACTGCGTTGCGAGCCAACGAGCACAACTGGCACGGGCGTCTGCACCATGAATGCCAGTGCCGCAGCGGTATAGCCCATAGTATCAGTCCCGTGGGTCACGATAATACCGTCCGCGCCGTTCTGTATCTCCGCATAGACCTCAGCAGCGAGTCTCTGCCAGTACGCGGCACGCATGTTCTCGCTCAGTATGCTGTACACGACCCTGCCGGTAATGGTGGCGATCCGGCCCAGCTCCGGAATGGCCTCGAGGATATCCGCGGTGGTGAATTGCGGTGAGACTGCGCCGGTTCGGTAATCGACCTTCGAAGCGATCGTGCCGCCCGTCGAGAGGATAGCGAGCACTGGCAAGCGTTCAGTTCTTTGCGCTTCTGGTGCTTCGACCGCCTTATGCTCCTGAACTACGCCTGCTTTACTGACCAGCTCAATCTCAACGTCCTGAGGCCGAATGCCGATGTTATAGCCGCTGTCAAGCTTGATGACGATGTTCTTCGATGCCGAGGGCATGAAAATGCCTTCGTAGACTGTGGTGCCGGAATCGGTACCTTTTCGTACCCGTATGCGGTCGCCTTCTTCAAAATCAGATTGCTGCATCAAGAGACCATCAAGACTGAGAGGATATAAGGGTTACAGAGCACTGCACGGCCCGCCCGTCCGTGTTCAACGCAGTGAAAACGAGAAAGCACTACTTCGGCCCGAGATCAAGGAGCGCCTTCGGCAACAGATCGTCGCCATCCAAAATCAGAGCAATCCGCCGTTACCCACGATTGGAACTGTCTCTGTGCGACCGAAATGGTCATCACTGCATGAATGAGTGAAAAAAATAAAAAGGGGGGATTGATCTGAATTGATTCGTTCTCCCCTCTTCGGTATGCTTTTTTAATCCACAGCCTGCATGATGTCCTCTGCCTTCACGGTCTTCCGACCGGCGTGCTTCGCGAGTGTCACGGCCTTCTTCGCGATCTTCGCGCCGTAATCCTCGAGCAGCCGTGTCATCTCCTCAGCGGCCTCTTCGCTCACTCGCTCTGCTCCTGCGTTCTTAACCAACCTGGTCACAGGTGCTTTTGGTAATACAGCCATTTTTATCACTGATACTGGGTACTAGGAGGGTATATATAAGCTTTTTGGTTGTTTGACCCCCCGACCAAGCTTAATCTGATGACGGGCGCGCTATCTCGTGCCGAACCCGTGGAGACCATAAAGCTCAAAGTGCGAAAATCCGCGTTCAATCCTGAAGCAGAAGATGTGTGTGCATCACGAGAAATTAAGTTATATCCTAGCTTGACGAATAGTAGACTAGAGGGAGGAGGCAAGAATGAGCGCTCAGCAACCGAAGGTAAAGAAGGAGAAAATCAATATCTTCAAGATCGGCAGATTGTGGTGCTTCAAGCACTTCTTCGGCGAGCCTGAGATCTTCAAAGAGCTGGCTGAGTATTACCATCGCGAGACCTACCGGTTCGAGTTCGAGAACGTTAGTGAGCGGGATAAGGTGATCGCCTATCTGGAGGAGCGGGGGTTCGAGCCCGTTCCGATCGAGGATACTGCCGCGTACACGGTGAAGATCGATCGGTTCAAGAAATACGCGCCGATTCTGAAGAATTCCGTTCATTCGGAGGATCGCGCGAAGGAGCGAGTATTCGTGATGAAGGATCTCGCCGCGGTCGAGGAAGCGATCGCGAAGGGCGCGCAAAGAGTTAAGTGACGCAAGCACGTGAAGTGAACGAGCCGCGGTCGAGTGATCACTGAATTCGCATGACCACGGAGGTGCAGGATGAGCTGCAGAAAGACCGGTTCAGAGCTACTCTTCTGAGCTACACGCGGCGCGCGTTTCGGATGCTGCCCGCGCTTGTTCATCCCGCTATTCTGGATATCGGCTGCGGCACGGGCGTTCCGACGCTGGAGCTCGCGCGGTTGAGTAACGGAACAGTACTAGGACTGGACATCAATCAGCCTGCACTGGACGATCTACAGCGGAAGATCGAGGCAGCAAATCTCTCAGATCGGGTGAAGGCCGTAAACGGCTCGCTATTTGAGCTGGAGTTCCCGGACGAGAGCTTCGACATCGTCTGGGCCGAGGGCTCGATCGCGGTTATTGGCTTTGAACAAGGTCTGGACGCGTGGCGGCGACTGCTCAAACCCGGCGGTTTCCTTGTGGTTCATGATGAGATCGGTGATGTGAAGACGAAACTGAACCGCATCACCAAAAGCGGCTATGAGCTGCTCGGGCACTTTAACGTTTCTACCGATGAGTGGTGGCGTGCGTATTACGAGCCGTTGGAGAAGCGGATAGCGGAGCTGCGTGAGCTGTATAGCGACGACGCAAACGTGCTCGCGATGCTTAACAATGAGTATCGCGAGGTGGCATTGTTCAAAAGGAATCCTGAACGATGCGCTTCTGTCTTCTTCGTGATGCAGAAGCGA
>CAZFWT010000067.1:0-8392 GCA_964522635.1 uncultured Halobacteria archaeon | reverse complement strand
GTGAGCTCAGCTATTTCGGCCGTCGCTACCTGTATGAAGTTCGCGAGCCGCTTTACGCCTTCTTCGACCTCAAGCTGCTTCAAAAGACTGGGGTTATGCGTCGTTACGCCGGTCGGGCATAATCCGGTATGGCAGAGCCGGTACTGCTCGCAGTTGATCGCGATCAAGGCTGCGGTGCCCGTGTAAACGGCATCCGCACCCAAGGCAAGGCACCGGGCGAAATCAGCGGACGTGCGCAGCCCGCCGCCGGCGATGAGCGTTATTCTACCGTTCATGCCTCGATCGGTAAGGTATCGCGCCGCACGCGGTAACGCCGCGACAAGGGGAATCCCGACATTCTCGCGCACGTAATAGTCGGTAGCGCCGGTGCCGCCGCCGAAGCCATCAAGCGCCACGAAATCAACCCCGGCGTCTACTAACACCTGCAGATCTTTCTCCACGTTCCCGCAGCCGATCTTCGCACCGATGGGCACGCCGTTCGTCTTTTCACGCAGCCACGAGACCTTCGCCTTGATCTCCGCGGGCGTGGTCATGTCGTGGTGGTGCGCAGGCGAGTACGCAGCTTCATCATCCGTTAGCTCACGCACCTCAGCCACATCCGGGGTCATCTTGCTCGCCGGCAGATAGCTGCCCTTACCGGGATATGCGCCCTGCCCGAACCTGATCTCTACGGCGGCCACGCGCTTCAAGCGCGCCTCGGTCACACCGAACCTGCCTGTTGCATACTGCCCAATGAGGTACTCAGGAGCAACGTTCAGCTCCTCCTCTAGGATGCCGCCCTCGCCCGAGTTGAATGCGATCTTCAAGAGCGCCGCGGTCCGTGAGATGATGAGCTTAACCTTCTTCGAGGTCGCTCCGTAGCTCATGCCTGAGATCATAATCGGCGCTGCGACCTTCAGCGGCCGCTTCGCCTGCGGCCCGATAACCACCGCGGTAGTTACCGGCTCTTCGCGATTTAAGGGGATCCTGTGCACCTGTGCGGGGATGAACTGGAGGTTGTGTAACGAGCATGGCAGCTGTTTCTGGGAGCCCATCGACCGCACCACGCTCGTGCCCGTCGCGGCCATCTCCTTGATGTCCACCACAGTCTGATAAAACGCAGCGTCTTCGTCCGATCGCCGCTTGCGCATGACTGTGCCACTATCACCGACCGCTTCTTTATCGCAGTAGTACATGCGCTGCAGCTCGTTCTCGGCATACACGGGGCAGAGCGGGCAGCTACAGCCCTTGACCGGAATATCACAGCTGCTCGCGCCGCGCGCGCAATACAGTACCTCGCCCTGGCACGCGTGAGGATAACTCGGGCAGCTCGCGCAGATGCATTTCTCCCGGTTTTCCGCGCTATCTTCGACCATGCATACGAGGCAGCTCAGTTATGGTTATTTAGCTTACTTAGCTTAGCGTGCTTTGCCGTCACGGCAGAAATAGCCCAGCGGTTTGCCGCTCACTAACAGGTACTCTTTCCAGATCGGGCAATCGCCACAGATGCACATCTGCCTCATGTCGGTGTCTTTACAGGAGGCGACACCCGATGCGCAGTACAGTCCAGGGACATCTTCGGGCTTCAGCATCGCGCCGCTACCCCGCGCCACCTCCTTCGCCTTCGCCCGCGTCTCCTTCACGCATGCGCTTCCGGTCTGTACCGGGCACTGCGCGCAGATACATGTCGCAACGTTCTCTGCGGTGAACGGGACTTTTTGGTTTTGCTCAACCATGTTTCCACCTCTTCATTTCACTACGCACCTGCAATAAAGCGATCAGAAAATAAGAGTTCCGCTGTTTGTTCGGTTCGTTACGCGGCACGGCTATGGCTCTTCCGCACTAACAGCGTTAAAATAAGTGAGGATAGGGCCTCAGCGGTCTGCTTGCTTGCTTGCTTGCTTCTTCTATGCTTCAGCCAGCCGCCAGCCCTACCCCGTCTCGTCTGCTCTGTCTGCTGATCGTCACTCGAGAACGAGAACGATACCGTCTCGCTTTCGCGTCCACTGCGTTGATCTACCTACTTACCTACCTACTTGCCTTTCTGCATATAGGTCAATACGTCCTCGATCCGCTTTGAGACGTCACCCAGTATTTTCTTCTCTTCCGCGCTCAGTGAAGGCGAGACCTGCAGCCCCTTCAGGATACCGATCGCCTCAATGGTCTTATTCACCTGATCGGCCATCTTTTCGACCTCGACTCCTTTCTTCTCTCGCTTCTTCGCGCGCTTATGCTTCGCTCTTACATGGTGCGCCAAGAGTAATGGCTTGTCAAATTCCTCGCCGCAATATTTGCACTTATATACCTTCTTCTCTCCAGTCATTTCTTTCACCTTGTTCTTACCATTGTACAGTCAGTATATAAATACAGTGCATGAATTGTAGCTGATCGAATGCTATGGCTCACGCTTTTACTACTTATTGCGGCGTTGATTAAAGACCTTTTTGCGCCTTGACTCTTGAACGTTCGCGAAGTTTTGTGAAGACAAAGAGAAATCGAGGGTATCACGGAATCTGAGCGAATTGTTTCGTAGCAGCAGACACGAAGTGATTCATGAGCTGAATTTTAGTGGACGGGGGGCGATGTGCCCTGTAAGCTAGCCCGACCGCCTATCCCTTGAGATTCAAAGCCCCTCAGCAACCACACGGAGGTAATAGGGATCCAGAATGGATTGCGCGCGCTCTGAATGCGGTTTGCCCGTGCCGGGTTTTTCGTCCCACACACAGCGCGGTGGCGTCGGTGCCACAACGCTGGAGTATCGTACTTCCGGTACTGCCGCCGTGGCATGGTATGCCCGTGACGGACGGTATAGACTTTCCTTCCCATGGATGGACGATGAACCAGCAATCCTGTGCTGTGCTGTGCCGTGCTGTGCCGCGGCGCGACCTCTTCGAGCGAGTGTGAAGGTCGTTTCAGCCCCGTCGGCGCCGCCACTCAGCTCCGGTGGTGAAGAGCAGAGCGAGCAACAGACCTGCTATGGCTGATCCAACCATAGCATAGCATAGCATAGCATATACAGATCTTCGGGCCATTGGCACAGTCAGGTTAGTACGTTGCATGAATGAGTATTTCACTCTTTTCTTTCTTTCGCTTGCTTACCTGCCTGCATGCATGCATGCATGCATGCACATCGAGATCGGCTGCCTTCGGAGAACCTGTTAGGCTAAACCGTCGTGCGGAGGGGGGCGAACATATTTGCTCGCAGTGCATTAGTTAGTACTAACCAGTAGAGGCAGCGAGCAGTGATGAACGAGTCTGAATATGTCCGGCATTTCACCGAACTCGTGGAGTTGGAGCGGGTGGAGCAGATGCGGCAGCAGGAGCAGGAGATGCGGCGATTGAGCGGACGCGAGCGCGAGGCAAAAGGCCGGGCGTTCCTGGAGCTGCGGGGTAAATCGCAGGATTTGGGCCTGGGCGGTAAGCACCTGGTGCGGTTCAGAAAGCAGGTTACCGGGCAGCCGTTACCGGAGAGCGAGATCGAGGTTGGCGACCTCGTGCTGGTGAGTACGGCGGACGGCAATCCGTGGGATGAGGATAATCCGATGGGGACCGTCGCGGAGAAGACCGCACACTCGATTACCGTTGCGTTCGACGAGCCGCCGCCGGGCTTTGTGTATCGCAAGGACCTCAGAATCGATCTCTTTATCAATGACATCACCTTTCAGCGGATGATTGAGGCGGTGCAGCGCTTTAAACGTCTGCCGCGAGCGCGTAAGGAGACGCTGCTGGGGCTCGCGTCACCGCAATTCGCGCCGATCACGGCGATCGCGTTTTGCAACCAGCAGTTGAACGAGAGCCAAGAGGAAGCAGTTCTGCAGTGCCTGGCGGCACGTGATTTCTTCCTCATTCATGGACCGCCGGGCACGGGAAAGACGATTACCTGCATCGAGGTGGTTTTGCAACTGGTCAGACGCGGCTATCGGATTCTGGCTGCCGCGGACTCTAATGTCGCGGTTGACAACCTGGTGGAGCGGCTGGATACGGCTGGTGTGAACGTTGTTCGCGTTGGCCATCCTGCACGCGTTATCCCGTCATTGCGGGATCGGAGTTTGGATTATCTGGTGCAGGACGATCCTGATTATAAGAAGGCGCAGGAGCTGCGGGCGCGTGCAATGGAGGTGAAAGCTAGCATGGACAGGGGTGTCGTGCCCGAGATGCGCTGGCGCCGCGGTCTGAGCAACGAGGCGATCATAGAGCTCGCAGAGCAGGGGCGATCGGTGCGCGGCATACCGGTGGCGAAACTGAAGGGGATGCAGAAGTGGCTGACGGTGAAGCAGCAGATTGATAAATTGTTCGCCATGGCGCGCGACCTGGAAGAGCTCGCGATCAACCGGGTCATCAGGGATGCGGACGTGGTGTGCACGACGAACAGCACGGCGGGCTCGGAGATACTCAGGGGTGTGAAGTTCGATGTCGCGGTCATTGACGAGGCGACACAATCCACAGAGCCCTCGGCCTTGATCCCCGTGCTGAAGGCGAAGCGGTTCATCATGGCGGGCGACCACAAGCAGCTGCCACCGACGGTCCTGAACGAAGCAGCAGCATGGAGCAGCCTGAGCAGGAGCTTATTCGAGCGGCTGTTGCAGGCCTATGGCGACCGGATACGGGCGATGCTCGAGGTTCAGTACCGGATGAACGAGGAGATCGAGGCCTTCCCGAATCAGGAATTTTACCAGGGCAAACTGCGCGCGTTTGATGCGGTGAGAGGGCGCACGTTACGGGAGCTCATCCCGGCATCAAAGGACGCGGTGCTTGAGGCCGATGATCTTGTACCGTTCCTGTTTCTGGACACCCAGGGTCGTGAACCGTATCGGGAACGAACGCGAACAGGCTCGACCTCGAAGGAGAATCCAGGCGAGGCACGATTGGTGCGGGGTATTGCGGAACATCTGTTAGAACTGGGCCTCCAGCCCGAGGAGATCGCGATCATCTCGCCCTATGACGATCAGGTCTCGCTCATGAAAGCACTGCTCAGGGTCGAAGGGCTGGAGATCAAGACTGTTGATGGATTCCAGGGCAGGGAGAAGGAGGCAGTTATTGTCTCCTTTGTGCGCAGTAACGAACGGGGAGAGATCGGCTTTCTCAGCGATCTGCGACGGCTTAACGTCTCTATTACGCGTGCGAAACGGAAACTGGTTTGTATCGGCGATACGACGACGCTGGAGCGCAGCGGGTGCTACCGGCGGTTGATCGAGTCGGCGAAGGCACGAGGCGCGTACAGAACAGTGGCCTAGCTAGCGAGCTAGCTCTTTGAGCGAGTTCAGTCCTTTTGGTCGATCTCCACAACCTTCTTCCTGCTCGTCGCACCGGCAACGATCCGCACATTGGCGTTGAAGTGGTGAGAGAGCAGGTTAATGACCGCCTTATTAGCCTTGCCTTTTGTGGGTGGCGCCTTTACACGCACGATGAGCGGCTCGGCCTCGATGACCTCGTCTGCTGGTGAGTTGGGGATGACCTTGATCGTCCTCGTCTTCATTAAGGATGAGGTACGTGGGGTAATGGATTTAAAGGATAACGATCTTGATTGAGAGCAGTAAGTAAGGCGAGCAAGTTGGTGAACGATGGAGACAATGGTAAGGGCGCACGTGGTGGTCTCCGGGCGTGTGCAGGGTGTTTACTTTCGCTACGCCACCCGAGAGGAGGCGACATTGCGCGGTGTCAAGGGCTGGGTTCGCAACCTCCACGATGGCCGTGTGGAAGCGGTCTTTGAGGGCGATACGGTGAAAGTGGGAGAGATGATCGACTTCTGTCATTACGGCACGCCGGACGCAAAAGTCTCCTCGGTCGAGGTAACCTGGGAGGAGTACACGGGCGAGTTCAAGGAGTTCTCCATCCGCTATCGATAGCTAGCTAGCTAGCTTAGGCCACCGACGGACTACGCGGCGCGCGATCCGCGAGCGTGGTACTACCTACCGACGCCTTAATTAACGTTGGCATAAGTAAGCGATGATTTATGGTGCAAAGACGCTGATGAGATCGTCGCGCGCGATGACCCCGACGAGCTTTCCCTGGTCATCGACCACCGGTATGCGGTTGAAATCGTGCTTATGCATGATGCGTGCGGCGTCCGAGATGGATGCTTCGGGCGTGATAGTCACGGGCTTTAACGTCATCACGTCCTTCACGAGCCCCTCGAAGAGCGCATTGATCTCCTCAGGGATCCGCTTCACCTTGCTCATGTAGGCTGTGAGCGAGAAGACAGGGAAGGGGTTGAGCGGGTCAATATCGGGAAAGGGCACGGATGCGGTTAATTTCATGATGTCCGCTTCACTGATCACGCCGACCACGTTCCGGTGGTCATCGATCACCGGTGCGCCGCTGATGTGATGCGTGCGGAGCGTCTTCGCGACGTGCCGTATAGTATCCTCGGGGCGGAATGCGATGACCTCAGTTTTCATGAGCTCTTTAACCGTTTTGGTGGCTTTTGATGCCATGCGTTATTCCTCCTCAACCATCGACTTCACACCAGGCAATCCTGAAAGGAGACCTTTTAGTGCCATTGTGTTATTCCCCCTCCGTTGGCTCGTAGAGCGATGTGAGTATGTCGGCGCGCGTGACAATGCCAACCAGTGCGCCGGTCTCGTCGAGCACGGGCAAGCGATTGAAGCCGGTAAGGTACATGATCTGTGCCGCGTCATCGATCAACGTATCAGGGGAGACGGTCTCGGGCTCCTTCGACATGATCTCCCGTATCAGGGTCGCGCCCGCCTTCTCGATATCCTGCTGGATGTCCCGTGGCTCTTTCTGGTGTAGCTGTAAGATGTCCAGCGTGGTCAGGAGGGGTGTGTACCAGCGGTAGGTATCCAGGAGCTTCAGGATGTCCGCTTCACTCACGACGCCCACGAGCTCCTCGCGCTCGTTGAGCACCGGCGCGCCCGCGACTTTTTCCGTTTTGAAGACCTGGGCGACCTCGAGCACCGAATCATCCTCATGTACCGTGATCACGTCCCGGGTCATTATCTCCTCAACTTTCTCTTTCATGGATCGTAACGCACCTGCTTTCGATAGTGTTTTTTTTTTGATTCGCGTCCGCTCACATCCCGCTCTGGAGGCCGATCGCTTTCCGGATGACCTGTGCGATGGGTATGGAGCAGATCATGTACCAGAATACCCAGTAGGGGAGTCCGAGGACGAACCGCGCGGTAAGCTCCTTCTCGCCGAGTAGCGGGAAGAGCACCGAGCCGATGGCGGCGATATCGACGTAGCGCCAGATCCACATGAAGATGGGTATGGTGATGATCCCGATGTAAGCCATGGGCTTCATCTGCTGCCGGAACATCTCGCCGGAGAACTGCGTCTGCTTGCGCATGATCTCCTCCTTCTTCTTCTCCAGCTTCTTCATCAGGTTCTTGTTGTTCGTTCGTTTCGCCTCCAGGAGCTCTTTCTGCAGCTCCCTGATCTGCTTCTGATATTCCTTCGACTTCGCCATCAGGTCCCAGTTCATGGTGTACTTCTGAACCACGGTGGTATAGATGCCGGTAATGACCGAGAGTATGAGGATAGTGATGAGGAAATTATTTGCCCCTACCGCCTCCGCGAGCGGATCGAGCACGACGCCCAGAGCGCTCCCGAGCCCTTCCCGCAGTCCGGGAATAATGATGATACCAAAGAGGATAAAGAACCCGAGCGCCATGAGCGCGCTCTCAACGAACTTCTTCATCCGCTCTTTCTGCTGCTGCGCGACGCGCTCTTTACTCACCATCGTAATTTAACGCTCTTACTCTGCTTTATTTTATAGCAGTAAGTACAAAAGCGAAGTATTTAAACTTTTTACCGGCATCTGGAGCGTTTCTCGCAGCGTGCTTACAACGTGCTTACAACATGCTTACTGCGTGTATTCGCGCACCATGCGGCGCACTACCGCGGCGGTGGAGGCGTGAACGAGGAGCGCCTCGGTGAGTCGAGCGAGGACATGCCGCTTTGCGTACTCGTCCTCAACGAAGCTGATCTCTGGATAGGTGACGTTCGAGAGCATGAGTCCGAAGGGCGGTGCCGGCTCGATCGCTTCTGTTATTTCGCGTTCCAGAAGCGCGTCCAACCATTCACGCGCTCTGCTCCCGCGACCGACCAGCGTAAGTGCTGTAACGATCTTGCGCACCATCTTGCGGAGGAAGCTGTTCGCCTCGATGTCAATAACAATAAACGAGGTGTTTGTATCGAGTGTGATCTCAAGCCGCTTTATCTCGCGGATGGACGAGAAATATTCAGCTTCCTGCTCGTGGTGCCCGGGCGTCTGTGCGAAATTGGAGAAGTCGTGCGTGCCAAGAAAGAGCGCTGCGGCGTCCTGCATGCGTGCGAGCTCCCGTTCCGCGTCCGGCGGAGCGTAGAGATAATAGCGATACGTGCGGCTGAGCGCGTCTTTGCGTGCGTTAAACGATGAAGCGGGCTTCGCGAGCCCGAAAACCCAGATGTC
>CAZFWT010000066.1:7331-8422 GCA_964522635.1 uncultured Halobacteria archaeon | reverse complement strand
TACAGAACCATGTAGGAGACCGCTTCTCCGATGCTCGCCACCTCCGGCACATCCATCGAGTCACCCATGGGCATGTAGTAGACGCGTGAGAATGTGAAGCCGAAGATCTGCTGCTCTTCCAGCCGCTGCTCGTTTTTAATACACTACTGTCTTCTGACCATAGGGTACGAGGAAGCGCGTGATATTGTGCTTCTCCGCCGCGACCGCTTTATCGAACACCCCGCCGACCTGGCCGATAGAGCCGTCTTCTTCGATCGTTCCGGTAAGAACATAATCGAGCCGCACCGTCTTCCCTTCGAGCGCCGCGATCGTAGCGATAGTCGTCGCCGCTCCCGCTGACGGGCCGCCGATCACGGTGCCGTTGATCACGAAGGAAATGAGAATGTCATTACCCGTTATGTTCACCTGTGAAAAGGCCGCAGCAGCCTCCACAGCTTCCCGGATCGAGTATTGCGTGTCCGGTCCGGCTCGAGAAGGAAGGGGTTCGTATTCACCAGCACGTTTCCCGTTCCTTCTTTCACCTCGACCGTGACCGTGCCCATCAGGCCCTGGCGGGTGTCGCTGCCCACCGCGACAATGTTCGCGCTCGTCCGATGACCCGCGCGGGTCTGATTGATTCGGAGGGTTGTTCAAAGATTTGCGGCGGTTCGGTTCTGGCAGGCTGGGCTTCGAGCAGGTGCTCAATGAGCTCCTGCTGGTGCTGATACAGGAGGTACGAGGTGGAGACCGAAAAAAGGAGCGGCAGGGTAAGCACGATATTAACGGCGTTTTTGCGGTCCATGCTGAGTTCTCACGTTTTCTTATTCCGCTTATTTTATTAGAGTGGAAAACGTGTTATAATGCTCTTGATCCGATCGCAAATGTCAGAGAGCGCCTCTTCTGCGAGTGCTCAACCAGAGCCTTACTCATCCCACTCACTCAGGACGGTAGATCTCGTGATTATTGGTCTCTTCTCTGGGCGAGTCCCGCAATCTACAGATCAGCAGTATAGGGCGAGAGCTTCTTTTGGGGCATAGTCTCGCCAAATAGTTTCTTGACGACGCTTATCGCCTTTGTTCGTTCTCCAAATTAGATAGAGCAAGCCTAAAGAT